>CAYUVT010000192.1:0-5639 GCA_964448165.1 uncultured Anaerolineaceae bacterium | reverse complement strand
GCCAGCCACGCCAGGCATGCATTCGGTCGAGGGCGGCGTAGACCTCGAGGATGGACGGAGGCGCATTCATATGTCGGCGGGGAGCACGGCGAGACTGGCATCGGCCCGGCCTCGCTCCCTCAGCACGGTCCGCACGGTGACAGCGGCAACGATGATCGCGCCACCCAGCACAGCCCACCAGCCGGGCGTCTCGCCAAGGAAGATAAAGACCCAGACGGGGTTGAGCACCGGCTCGAGCATGCCGATGAGGGATGCCTCGAGTGCCTGTACGTGAGCGACGCCAAAGCCGAAGAGCAGGTAAGCGAACCCGATCTGCACCACACCAAGGAAGGCAAGGCCGAAGAAGTCGCGCAGACCAGGCGTGAAAGGCTCGCTCGATCCCCTGGCGGCGTTCACAGCGAAGAGGCCAACGACGAGGAGGATGTTGCCGAGCATCATCGCCTCGGGGCGGGTCGCAGGGGTACAGGACGGCGCGCGAAGGAGGGTGAACATCGCCGCGAGCGAGACACCGGAGAGCACTGCCAGCACGTTGCCCCCGAGGGCATCGGTTTCGAGCCGTCCGACAAAGAACAGGCCCATGCCGCCGAAGGCGACCGCGACGGTGGCGAAGTCGACGCGGGTGGCCCGTTCGCCGAGGAACAGCGCCCCCGTGACGAGCAAGTAGAGCGGGGCGGTGTACTGGAGAAAGATGGCGTTCGCGGCCGTGGTGAGCTTGGTGGCGGAAACAAACATCACCAGAGTGAGCGCGTAGCTGACGGCGATAGCCCAGGTGAGGCGGCTGGTGCGCCAGGGCGCGCGAATGGCGGGCCGGGCGACGACATACATGGTGATCCCCGCCAGGAGCGAGCGCCACATGGTGACACCCAGGGCATCGAGGGAGACCCACTTGATGAAGAGGCCCCCGGTGCTCCAGAGGACCGCCGCGCCGAGCACCGCGAGCAGCCCCTGACGGTGGGGGGAAAGCGCGCCGAACGCGGCGCGGGTGCCGGCGAATGCTGGTGTGCTCACCTTGCGGAGTGTGCGGCGGCCTGGGGCTGGCGGCTAGCGGCGGACGGGGTTGCCGTCCTTGTCGTAGAGGATTTCCTCAGTGCCGAACTTGCGGTCGAGGTAGATGTAGCCCACCAGGGCCACGACACCGCCCGCGGCGCCGATGATGATCCCCAGGAACACGGCATCGGCATCGAAGCGGACGAACAGGTAGACCACGGCGGTGACGATGAAGCCGATGAGGAACGCATTGAGGTAGCGGCGCAGGGCTTTGAGCATGGGCCGGAGTATTCAGGCCGGGGCGGCGGCTGTAAAGGGGGTCATGTGGATGGGACGAACTTCCGCTCGAGACGTTCAACCTCATCGATGATGTGGCGGTAGCGGCTGAAGACCTGGCGGGCGGCCTCGTTCGCGCGTTCAACATCGGCCGCGCTGAGGGCGCCCGCGGCGGCGAGCGCTTCGAGTTCGTCGCGGTCTTCCTCGATCAGCGTGCCATCCGGCAGTGCCCACCAATCGAGCGCGAGATCGCGGTAGCGTACCTCATCGCCGGCGATCTGGACTTCCGTCACGGCATCGAACCGGTGCGCGATCAGGGTGCCGTCCGGGCTGAGCCAGCGGTACACGTTGTAGGGGCGACGGGCCCAGAAGTAGCCGTAGGACACGGAGCGGGCGGGGACGACCACCGGGATGTGGGGTGGCCCGCCGCCTTTTTGCATCAGGAAGCGGACGATGACCAGGCGCGTTTCGCGGTGCACCAGGCTCGTTTGGTAGGCCAGCTCCGTACCATCTGGTTTGACCTTGACCTCCCGGTAACTGCTGCCGGTCGCGGGGGGTTCCCCCGGCGGAGTATCCTTCAGGCGCATCGAACTCGCCCGGAACGAGGTGGCATCATGGCGGACCATTCCTTCGAAAACATCATCTACGAGAAGAAGGGCGCCGTCGCGGTGCTCACCATCAACCGGGAGCCGCAACTCAACGCCATCAACGCGCAAACATCCGGCGAAATGTACCGGGCCTGGGAGGATTTCCGGGACGATGACAATCTCCGCGTCGCAATCCTCACGGGCGTGGGCCAGAAGTCGTTCTCGACCGGGATGGACCTGGTGGCGACAGCGAGGGGCGAGAACCAGTTCGAAGGCGGCCGGCCCGTCCCGTTTGGCGGATTCACCAAGCGGATGCCGATCTACAAGCCGATCATTGCGGCGATTAATGGCTTCTGCCTTGCGGGCGGGATGGAGCTTGCCCTGACGTGTGACATCCGGATCTGCACTCCGGATGCCCGTTTCGGATTGCCCGAGGTGCGCTGGGCGATCATGCCGGGAGCCGGGGGCACGCAGCGCATGCCGCGGGCGATACCGCAGGCCTGGGCGAACTACCTGATCCTCACCGGTGAGCAGATGGATGCCGAGACCGCACTGCGCATCGGCCTGGTATCGCACATCGTTCCAAAAGAAGAGTTGATGGACCGGGCACACCAGATTGCGAACACGATCTGCGAGCGGGGGCCGCTGGCGGTACGGGCCGCGAAGGAAGCCATCAGCCGCGGCCTCGACATGCCGCTCGACCACGGCCTCGCTTTCGAGGACCTGGCGCTGGGAAGGCTGATGGCGACGCAGGACGCGAAGGAGGGTCCGCGCGCCTTCGCCGAGAAGCGCAAGCCGGAATACCAGGGCAGGTAATGGGAGGCACAGGCGTGCCAGCGCGCCGGCTACCGCCGGTCGTGGCCATCCTGGTGGTGGCCCTGGCCATGGTCGCGTGCAACTCGGACGGGAACACGGGGCCGCCTCCGGAGATCGCCTCGGCGGTCGCGGAACGCGACGTGGTCGACGGACTGGCAACTCTCCGGTCGACGGTGACGGTGCGGTTCGATCGGCCGTTCGAGCTGGCGCCATCGAGGGTGCCGCTCGCCTCGCACTTCGAATTCGAGGTGCCGCAGGCTACAGGCGGCACGAAGCGCGTCTTCGTAGCCTCGGCGGAACGCAAGTCACGCGCGATTGTGCTGAAGGTCGATACGCTCATCCCGGACGGCGCGACGCTGAAAGTCGCCCGGCGCGCATTTGATGCAACGGCAACCGGCGAGATGGAGGTCACGGTCGAAGGCGACCTCAATCCGACGCTGGTCCTGTTGGCCTCGACCGAGCTCCAGGTTTCGGACCCGTCGTTCTACGATGCGGCGGTAGTGGCGGAAGTAAGCGAGCAGGACCGTGACGCCTCAGCGCAGCGGAAGGCGCTGGAATTCCACCTCAACCAGCGGCAGGTGGACCCGCAGACCTTCACTGATGCGCTGCTCACCTACGACGCCATCCCGGCGGACATCGTGACATCACCCAAGCTGCGGGCGGCGATCGCGGCGCTCACCGGGACGTTTGCCGAGCCGGCGATCCAGTCGTTGCTCACGGGAGAAAATTGCACGGGCCTTCCGGCGGCGCGGATCGCATTCGAACCACCACCGGGCGACGCGAATTTGATTGCGCGCGTGACCTATCTCGGCAGCGGCGCGAGGGTGATCTCGGTCAACCCGTTCGCCGAGGGGGAGCGGATCGAGCACCTGATGCCGATTCTCGCGCACGAGGCGGTGCACTGCGATGGGCTCGACGGGCGGGCCGAAGAGCTGGCGGCGACCGCCTTCGATGGGCTGCTGTACCTGAACCTTGTGGCAGCCGAGCCGGAGCTCGCGCGGGCAAAGACACGGGTCGCGCGGGAGCTGAACATCGACGCCGTGGCGCTCATCAACAGCGGTGGGCGCCTACCCGAGTCGATCGGCGTGCTGCCGAGCCCGGGGGTTACCAGGATCTTGCCGGGGACCAACAGCGAGCATGGCTCATTCGCCGAGTTCATCGTGGCGGCGTATCCGCAGATCGACCTGGCAACATCGCCCACCGAGGACCTTGCGCAGGACTACGCCGACATCCTGGCGCAGGGGGCAGGGATGGAACGGGGGGACCCGTTTAGCATCCGGTACCTGGACGAGCTGCTGGGGCGGGCGATCCACCCCGCGGTGCTGGTGGCGGCGATCCAGGCATTCGGGCTCACACCGGTGGGATGAGTTCGCCAGGGGTGTGAATTCTTACGAAACTCCAACATTTATGTGATCCGCGAATCTGGGCGCCGCCTCATGCACACCCTCGAAGGCTGGTGACGGGCCGGTTTTCGCGACATCTCACGTCGCGATAGCTCGCAGGCTGATCAGTGGCGGGAAGCGAACTATTGACGCGATGTTTCCGGTGTTGTCACCATGCGCTGGCCCAGGGGAAACCCTGATATCCCAGCGATACAGAAAGGCCCCGGCGCGGCGGCAACCGCGGCGGGGCCGGTCGCAAGGAGAACGTGAGAGCGCCTTGCGCAGGGGAGTTTAGCACGCGCTAAGTCCCCGTGCGGGGTGCGGTGCCTGGCACCGCGGCTTCTCTTCGCGACCCGGAAAGGAGCGTTTCCGGGGCAGAGCGTTTCTCGAGCAAGCCACATTCGCTACGTCGGAACGAAGGTACGGGCCGTGACCTGCTGCGGGGTGCGGCGCGAGAGGGGTGCGCGCTGCGCGCCAGATGGGAGTCTTCTCATGAGGAACCGGTGGTCGGTACCGTTTACGGTCGTCGTTGGTCTCGTAGCGATGATCGCCATACCGGCACTCGCAACGGGGGGCACACCAGTGTTCGACCGTGGCCTTCCCGAAGCCAATCTCAACAACGGAGCGGGCAGCGACCGCAGCAATGTGGCGTGGGCGTTCGGCGAAGGGTGGATCACAGGTGACGACTTCACCGTCGGTGCGCCCGGAGAGGTCTGGGTCGTGACAGAGATTCGCACCTGGTCCGTCGGGGGCTCGCCCACAGACGTCAACGCTTTCGGACACGAGATCGGAGACCGGTTCGAGAGTGTGACGCTCTACGGGGGTCTCACGGATGCTTCACTCAGTCCGTTGGCCACAGGCACTTTGACGAGCGACAGCAACCTGAATTCCAATCCAAACATCATCCACGCACCGGTGACCTATGCAGGCGGAGCCCACTATCAAGGCACGTCGGGAGCGATGATTCGGATCTGGGAAAACCGGTTTACGGGCCTCGGATGGGTGGTTCCTGGTGGCACCAAGGTCTATTTCGCTGTCGATGGTGCTCTACGGACGGGTGTCGACTACTACTGGTTCAACCACGCCTCCAATGCGGGAAAGGGAGGTGTGACGGCCGATGGCTCCGATGACCGCTACCTTGCGTGGGACTTGAGCGACCTGGGTTCGGGGGCATTTGAGTGCGACTCGGCATCGGGCCCCTGCAAAGGCTGGGATAAGAGCAGCGACATCAATGTGCAGGTGCTCGCCTCTCAGGTAGCCACCACCGCCGAAGGGTGCAAGCAGGGCGCATGGGCGAGGCTCGTCAGGGCAGACGGAAGTCCGTTCAAGAACCAGGGAGATTGCGTGAGCTACGTGAAGACGGGCAAATAGTGCCAACCGGAACGGGACGGCCGGGCAAGTTGCCCGGCCGTCCGTTTTGCCGCGTCCCGGCCACGTGCGCTACGATGTCGTGCAACAACCGCCCGTGGCCGCTCATATCAAGATTGGGCAGAGGGACCGGCCCTTTGAAGCCCAGGCAACCTGTCCGCATTAGATAAGGTGCCAAATCCGGCCTCCCGATGCGTCGGGGGAAAGATGAGAGCGACTTCGC
>CAYUVT010000191.1:0-5667 GCA_964448165.1 uncultured Anaerolineaceae bacterium | reverse complement strand
ACGTTGATGCCGATGCCCGGGAGGGCGATGGCTCCGGAGGGGGTGAGCTCGGCGTCGATGAGCATGCCGGCGGCCTTGCGGTCGCCGATCCAGATGTCGTTGGGCCACTTGATGCGGGCGGTGGGGAGCTCGGCCTGGATGGCGGCGCAAACGGCGACGGGGACGATGAGGGGCAGACGGCGGTGCACCTCGATGGGGCAGCGGAGGACGAGAGTGAAGTAGAGGTTCTTTCCGGCGGGGCTGTAGAAGGAGCGGCCGCGGCGGCCGCGGCCGGCGGTTTGCTCTTCGGCGAAAGCGATGGTGCCGTGGGGCGCGCCTTCGTGCGCCTCGCGAGCGGCGAGGTCCATGGTTGAGGCGGTGATGGAGCGGTAGAGGAGGTAGCGCCCCACAGAAGCGGTGGTAAGGCCGGACTGAAAGGCAGCGGGATCGAAGCGGGCGTCTGGTTGCATGAATGTTGGGCAGAGAAAAGGGCCCCGGGAAGTTTTCCGGGGCCCTGGCGTAGCTAAGACCGGAGTCTTAGGAGGGCAGGTGGTTCCTCTTCGGTTGCCCTAGGAGGAGGTCACCTCCAGCGCTAAGGTCAGGCCGTAACTACGACTGTGATAGTCCATGCGCATCACCTCCTTCCTTAGCGTGAAACGCTACCGATTGGCGGTGGGGGCTGTCAAGGGGAAATGTTGCGCCAGGTGAGTGATTGAAGCGTGGGGGGAGATTGCGTTTACCGGGGCGAGGGCCGCTGGTATCATGGGTGGGTTGTGTGTATTGGCGGCGCCGTGGCTCGCGTGGGCCAAATCTATGACGCCGTACGTTGGAGGCACCCCTGGTTACCCCCGTTAGCATGAAGCAACTGCTGGAGGCCGGAGTCCATTTCGGCCACCAGACGCGGCGCTGGAATCCGAAGATGCGCCAGTTCATCTTCACCGAGCGCAACGGCATCCACATCATCGACCTGCAGCAGACGGTGACGCGGCTTGAGGCGGCGATCAACTTCATCCGGGATGTGGTGGCGGGCGGCTCGGATGTGCTGATCATCGGCACGAAGAAGCAGGCGCGGGAAACGGTTGAGGCGGAGGCCAAGCGGGCCGGCCTGCCGTACGTGAACAACCGCTGGCTGGGCGGAACGTTGACGAACTTCCGGACGATTCAGAGCCGCATCCGGCACCTGCACAATCTCGAGGCGGCGATGGCGCGTGGAGATTTTTCGCGGCTGACGAAGAAGGAACAGCTGGACATCGCCAACGAGATCGAGCGGATGAACCGGTACTTCGGCGGCATTAAGAACATGGACCGCCTGCCGGCGGCGGTGTTCATCATCGACACGGTGAAGGAAGCCATCGCGGTGGCGGAGTGTCAGCGGTTGAACATCCCGATCGTTTCGCTGGTGGATACGAACTGTGACCCGGACCCGGTGGCCTACCCCATCCCGAGCAACGACGACGCGATCCGGGCGATCAAGCTGATTCTCGGCAAGGTGGCCGACGCGGCGATTGAGGGCCGGGCGGCGGCGGAATCGGGCGCCGGCGCCGGGACGCACGCCGACGAGTTCGCAAAGGCAGCCGAGGCGGGGATCGAATCGGGCAGCTTCAGCGCGAGCCCGGAAGACGAGGGTGCGACGGAAAGCGGGCCGAGCGTGACCGTGATCCCGGCCGGCGCCCAGGCGACCAGCGAATCAGCAGCGCAGGAGTAGAAGGACTCGTGGCAGTAACGACTGAGATGATCAAGGCCCTTCGCGAAGAGACGGGCGCGGGCGTGATGGACGCCAAGCGCGCGCTCGAGGAGGCGGGCGGCGACCCGGCGAAGGCGAAGGCCATCCTCCGGGAGAAGGGCATCGCGGCGGCGGCCAAGCGCGCCGAGCGGGAGACGTCGAACGGCGTGGTGGAGAGTTACATCCACGCGGGCGGGCGAATCGGCGTGCTCGTCGAGGTGAACTGCGAGACCGACTTCGTGGCGAATACGCCAGATTTCCGGGAGCTCGCCCGCAACGTCGCGATGCAAATCGCCGCCATGAACCCACAGGTTGTCTCGGCGGATGACCCGGCGCGGGCGGAGATCGAAGGCAGCGACGAAGAGGTCTGCCTGATGAGCCAGCCCTTCATCCGCGACGGGAGCAAGACGATTGCGAACCTGATCCAGGACACCATCGCGAAGACCGGCGAGAACGTGCGGGTGCGCCGCTTCGTCCGCTTCGAACTGGGCCGATAGCCCGGGATGGCGCGCTACCGAAGGGCACTGGTAAAGCTGAGCGGCGAGGCCCTGATGGGCGGGCGCCCGTTCGGCATCGACCCCGTAACGCTCAACGACCTTGCGCGCCAGATCAGCATGGCGGTGGACGAGGGAGTGGAAGTTGCCGTCTCGATCGGGGGCGGCAACTTCTGGCGCGGCGCGACGGTTGCGGAGACCGGGATGGACCGGGCGACCGCAGACTACGCCGGTATGCTGGGGACGATCATGAATGCCCTGGCGCTCCAGGACGCGCTGGAGAAGGCGGGCGTGGTGGTGCGGACGCAGACGGCGCTGCCGATCTCGCAGGTTGCCGAGCCGTACATCCGGCGGCGCGCGATCCGGCACCTGGAGAAGCAGCGGGTGGTGATCTTCGCGGCGGGGACGGGCAACCCGTTCATGACGACGGATACCGCGGGCGCCCTTCGCGCCATCGAAACGGACTGCGAAGCGTTGCTGATGGCGAAGAACGGGGTGGACGGGGTGTACAACGCCGACCCGGCGAAGGACCCAACGGCGGTGAAGTACGAGCACGTGACCTACCTGGAAGCGATCCAGCGGCGGCTGCAGGTGATGGATATCACGGCGCTGAGCATGTGCATGGAACACCATCTTCCGATCGTCGTCTTTAACGTTGCGGCGCCCGATGCCGTGTTTCACGCGCTCCGGGGCGATAGGATTGGAACACTGGTGTCGTCGCACCCCGAAGGGGAACTCGCGGCACAGCACTGAACGCAGGAGGGAACACGGAATGGCAGACCCCGATGAGATCCTGCTGACCGCAGACGAGAAGATGGACAGCGCGATCACGGCGTTCCGGCGCGAACTCAACGGCATTCGAACGGGGCGGGCGCACCCGAGCCTGATCGAAACCCTTCCGGTGGACTACTACGGGGCAATCACGCCACTCAAGCAGCTGGGCACGATCAATGCCCCGGAGGCGCGGCTTCTGACCGTGCAGGTGTGGGACCGTGGTGCGGTGTCGGCGGTGCAAAAGGCGATCCAGAGTTCGGACCTGGGGCTCAACCCGGCAATCGATGGGCAGACGCTGCGGCTGCCGATTCCTCCGCTCACGGAGCAGCGGCGCAAGGAGTTCGTGAAGCTCCTGCACCACAAGGCCGAGGACGCAAGGGTGGCAGTACGCAATGTGCGCCGGCATGCGCACGACGACCTGCGCAAGGCGGAAAAAGAGGGGGCAGTCTCCCAGGATGACCTGAAGCGGCACGAGGAGGAGCTGCAGAAGCTCACCGACCGCCACATCGCAACGATCGACGCGGAGACCAGGAAGAAAGAGGCGGAACTCCTTGAAGCCTGACGCATCCGCGATGAGCCCGGCAGGGCAGAGCGGCGAGGCGGAGTTCCTGGGCGACCTGATCTCGCCGATTTCGGGCGGCCGCGTACCACGGCATGTGGCGATCATCATGGACGGCAACGGGCGCTGGGCGACGCAGCGCGGGCTGCCGCGCGTGGCGGGGCACCGGGCGGGTACGGAGAACATCCGCCGTGTCATCGAGCGTTTCGCCGACCATGGTGTGAAGTACCTGACGCTCTATGCCTTCAGCACGGAGAACTGGCAGCGCCCGCAGCCGGAAGTCCGGGCGCTCATCCGGCTCCTGCACTTTTTCATCCGGCGCGAGCTGGCGAACCTCCATAAGAACAACGTACGGCTGCAGATGTTGGGCCACCTGGAGACGCTGCCAGACTGGCTCCAGCGGCGGGTGGGGAACGCGATCGAGCTGACCCGGGAGAACACGGGCATGGTGCTCAACATCTGCTTCAGCTACGGAGGGCGCGACGACATCGTGATGGCGGTCAGGCGCATCATTCAGGAAGAGGTCCCGGCGGCAGAAGTGACGGAGGAGGTGCTGGGCCGCTACCTCTCGACGGGCACGATGCCGGACCCGGACCTGGTGATCCGGACGGCGGGCGACCTGCGGATTTCGAACTTCCTGTTGTGGCAATCGGCCTACGCCGAGCTGTATTTCACGGATGCGTTCTGGCCGGACTTTGGGCGCGAGGACATCGACATCGCGCTGGCGGAGTACGGGCGGCGCAAGCGGAAGTTTGGTGGGCTGCTTCCGGAAGACATCGAGGCGTTCAAGAAAGCCTGAAGCGATGCGCTTCGCCCGTTGAGGGCGGCCCGCCTACACTCGGGCAGGTGGCGCGATCCAACCTGCAGCTGCGATTGATGACCGCCGGGGTGGGGCTTCCGCTCGTGGCGGCGGTGGCCTGGTTGGGCGAATGGCCCTTCGCGCTGGTGCTGGCCGGCATCGCCCTTCTCGCCTCGGCGGAGTTCGTGCACGGCTGGCTCATCCCCTCCATGCCCATCCGCCAGGTGATTGGCCAGGGTCCGACTTTCGTGATCCCGGCGGTGCTGGTTGCGGGGGTGCACGTCGACACGCGTTTTCTGTGGATGGGCGCGGGGTTTGCCGTGCTGTTCGGCATCCTGGGCTACACGCCGACCAATGCCTTCGGGCCGCGGAAGCCGTTCCGGGTGTACTGCTGGCTGGTGGTGTACCTGGGGCTGATGCTCTCGACACTCATGCTCGTGCGCGACGTTGACGGCGGCAAGAAGTGGTTCTTCCTGGGGCTGCTTTCAACCTTTGCCGTGGATACGGGCGCCTACGCAGTTGGGCGGGCGATAGGCCGGCACAAGATGGCACCGAAGATCAGCCCGAAAAAGACGTGGGAGGGAGCGGCAGGCGGCGCGATCGCGGGTTGCGGCGCGGTGTTCGCGCTGAACGCGCTGTTCGATACGGGAGTGGGCGTGGGGACGATCTGGCACCTGGCGGTGGCCGTGCCACCCGCAGCGATCCTGGGAGACCTGCTGGAGAGCTGGATGAAGCGGAGGATGGGCGTGAAGGACGCCTCGGGGCTGCTCCCCGGGCACGGTGGCTTCATGGACCGGCTCGATTCGGTGGTGGCGGTGTTCCCGGTGCTGTACCTGTTCCTGCAGCTTCGTGTGCTTTGATAGGCTGGATGTATCCCAGCAGCCCGGAGCCAGCATGACAACGGCAATCGAGGGCATCGAGCTCCACCACCGGTACGCCGAGATTAACGGGATCCGGATGCACTACGTGGAAGCCGGCGAAGGCGAACTCGTGGTGCTGCTCCACGGCTTTCCCGAGTTCTGGTACTCGTGGCGCCACCAGATCGCGGCGCTCGGGCGGCACTGCCGGGTCATCGTGCCCGACCAGCGGGGGTACAACGAAACGGACGCCACGGGCCCACACGACACGGGAACGCTGCAAGAAGACATCATCCACCTGATCGAGTGCGTGGGTGAGCGCGATGCGCACATCGTGGGGCACGACTGGGGTGGGGCGATCGCCTGGCTGCTGGCGATTGAGCACCCGGAGCGGGTACGTTCGCTGGCAGTGTGCAATCTCCCTCACCCGGCGGTGTTCCGCCACGGGCTGCGGCGTCCACGGCAGCTGCTCCGAAGCTGGT
>CAYUVT010000190.1:0-5700 GCA_964448165.1 uncultured Anaerolineaceae bacterium | reverse complement strand
ATGGACGAGCCGCTTTCCAACCTCGATGCCAAGCTGCGCGTCCAGACGCGCCGCGAGCTCGCCCGCCTCCACGAAGACCTCCAGACCACCACCGTCTTTGTCACGCACGACCAGGTCGAAGCGATGACCCTCGGCCAGCGTGTCGCCATCATCGCCAGCGGACGGCTCCAGCAGGTCGGGCCTCCCCAGGAGGTCTACGACCGCCCGGCCAACATGTTCGTCGCCGGCTTCATCGGCAGCCCGCCGATGAACATCATCCCGCTCGTACGCACGCCCGGCGGCTTCCAGTCGCGCGGCGGCGAAATCTGCCTCGATAGCGCGCACGTACCCCCGGGCGCCCCCGAGACGCTCGCCCTCGGCGTCCGCCCCGAGGCGCTCCATATCGGCGTCCCCGAAGGCCCGGCCGCGCTTTCGTTTCGCGCCCCGCTCCAGGTCGCCGAGCACCTCGGCGCACAGGTCAATTTGGAATGCGCCGCCGGCGATACGAGCTTCGTCGCTGTTGCGCCGGGGCATGTCCGCGCCACCCCCGGCGAAGCCATCCCGTTCTGGTGCGCGCCCGCCAGCCTCCACTTCTTCGATACGCGCACCGGGGAGCGGCTGCCGTGAAGGGCCTCGTCTCCCGCATCGCGGCCAGGTACGAGTCGTCCCCGGGCGAATGGCTGCTGGCCCTGCTGCTCATCGCGCCCGCGGCCGCCGTCTTCGCCCTGTTCCAGTTCTACCCGCTGGGCCGGGCCGTCTACCTGAGCCTGCACGAAACCAGTCCCTTCGGCGGCGGCGATATCTACGTCGGCCTCGACCAGTGGCGGCGGGTCCTCGATGACGATGACTTCCGCAAGAGCCTCTGGGTAACCGCGAAGTTCGTGCTCATCGTCGTGCCCATGGGCATCGTGCTCGGGCTCTTCCTGGCGCTGCTGGCCAACCAGCGCGTCCGCGGGATCGTCATCTTCCGCACCATCTTCAGCTCCACCCTGGCCAGCTCCGTGGCCATCGCCGCCGTCACCTGGACGCTCCTCCTCAACCCCCAGAATGGCATCTTCAACTGGCTCATCCGCGAAGCGGGGGGCACGCCCATCTCCTGGCTCACCGATCCCCAATGGGCGCTGTTCGCGGTCGGCCTCACCTCGGTCTGGATCGGGATCGGCTTCACCACCATCGTCCTCCTGGCCGCGCTCCAGGGGCTCCCGGAAGAGCTCTACGAGAGCGCGCAGATGGATGGCGCCGGCCCCCTCCGCATCTTCTTCCGCATCACCCTGCCGCTGCTTTCGCCGTCGCTGCTGTTCGTCGCGGTCGTCTCGACCATTTCGGCGCTGCAGACGTTCGGCCAGATCGATGTGCTCACCCGCGGCGGGCCACTGGGCGAAACGCGTGTGATGGTCTACGCGATCTACGAGGACGCTTTCCGCTTCCGCGATGTCGGCGGCGCGAGCGTCCAATCGCTGCTGCTGTTCGCCATCATCGCCGTGCTCACCGCTCTCCAGTTCTGGGCGGTCCGGGGGAGGGTGTACTACCGATGAGTGGCCGCCCGCTCCGCCTGCTCGGCACCTACGGCCTGCTGCTGTTCGGCTCGGCGATCGTCCTGGGGCCTGTCTACTTGGCCGTCATCAACGCCCTCCTCCCCTCGGGCGAAGCCGCTTCCTACCCGCCGAACGTGCTTCCCAGGGGCTTCGGCATCGGCAGCTTTGGCGATGCCTGGGATACCGTCCCCATGGGCCGCTACCTGGTCAACAGCTTCGTCATGGCCACCGGCATCACCGTGCTCCAGGTCGCAACCTCGGTGCTCGCCGGCTATGCGCTCGCGTGCATGCGCTTCCCGGGGCGGACGCTGATCTTCGTCCTCTTCATCGGCTCGCTCATGGTGCCGTGGGAGGTCTCGATCGTCCCGAACTTCCAGACGGTCCGGTCGCTTGGATGGCTCGATAGCTACCAGGGGCTGATTGTCCCCTTCGCCGCGACCGGGCTCGGCATCTTCCTCCTTCGCCAGCAGTTCATGACGATTCCTTCGGAGCTCCGCGATGCCGCCGCCATGGATGGCTACGGGCACCTGCGCTTCCTCTGGTCGGTGGGCATCCCGCTTGCCCGGCCGGCGATCGGTTCGCTGGCCGTGTTTTCCTTCCTTTCGGCCTGGAACCAGTATCTCTGGCCGCTCCTCGTCACCAACAACGATGACTACCGCACCGTTCAAATCGGCCTGGCACTCTTGAGCCGCGGCGAAATCGACCGCGTGAACGTGGTCATGGCAGGCACGATCATCGCGCTCCTGCCCACCCTCATCCTGCTGCTGCTCTTCCAGCGGCAGCTCGTCCGTGGTCTGACCGCCGGCGCGGTCAAAGGTTAGGAGGTAATCAATGCGCCCTGCACTCTTCTTCAGCGCGCTCCTCGCGCTCCTCGCGCTCACTCTCCTGCCGGCGTGCGGCGGCGACGGCAACGGCGGCGGCGAAACGCCCGGCCCCGGCACCCCCGGGGTTTCGCCCACCGTCCCCGCGCGGCCGCCATTCGATATCACCAGCCCGGTGACCATCGACTTCTGGCATTCGATGACCGCCTCCAACGCGACCGCCCTCGAGGCGCTCGTTAAGGAGTTCGATGCCGCCGAGCCCAACATCTCCGTGAACCTGGTGTTCCAGGGCTCCTACACCGATGCGTTCAACAAGCTCGTCGCGCTCGGCATCAATGCCGCCGATGCCCCCGCGCTCGTCCAGCTCGAAGACGTGCTCACCCAGACCATGGTCGATAGCAAGAAGACGGTGCCCGTCCAGGAGTTCATCAACCGCGACCAGTTCGACACCTCGGCCTTCCTGCCCCAGGTGCGCGACTACTACACCATCGCTGGCTCGCTCGTTTCGATGCCGTTCAATGTGTCGAACCCGATCATGTTCTACGACGCGAAGACGTGGCGAGCCGCCGGCCTCGACCCCGCCAACCCGCCGAAGGACTTCGACGAGCTCGCCAGGGCGTGCGAGGCCCTCATGATCAAGGAGGGCAACCGCATCAAGCGGCACTGCATCGCCATGGACATCTCGTCGTGGTACTTCGAGCAGTGGCTCGCCAAGCAGGATGCCCTCCTGGTGAACAACGGCAATGGCCGCGATGGCCGTGCAACGGAGGCGGTGTTCAACTCCCCCGAAGGCCTCCGCGTCTTCAAGTGGTGGGCTGAAGGCGTGAAGAGCGGACTGATCCTCAATGTGGGGATCAACCCGGCGGGCCCCGATGCGCTGCTCTCACTCGTGAACCCTGATGGCGGCGCCGCTATCGCCATCCAGAGCTCCGCCAACCTCCGTTCGGTCGTCGACTTCCTCAACTCGAACCCGAGCCTCGGCCTCGAACTCGCGGTCGGCGCCCTCCCGGCGCCCGTCCCGGGCGGCAAGGGCATGGTGATCGGCGGCGCCTCGCTCTGGATCCCGGCGACCGGCCAGGCTGCGAAAGAGGAAGCCGCATGGCGGCTCGCGAAGTTCCTCGTGAGCGCCGAATCGCAGGCGAAGTGGCACGCCGGCAGCGGATACTTCCCCCTCCGCGCCGATAGCATCCAGACGCCGACAGTCCAGGAGCTGTACAAGAGCTACCCGCAGTTCCGTGTGCTCGCTGCGGAGCTCGAAACGACGCCAAACACCCGCGCCACCCAGGGGGCGCTTATGGGCCCCTCCCAGCAGGTCCGCGCCGCCATCGCGACCGCTATCGAGGAGATGGTCCTCGGGCGCTCTACCCCCGAACAGGCGCTCGAAAAGGCCGCCCGCGAGGCGACCAGCGAGCTCGAACGCTACAACCGCGTGGTGGTGCGCTAGCGAGACGCGGGTCGCCCGGCCGCCCTCGTTTGTCCGGGCGCGTGCCCGGTGCGACGATTCGCTCCACGTGAACTACGTCGCCGGAGCTGACGCCCCTTGAAAGTCCCTGTCGAAGAAGGCTACTTCCGTATCCTCGACGACCCGGAGGCCTCCCCGGTCCTCCTCGGTTCGTATAGTCCCGCCGCGAACACCTACTTCTGGCCGCGCCGCAAGCGCTGTCCCATCACCCTGAAACCGGTCGAAGACTGCGAGCTCTCCTCCGAGGGCGTCATCTACTCGTGGACCTTTGTCATCATGCCCTGGCTCGGGAGCATGGAGATGGACTCGGGAGGCGGGTTTGGCGCTGCCCAGGTCGACCTGCCCGAGGGCGTCCGCATCCAGGCCCCGCTCGAAGGCAAGATGGGCGACTGGGAGATCGGCCAGCCGGTTCGCCTGGTCACCCGCGTCGTCGGCAAGGACGAGGCCGGCAACGACCTCTGCACGATCGCATTCCGCCTGAAGGAGCAGACCCGGTGACCATGCAACGCGAAGTCTTCGTCATCGGTGTCGGCATGCACCGCTTTGGCAAGCACGATGTGCCCCGCCGCGACATGCACTACACGGCGGGCATCGCCGCCCTGGAGGACGCCGGCATCTCCTTCCGCGATGTCGGCGCGCTCTACAGCGGCTACATCGGCGGCAACATGCTCGATGGAGTCACCTTCGCCAAGGACCTGGGGCTCACCGGCCTGCCTGTGGTCCACGTCGAAAACGCCTCGGCCACCGGCTCTTCCGCCTTCCGCGAGGCCGTGATGGCCGTCGCCGGCGGCAGCACCGAGGTCGCCATGGCCATCGCCTTCGACGGCCGCCTCGGGAACATGGCGGCAGCGGGCGGGCCCCGGCGCCCGACCATGGACACCAACCTCCTCCCGGCGGCGTTCTTCGCCTTCTGGGCGGTGCGCCGCATGCACGACAACGGGACCACGGTCGAGACGTTCGCGAAGATCGCCGCGAAGAACTGGAACCACGCGCGCTTCAACAAGTTCGCCGAGCGCCAGGCCGAGCAGGAGATCACGCCGGAGATGGTGCTGGCCGCCCCGATGGTTGCCTACCCCCACACCGCGATGATGGCCTGCGGCGCGGGAGCCGGCGCGGCGGCTGCCATTGTCGCCACGCGAGAGGTTGCCGAGCGGCTGGCAAACGGCCGGCCGCTAGTGAAAGTCGTCGCCTCGCAAATGCAATCCGAGCGCTACCAGCCCGGCCATGTCTTTCTCGGGGCGATCGTCGGCCCCTCGGAATCGACCCGGATCACCGCAAACCTGGCCTACGAAGAGGCCGGGCTCGGCCCGCAGGACCTCAGCCTGGTCCACGTCCACGATGCGTTCCCCATCGAAGAGCTGATGTATTACGAGCTCCTGGGCATCTGCCCCGACGGTGAAGGCGACCGCCTCGTCGCCGAGGGCGCGACCGCCATCGGCGGGCGCATCCCCTTCTCAACCGATGGCGGGCTCATCGGCCGCGGCCACCCCGGCGGCCCCACGGGCCTGGCCCAGGTCTGGGATATCACCCAGCAGCTCCGGGGCGAATCGGGCGTTCGCCAGGTCGAAAACGCCCGCGTGGGCCTCGCGCACATGATGGGTGCGGGCTCGGTCTGCGTCGTGCACATCCTCCAGCGGGAGTAGCGGGAGGAGGGAGGAGGGAGGAGGGAGGAGGGAGGAGCAGCCTCGACCCCACCCTGCCCCCCGGCGGCATCCGAACCGCGACCGGCAGGGAGCGGCACCGTGGCCCGCGCGAGACGACAGCGGCAGCGGGAGAAGGGAGGAGCAGCCTCCACCCCACCCCGCCCCCCGGCGGCATCCGAACCGCGACCGGCAGGGAGCGGCACCGTGGCCGGCGAGATCCGCGACGAGGGCGCCACCGGCACCGGCGCCAAGCCCAAGGC
>CAYUVT010000189.1:4392-5707 GCA_964448165.1 uncultured Anaerolineaceae bacterium | reverse complement strand
GGCCTCGGCTCCCACGTGCGCTTCTAGGAACGGGACCGCTACCCGTTCCCCCTCGTCAGCGATTTCTTTGGGGACGTGGTGAAGGCCTACGGCATGTGGGATCACGACGAGGAGAAGTCGCGCCGGGGCGTGGTTATCATCGGGCAGGACGGCCGGGTGGCCTATTCGCTGCCACACTTCAATCCGGGAAGCGTCTCCACCTTTGAAGAGATCTTCCGGGCCCTCGGGCTGGCCTGACATCGCTGGCCGGAAGCTGGTACGGTTTCACCCATGGCTGCCTACTCCCCCACGGTGATGGAGCACTTCGAGCACCCGCGGAACGCGGGTGAGCTGGAGCAGCCTGACGGCGAGGCCACGACTTCGAACCCGGTCTGCGGCGACCGCATGCGCGTGATGATCCGGGTGGCCGAGGGGCGGGTCGCCGAGGTGCGCTGGCAAACGCGGGGGTGCCCGCCGGCGATCGCGACGAGCTCGTTCGCCAGCGAAATGGTGCGCGGCTGGTCGCTCGAGGACGTGGAGGCGCTGACGCGCGACCAGATCGCTGAGGCGATCGGGGGTCTCCCGCGGGACAAGGTGCACTGCAGTGTGCTCGCCGCGGACGCGCTGCGGGCCGCGATCGCGGACTACCGCTCGAAATCCCGCTGACCTTCCCGTAGCCGCGCGGTTCACAAAGGAAAGGCGCCCCGCTTCGTCCCGCCCCGGCCACCGGGCAGTAACCCACGGGTCCCCAAACACGGTCGATTTCCCTAACAGGCTCCCCTGGAAACCCGGGAGCACTGGGGGATTCGATGAACATCCGGTCACACCGCGGCACGCTGCCACTCGCGCTGGCACTCATCGGCGCGCTCCTCGCCGCGCTGGCGATGACGGTTGCCGATGACAACCGGGCGGGCGCACTCACCAACTGCTCGGTCACGCACGATGGCAACGACTCCGAGGAGCTCGCCTTCCTGGCGTTGATCAACAACTACCGGTCGCAGAACGGGCTGGGGACGCTGACCATTTCGACGAACCTGAATCGCGGCGCAGCGTGGATGGCGGAAGACCTGGCGGTGAACAACTACTTCTCGCACACGGACTCGCTGGGCCGGTCGGCCTACCAGCGCGCCATCGACTGCGGGTATCCGTCGGGTGCCGGGGAAAACCTGGCGGCGGGCGGGGCATGGGCCTCGGCGCAGGCTGCGTTCACAGCCTGGCAGAACTCGCCGGGCCACAACGCCAACATGCTTGGGCAGTACTACAAACAGATCGGCATCGCGCGCTACTACCTGGCCGGGTCGCAGTACGGCTGGTACTGGGCGACGACGTTCGGGAC
>CAYUVT010000189.1:0-4292 GCA_964448165.1 uncultured Anaerolineaceae bacterium | reverse complement strand
AGCACCCCGACGCCGAGGCCAGCGAGCACGGCAACGCCGGGGACACCGCCAGTACCGCCCTCAAGCGGCGCAGGCGGCGCGACGAACACACCGGCGGCCCCCACGGCCACGCCGACGAATACTCCCACACCGGGGCCAACGAGCACGCCGAAGCCGGCCGCCACGAGCACGCCGAGCGCGCCATCGTTGCCGCTCTCCCCGGGCGCGAACCTGGTGGCCTGGCCCGGCGAAAGCGTCTCACCGGCGCAGGCATTCGCCGGGAACCCGTCCATCAAGGTGGTGTACGAATGGGACCCGGTAACGGGCGAGTGGAAGCGCTACTTCCCCGGGCTCCCGGCCTACCTCAACAACCTCACACGGATGAACAAGGGCGGGGCGTACTGGGTGATCGCGAACCAGGCTTCGAAACTCCAGGTTGGCGACTGAGGCAGCTGAAGGCAGCAGGTCAAGAAATGGGCACCCATGCGGGTGCCCATCTTGCATGCCGGTTAGAGTTAGTATACTTTTCCTCCACTCACCACAGGAGGAACCGCCATGCCGCGCGTCCATGTCCTCGTTGGAACCCGCAAGGGCGCCTTCATCTACACGTCGAACAACGACCGCACGCAGTGGCAGGTCTCGGAGCCAATCATGCGGGGGTCATCAATCTTCAGTATGACGGTTGACACGCGAGACACGAAGCCCCGGCTGTTCGCCGCCTCGAATCACTGGGCGTGGGGGCGCTCGGTGGCCCGGAGCGACGATGGCGGCAAAACCTGGGAGACGAATACGCCCGGGCTCGCGTTCCCGCAGGACCCGAACCGGCCAATCCCGAACCTGACCTTCACCTCGACGGGCGGCATGAGCGACCAGGGTCCTGTTGTGGTCGAGAACGTCTGGGCGATCACTCCGGGCCTGCCGAGCCAGCCCGGGGTGGTCTGGGCCGGCACGCAGCCGGCGGGCCTCTTCCGCAGCGAGGACCGCGGCGAGAGCTGGGCCCCCGTCGAAAGCCTCATCTACCACCCCGAGCGCAAGTACTGGTACCCGACCGGTGGCGGCGCATCGAGCCTCCACGGCATCGAGATCGACCCACGCGACGGTGGCCACATCTATGCTTCGATTGCCTCGGGCGGGACGTATGTCACCAGCGACGGCGGCAAGACCTGGAAGAATACCTCGCACAACTGTATCGCCACCAACCCCGGCGCACGGGAGATGCTGAAGGCGATGGAAGACTTCGATTTCGGGGCCGATTTCGAGGTGCCCGAGGGCGTTGACCCGGCGGCGGCGAACGAGTTCCACAAGTTCCGCATGGACGCCAAGAACCCTGACCGCCTGTGGGGACAGGCGCACATCGGCGTGTTCCGCTCGGATGATGGCGGCGCCAGCTGGAACGATGTCACGGAGGGCCTCCCCTCGTTCCACGGGTTCCCGCTTGCCGTCACGAAGCGCGCGAAGGATGCGGTCTTCGTCGTGCCGCTCGAGTTCGCCGCTGACAACTTCCGCGTGTGCCCCGGCCAGTTCGCGGTCTACCGCACGACGGATAGCGGGAAGTCGTGGGACCGGCTCGAGAACGGCCTCCCCGGCCCGCACGACTACCAGAGCGCCTACCGCGACGCGATGGACACCGATGGTTGCGCGGACGAGGGCGTCTACGTCGGCACGACGAACGGCCAGGTCTACTTCGGGCGAGACGGTGGCGACCGCTGGGAGCGCCTGCCCGGCACGCTGCCGCCTATCCTCTCGGTCAGCGCGTTCGAGAGCGATTTGCTGTAACGAGGACCGAGCCGGTTGCTCGTCGCCGAAGGCGTCGCTGGACCGACCAAGGAAACAGATTCGTTGGGGGCCGTCGCGAGTGGTTTCCGGCCCTTCCCTTCACAGCGGTTTCCAGCGTTGGTGGTCCATGCTCCCTCGAGCCGTCTCACCGGACGACTCGGCCATCAAACGTCGCCAGAACAGGGATAAGGAGGGGGCCATTGGTGCGCTGCGCATACAACCGCTACCAGTGCCCGCAGTTTCTGTGGCCAGGGGAAGCCAAGCGGAGCGATGCACCCGTCGGGAGGGGTATTCTCTTGACATCTCCGTCGCACGGTGAGTATCACCGAGCAAGACATCGTCTCGGATACCACTAGGTGGAGAACGGTACCATCTCAAGAGGAATAACTCCCTTGTTGTTCAGCCATCGTCAGACCTAAAGGGAAGAACACAGACATGTCGCGAAATCGTCGCATCAAGTTCCTAGGACTCGCGCTCTTCTGGGCCGCCTGGGTCGGTTGGTGGATCTTGACGGGAAATTTGCCGGTTGCCATCGTCTCGGCTGTCCTTGGCGGAACGCTCGCAGCCTACTGGGGATATCGGTCATGGACCGGGTAGATCCGACTTTCCGATGGCCCGACGTTGAGCCAACGAAGCTCAGAACTACCAAGGAAACTCCCTTGACGACGCAACCTTCCATCCACTATCGGTTGTGCCCATGCTGGAGCGAGACGTCCCCGTGGAGAGGCTTTGTCAAAATCTGGGTTGTACTCGAGCACAACTGAGACCGCATCATGTCGCTGTTCTGGAACTGATGCTGAGAGGATACCGAAACCAAGAGATCGCGGACGCACTGGCATACTCGCTCCATATCGTCGAGATTATGTCACTCACATCGTCGCGGTCTCAGGTTGCAGGAGTCGCACTAAGGTCATCCTTGCCGTGCTGGGACGCCGGCAGTAGCGTTAGGCCGGGCTTACGAACCAGCCACACCGCCTGATGGTGTCCGGACGCCCTCACTCCTCGCGGCGGAGCAGGGCACGCGCGAAGGCGACGTTCTCCGCGCCCTGTCCGCCGAGCATCGCCGCCAGCTCCTGCACTCGCGCTTCGCCCTCGACAGCACAGACTTCGCTCCAGGTGCGCGAGCCGTCTGACTGCTTCGTCACCACCAGGTGCCGGTCGCCGTAGGCCGCCACCTGGGGCAGGTGGGTGATGCAGAGCACCTGGTGGCGTTCCGCAAGCCGCAGCAGTGCCTCGCCGACCACTGCTCCCGTTCGCCCACCCACACCCTCGTCCACCTCGTCGAGCACCTCGATGCGGCCCTCGCCACTTTTCCCGAGGGCCGTCGTCAGCGCGAGCAGGAAGCGCGATGTCTCACCGCCGCTCGCCACGGCCGAGAGCGGCCGCGGGCTCTCGCCCGGGTTGAACGACACCAGAAACTCGATCCGGTCAACGCCCGTCTCGGTGAACGCGCGGGGGTGCGGCTCGCCCTCGCCCGCCAGCGGGCTCTGGGTGATGACAATCTCGTAGTCCGGCACGGGCACCGCGGGACCTGCTTCGTCGTCTTCGCACGAAAAGCCGACGGAAAGCGTGGCGCCGCCCATGCCCAGGTGTTCGAGTTCGACGGCGATAGCGTGGACCAGGTCGCCAGCTGCGCCACGCCGGGCGCGAGAGAGCGCGGTCGCCTGCCCGGCTAGCCGGGCCAGGAGCGCGGCCTCGCGTTCGCGCAGCGCTTCGAGCGATGTGCCGGCGCCGGTCAGGGCTTCCAGCTTCGCCGCAGCCTCGCGCCCATAGGCGATGACCTCTGCCACGGTATCGCCGTACTTGCGGCAGAGCCGGGCGATACGGTCGAGCCGGTCGCCAACTTCGGCAAGGCGTTCCGGGTTCTCCTCGATGCGGTCCCGGTAGCGCCTCAGGGCGCGTCCCAGGTCGCTAATGGTGGATTCGAGATTGGATGCCAGGCCGGCCAGTTCGCTGGCCGAAGGGTCGCGCTGCGCCAGATCCGAGACAGCCCTTACCGCCTCTCCCATCGGGGCCGAGTCCAGCGCTTCCAGCGCGATGGCCACATCCTCAAGCAGCCGGCTGGCGTTGGCGAGAACGGCCTGCTCTTGGCGCAAATCGTCGTCTTCGCCGGGGTTCAGCCCGGCCCCTTCGATCTCCTCGACTTCAAACCGGAGCTGTTCGATTGCCCGCTCGCGCTCGCGGGCGCCGGTTGTCAGCACCTGCAGCTGGCGACGCGCCTGGCGCAGCTCCCGCACCGTGGCGGCGACTGCCTCGCGCTGAGGGCCAAGCCCGGCGAATTCATCGAGCACGGCGAGCTGCACCTGCGGCCGGAGGATTCCCAGCTGCTCCGACTGGCCGTGGATGTCGACCAGGCCAGCGGCGAGCTCCCGCAGCTCGTCGACCGTCGCCGGCGTATCGTCGATCTTCGCAGTCGTGCGGCCGGACAGCGCGATAGAGCGCTCGATGACCTTTCGGCCGCCGGGAAGCATCAGCGTGGCGCGGACGGTCGCGCGTTCGGCGCCGGTGGCGATGACTTCGCGGCCGCGCCGGGCCCC
>CAYUVT010000188.1:0-5718 GCA_964448165.1 uncultured Anaerolineaceae bacterium | reverse complement strand
CTTCACTTCCTTGAGGGTCTCGCGGATGGTGATGGGGCTGGGCGGGTAGGCGAAATAGCTGCGGCCTTTTTCCAGGTGGGCGGTGGGCTCGCCGTCGGAGATCATGATGATCTGGCGGGTGCCCTGGGTGTGCTTGGCCAGGAGCTTCTGGGCGATCATCAGGGCGTGGTGCATGTTCGTGCCGAGCACTGACTCATCCCAGCGGACGTAAGGGAGTTCGTCGGCCTTGAGTTCGCGGGCGTAGGCGCTGAAGCCGATGATGTAAAGGCTATCGCGCTGGTACTGGGATGAGATGAGGTTGTTGAGGGCGAGGGCGACCTTCTTCGCGGCCTGGAAGCTGCCGCGGAGGGCCATCGACCAGCTGAGGTCGAGCATGATGACCGTTGAGGTCTGGGTGAGGAGCTCGGTGCGCTCGACCTCGAAGTCGTCGGGCTTGAGGCGGATGGGGGTGCCGGGGCCCTCGCGGTACATGGAGTTCATGATCGTCTTCTGAATATCGAGGAAGAACGGGTCGCCGAACTCGTACTTCTTGGTGGTATCGGTGCGTTCGCCGCCGGTGCCGGTTTCGCGGACTTCGTGCTTGCCGAAGGAATCGGCCTTGAGCTGGTTGTAGATCTCGATGAGGGCCCGCTGGCCGATCTTGCGGGTGCCGCGGGGGGTGAGCTCCCACTGGTTGCCCTTCTTCCGGATGTAGCCGGCCTCTTCGAGGATTTCGAGGAACTGCTTGAGCTGGTCGAGGGTCTCGCGGGCCTCTGGGCCAAGGAGGTCTTCGAGCTTATCGGCGTCGATGTCGTCGATCTCGCCGCCGTACTGGGTGCGCTCGAGCTGGCGCTCGAGCTCGTCGATGGACTGCATCTGGTCCATCAGGCGCATGGCCGACTGGAGGTCGATCTCCTCTTCGCCGCGGAAGGGGTACTGGTTGCGGAGGTCGCGCATCGGGTAGAGGTATTCGAGGTTCTGGCCGAGCTCGTTGAGGGCCTGCTGGAGCTCGGGGTCGCCGATCTTGTCGCTGAGGAGATCCTGGAGCTGCTGGCGCATGTCGCCGGGGAGCGAATCGAGGAGCGACTGCATCTGGCCCATCTGGTGCTGCATCTGCTGGATGAGCTCATCGAGTGACTGTGGCGGGTTATCCCCGAACAGGTCGCCATATTGCCGCATGAACTGGTCGAAGTTCGGCTCTTTGCCGGCCATCTTATCCTGCAACATCTGGTTGAGGTCGCGGACCATGTCCTTCATGCGCTGCATGTCTTCGGGCGACATGTTGGCGATCTGGTTGTACATATCCTTGAAGAAGGTATCCATCATGGCCTTCTTCAGGGATTCGAGGAGTTCGTTGAAGCGGGCCTGGGCCTCGGGGTCCATGAACTCGTAGTTCTGGAGCTGCTTCACCTGGCCGGCGACATCGTCGGGCAGTTCGCTGAGGAACTGCTTCTTCTTGTTGGCGATGTTGCGGAGCATGTCGGCGAACTCGCCGGGCTGCTGCGGGGAACCCTGCTGCTGGCTCCCCTGCTGGCCGCCTTCTGTACCTTCCGAAGACTCGCCTTGTTGGCCGGGCTGTTGCTGGCCGCGCTGGGCCTGGGGCGATTGCTGGCCGGGCTGCTGCTGGGCTGAACCCCGGGGCGACTGCTCGCCCTGCTGACCCTGCTCGCCCTGGGGCTGGCCTCCGGCCTCCTCGAGGCGGCGGTCGAGGGTGTTCTGCTCCATGTCGAGGATCTCGTCGAGCTGGCGCTTGAGGTCGTCGAAGATGGAGGAGAGGTCGAAGCGGTCGAGTTGCTGGCGGCGCTGCTGCCGAAGCTGCTGGAGGAGGTCGCGAAGGCCCTGCATGCGGTCGCCCATCGGGTTGCGCATGCCCCGTTGGAGGAGGTTGCGGAGGGCGTGCTGGAGGTCGCCGAAGTTCATGAGGTCGTCGGTGAGGTTATCGAGGATGTCTTCGGCCTGGAGGGCCGGGACTTCCTGGGTGCCATCCCACATGGAGTAGCGGTAGCGCAGGGCCATGGAATCCTCCGGGGCGCGCGGGGGCACGCCAGATGGGGTGAGGGTAGCGGAATCTGGGAGGGTTGTCAGTTGTAAGCCAGGGATGTGTAACGGCGCGGAAACCAACAGCGTTGTGGCGGCGGCTCCCCTTCTGGCATAGTGCCCACAACACCTCCCGTGTTTCGCGGGACTCGGAGGAGAGCGGTGCTGGAACATCACGTTGAACCAGGGGCCTTGTTGCGCCTTGTGGAAAAGCGGCATGCCCACTACTTCAGCGAGCTGGAGATGCGCTACCTCGCGCACATCGAGATGGGATACACGAACGCCGAGTTAGCCGATCTGTTCTGCGTAACGGAAGCCACGGTCCGGCGCCATGTCGGCGACCTCGTCCACAAGGTGTTCGACGCGACCGAACTGCCCGGCGACCGGGCGAAGCTGCAGGCGTGGACGAGGAGACACTTCGCTTGCTGCACGCAAGCCGCCGCCGAGATGATCGAAAACGCGCGCAAAGACTCACACGGCGATCAACAGCGAGTATCTCTCGGAGGGTAGCGTGCACTTCCGGAGGTGGTACGAATGAGCGTCTTAGCGCCGAAGGAGAAATCGCTCGATCATCTTCGACCAGGTTCACGGTGGCTGACGACCAAACTGACAATCACGCTTGCCATCGCAGTCGCAACAGCCACCCTTCCAGCACCGTTCTCCCCCCGATCGGCCTCCGCGTACGAACTTTGCGGATGGGTCGGTCAGTCGTGGGTCTGCGGTGCCCGATGGAATAGCCATTCAGCTTCTTGGCATGATAATACCGGCTGGACTGGATCCAAGCAGAGCGCAGTAAGTTCGGCTGGCGCGAAGTGGAATGCGGTTCCAGACACGTTCTCACTCACCTATGACTCATCCCCTTACGGCCCATACCAGGCAACGGTTGGATTGGCCAACCTGGATGTTCTTGGTATCCCTTATCCAGGAGCGACCTGGACTTATACTGCCCCAGGGGACATCTACAACATAAATGGTGTACAATCCATACTGAGCTCCACGTGGACATGGAATACCACTGGATACTTCAACGTGTCCATGAAATCGGCTGACGTTCTGACAGTCATCCTACACGAAATGGGGCACTTGATGTTCCTTAACCACCCATGTGCAACTCAACCCGGAGCAGTAATGTGCTCTCAGCCAGTGGCAAAGTGGAACCTTACCAACGACGATATACAGGGAATGCAAGCCCTGTACTACTAGGCAACATCGTCAGGGGACCGCGTTGTTATCCGGGAATTATGGAGAAACACGTTGATGGAGACTAAAATTGGCTTCCGCATCCGCCAGGCGGTTATGTCTTTCGCTGGGCTGGGTCTTGCCGTCACGTTTGCCAGTTGCGACACAGGCGCGCACAGCCCCTCAAGCAGTGGCAGTGCCCCGGGCGACAGCGTCGCGGTGGGCGACACCATCCTTCTCAGCGCGTTCTGGTGGCCGCTTCCTCCGGCCGACCTCGTGCAGTGGGCGGACGCAGGCTTGGAGGGATTCGTGGTCGATATTTCTGAGCCTCGCTGGTCCACGCCCACGGGCGATGCGCCCGCGGGCTGGTCACCGGGCGCCACTCTGCCCGAACCAGTGGTCATCTTCCGTGAAGTCACCGTCAGCGTGACCAGCACGCTCTTCGGCGATATCGGTGGCAAACTCCACGTCGCGGTGCTCGGTGGCGATCGTGACGGAGCGCGCATGGCAGTGGACGAGGGCTTCGTGCCAGCTTTGGCGCCTGGGGATCAGGTGATGCTGTTCGTGATGCACCCGCCGGCAGGCTGGCGCCTCGGCAAGGGGAACTTTGAGCTCCTCCAGGGTTATGTCGTTAAAGATGGTACGGCCATCGGGACGGGAGGCCAGGAGCCCATTTCGGCGTCGGAGCTGCGGGACCAGGTCGTGTCAGAATTTCGCAAGCTCGGAGGGCAGACGCCGGCCCCCGGTGCAGCCAACTGAGGATGCCATACTTTCGGAGTCAAGGTGCGGAGGCTTCTAATGAACGCGAGCAAACCAGATCGGTCCAGCGCGGTGCGTGCCTTGCCTATGGCGTTGGCGGGACTTGCCGCCGCTGCCGGCGGCGTGGCCTCCGCATTCGCGCCGCTTCAGCATTCGACCACTTACAACTCACGAGGCGAGGAGGTCGTCACGCGGAGCTACTCGCTCTACGAGGATGGGATCGCGTGGGAGACGGGTCTGGTGTTGGGGTGGTTCGCGCTCTGTGCGTGCCTGATGCTGGTGTTCGCGGTTGTGGCCTGGCGGGGCGGAGGCCATAGCTGGCTTCGGCAGGCCATGGTGGTGGCCGGGTTCCTGCTCACGGCGTCTGCGCTCTTCCTGGCGCTGACCGTCGGGTGGCTGCTGCTGCCGGCAGCGGTGCTGTCGCTGCTGGCGGCGGTGGCGCTCTGGACCTGGGCACCGGGTCGAGAACACCCTACGCATTCTCGCAGGTAGCCGTCCCTCAGCCGCCGGCGAGCTTGACCCGGAGGCCTCGTGCTTCGAGGAGGCCGACCAGCCGTTCTCGGAGGTCGCCCTGGATGACCAGCGTGCGGCCCTCGCGGGTGCCGCCGGTGCCGCACTGGGCCTTGAGCGCCTTCAGCACGGCATCGAGGTCGGCATCGGAGCCGGGGAGGCCGGTGATGAGGGTGGCGGTTTTGCCGCCGCGGCCGGCCTTCTGCCGGTGGACGCGGACGATGCCGTCGTCGGGGACGGCGGGGCCGGCCGGGTCTTTGGCGGCGGCGGGTCTCGCCCCGGGCAAGGACTCGGGCTTGCGGTTGCCGGTGTACGCCACGCGGCCGCCATCGGTGGAGTAGACGAGGCGGGAGGAGTTGTTCGGGCGGGTCATCGGTGAGCCGTGGTTAGCGGTCGCCGCCGCGGAGGAAATCCTCGACGTCGCGGAGGTCGTCGGCGGAGGGCAGCTCGCCACCGGCCTCGGGCTGGACCTCTTCCTCTTCGCCCTCGCCATAACCCTCTTCGAGGGTGCGGACGTAGGAGGCGATCTGATCATCGCCGCGGGAGGCTTCCTCGACGCGGCTCGCGAAGGCCGCGACCTCGTCCTCGAGGTCGCCGATGGGCGGGGTAATGCCGAGGACGGGTTCGAGGGCGTGCAGAAGGGCAAGGGTGGCGGGCGGGTTCTCCTCGACGTTGAGGTAGTGGGGGACGCCGGCGGCGAGGCTGATCAGGTTCGTTCCACGGCGCCGGAGGGCATCGTGGAGGACACCGAGGATGCCCGTTGGGCCCTGGTAAAGCGACCGCCCGAGGCCAAAGCGGGCGGCGAGGCGGGGGTCGGCGGAGGAGCCGGTGACCGGGATGGGGCGGGTATGGGGGGTGGCCGCGGGCCGGGCGACCAGCGTGCAAATGAGCGATGGATTGAGGCCGGCAATCACATCAGCCATGCGCTCGGAAAAGGTGCGCCAGCGGAGGTTGGGTTCGGCGCCCATGACGATGACAAGGTCGTTCGGTGCATCCGGGATGCGGGCGAAATAGGCCTCGTTCTTCGGCCATTCAAGGCGGCGGACGCCTTCTTCGTCGATGCGGACGTGGGGGCGGGAGTCGGTGAAGACGTAGTAATCCTCGGGGTCGACGGTCAGGAAGCGCTCTCCGCCGTAGGCATCGACGAGGTGCTGGGCGGTGTCGGTCGTGACGGTGCCAGTATCGCTCCAGCCGGTGAAAGCCATGATGACGACGGGAGAGCGGAGGCCGGGGACCTCGGAAACGGTAAATCCA
>CAYUVT010000187.1:0-5729 GCA_964448165.1 uncultured Anaerolineaceae bacterium | reverse complement strand
CTTCAGCAGCCTCGGCAGCACGTATGTCCCCACCGCCGGCGCCGTACCGATCATCAGCCTTCCCGCCGTCCCGTCCCGCGTGCCCTCCAGTACCATCAGCCCGTCGTTCAACGTCCGCAGCACCCGCTGGGCATACGGCAAGAACGAGCGGCCCGCATCGGTCAGTTTCACGCCCCGGCCCATCCGCTCAAACAGCGCCTGCCCCACCTCCCGTTCGAGCGACTGGATCCGGTTGCTGAGCGATGGCTGCGCGACGTTGAGCAGTTCAGCCGCGCGGCTGAAGCTCCCGCAATCAGCGGCAGCGATGAAGGCGTCTAGTTGGGCCAGTTCCATGGATAGCTCACCCGCGAGCGATAGCGCGTCGCTATGCGTCCAACCATACCCCTTCCATCAGCCATAGGCTAGGGCTTGGCATCCATCAGTGTAATCGTGCACGGCGCCGCTCAGTCGAAATACCGCCCCAGCACCCAGTTCATGATGTCCCGCACCGTCACCATACCCACCAGCTCGCCGTCACGGATCACCGGAATGTGCCGAAAGCCCCCATCGCCCATCTTGTTGAGCGCCGTCGCCATCATGTCGTCCTCGCGGAGCACCACCGGGTCCGGCGTCATGTAGCCCGCAATCGGGTCGTCCATCACACCTGGAACGCCCGCCACCCGCAGCAGCACGTCCCGGTCCGTGAAGATACCGACGACTCTCCCCTGCTCGAGCACCACTACCGCCCCCGACGGGTCGGCGCGCATCTCATCGATCGCCTCCCTCACCGTCTGCTCGGGCGAAACCGTCCTCGGCCGCGTCATCCGGGCCATCGAAACCGGCAGCGTCAGGTCGCTCTCCGGCACCACCTGGGCCGATTCCGGCACGTCGATGCTGCGCAGGTCCATCAGGCAGTGCTCGCAGCTGTCGACGCCCTCAATGTTCTCCGTCCCACAGCTCGGACACACCACCACATTGCGTTGTTCGACCGACATACCGGCTCCTCCTTCCGCTCGAAAACAGCAAGGCTCCCCGGAGGGAGCCAAGACTGTAGCAGATTCATGCCAGCGGTTGGATGGGATCGGCCCCTACTCCACCACCCAGGTTTCCCCGCTGTGCAGCACGGCCGAAAGGTCGCCCGGCCCCTTGGCCATCGCCTCTTCCACCTGCCGCTGGACCAGGTCGTCGTACACCGGCGCGTCGATGTCGCGGAAGACGCCGATCGGCACCGGGAACTCCGGGTAATCCATCCCCACCAGGATGTTCGCCAGCGAGATGTTCTCGTTGTGCGCGTCGTGGATGAGCAGCCCTTCGTCCGACTCCGCGTTCTCCACCACCTCCGGTGTGAACCCGTTCAGCCGGATGCCGCGCTGCCCATCCTTCCCGAACCGCAACGGCTTGCCGTGTTCCAGGTAAACCATCCGGTCCTGCCGCACTTCCTTCTCCGCGAACGCCGCAAAGGCGCCGTCGTTGAAGATGTTGCAGTTCTGGTAGACCTCCACGAACGAGATCCCGTGGTGCTGCGCCGCCTGGTACAGCGTCTCCTCAAGGTGCTTCGTGTCGCGGTCGATCGACCGCGCCACAAAGGTCGCACCTGCCGCCAGCGCAATGCGAATCGGGTTCAGCGGACGCTCCGTCGTCCCGTAAGGCGATGACTTGGTTACCTTCCCGAACTCCGAAGTCGGCGAATACTGGCCCTTGGTGAGCCCGTAAATCCGGTTGTTGAACAACACCACCGTCAGGTCGACGTTCCGGCGCATAGCGTGCAGCAAGTGGTTGCCGCCGATGCTCAGTCCGTCGCCATCCCCCGTGATGACGAACACCTTCAGCTCCGGCCGGGCTGTCTTCAGGCCCGTTGCCAGCGTCAGCGCCCGCCCGTGGATGCTGTGGAAGCCATACGTCTCCACGTAATACGGGAACCGGCTCGAACACCCGATGCCACTGATGAAAACCAGGTTCTCCTTCGCGATCCGCAGCTCGGGCAGCATCTTCTGCATCTGCGCCAGGATGGAGTAGTCGCCACACCCCGGGCACCAGCGCACTTCCTGGTCCGAAACAAAGTCCTTCCGGGTGAGCACCGGGAGGTCAGCCGGGATGACGCCGCTGTTGGGCACGGTTGGAGCAGTCACGGATTAACCTCCACTCAGGACGGACGATTGCCCGAACTCGATGGTGTACGGCCCTCGCAGCCCGAGGACCTCGTCGATCTTCCCTTCGATCTCCGCAATCTTGAATGGCTGCCCGGAGATCTTGTTGAAGGGGACCGCGTCGACCAGGAACCTCCCGCGGATGAGCAGGGCCAGCTGGCCCGTGTTCAGCTCGGGAATGAGCACCTTCTTGTAGCGCCTGAGCACTGCCTCCAGGTTCCCGGGGAACGGGTTCAGGTAGCGCAGGTGTGCCGAGGCGACGCTCAGGCCGCGCTTCCGCGCGTTCTCTGTCGCGCTGGTGATCGCCCCGTACGTCCCTCCCCAGCCCAGCACCAGCAGGTCCCCCGTCTCGGGCCCTGTCACCTCCAGGTCCGGGATGTCCTGCACGATCCGATCCACTCGCGCCTTCCGGGCGAGCGTCATCTCGTGATGGTTCCGCGGGTCGTAGCTGATGTCGCCCGTCTGCCCCGACTTCTCCAAGCCGCCGATCCGGTGCGTCAGGCCCTTCTGTCCCGGCACCGCCCACGGGCGGGCGAGCGTCTTCGGGTCGCGCTCATACGGATTGAACTCGCCATCCCGCTCCGCCGCATACTTCCATTCAATCCGCGGCAGGCTCGCGATATCCGGGATGCGCCATGGCTAGGAGCCATTCCCCAGGTACCCGTCGCTCAAGAAGATGACCGGCACCATGTATTTCAGCGCGATCCGGAACGCCTCAATCGCCATCAAGAAACAGTCCGATGGCGTGCAGGGCGCAACGATGGCCACATAGCTGTCGCCGTTTCGCCCGAACATCGCCTGCAACAGGTCCGCCTGCTCCGTCTTCGTCGGCATGCCGGTGCTCGGCCCGGCCCGCTGCACATCGATCACCACGAGCGGGAGCTCCGTCATCACCGCGAGGTTCAGCGCCTCGCTCTTGAGGGCCAGGCCCGGTCCGCTCGTGCCCGTCAGGCCAAGGTGCCCCCCGTAGGCGGCGCCGATCGCCGCGCCAATAGCCGCGATCTCGTCCTCTGCCTGGAAGGTCTTTACGCCGAACGCCTTCAACTTCGAAAGCTCGTGGAGCACATCAGAAGCCGGCGTAATCGGGTAGCTCCCGTAAAACAGCGGGAGCCCGCTGAGCACCGATGCCGCCACACACCCCAGGGCTGTTGCCTCGTTTCCACTGATGTGGCGGTACGTGCCTGGCTCCACCTTCGCCGGTGGAACCCGGTACTGCACGCGGAACAGCTCCGTCGTCTCCCCAAAGTTGTATCCCGCGCGCAGCGCCCGCAGGTTCGCGTCCAAAATGTCGGGCCGCCGCTTGAACTGCTCGGTCGCCCACTTGATGGTTGTCTCCATCGAGCGCCCGTACAGCCACAGGATCAGCCCCAGCGCGTAAAAGTTCCGCGAGCGGAACTTGTCCTTCGCGTTGAGCGGCAGCCCCTCCAGGGCCAGCTCGTTGAAGCGCGTGATCGCGATCGGCACCACCTGGTACTGCGAAAGCGACCCGTCTTCGAGCGGGTTCGTCGCGTAGGCCGCCTTCTTCAGGTTCACCGCGTTGAACTCGTCCTCATCCACGATGAGCAGACCCCCCGGCCTGAGGTCGCCGATGTTGGTCTTCAGCGCCGCCGGGTTCATCGCCACAAGCACGTCCGGCCGGTCGCCAGGGGTGTGGATGTCGCTGCTCGAAAACGAGAGCTGGAAGCCCGAAACGCCCGGCAACGACCCCGTGGGGGCCCGGATTTCGGCCGGAAAGTCCGGCAGCGTCGCCAGGTCGTTCCCGAAGACGGCCGCCGTCCGCGTGAATTGCGTTCCGGTAAGCTGCATGCCGTCGCCCGAATCTCCGGCGAAGCGAATCGTCACACGGTCGAGCTCTTCGACAATGTGCTCGGGCTTGAGTTCCGTTTCTGTGGTCATGAGCCTCTGCTATCCACCCTCTGGTCTCTCCATCACCTGGTGAGGGCGTGGAGGCAGGTTGAGGACGTCTTCCGGGTACGCTTCGGCCAGGTCCTTCAACAGGTCTCCGAGCCGCACAAGACCGACCACTCGCTCTCCCTCCACCACGGGCAGCGTGCGGTAATGGTGCTGCTGCATTGTCGCGATCGCTTCGGCCACCGTCCTCGTGGCCTCAATCGTGCGAGGCGCTTTCGTCAGCACCGCCGTCTCGAGCGGCTGGTCCCAATCGAAACCATCCCCCATGCACTTCGTCAGAACGTCCCGCTCCGTGAAGATCCCCGCGAGCTCCCCGCCTTCGACCGCGAGCACGCACGACCCCGCGCCCGCTCGCATCATCTCCACGGCTGTTCTGACTGAGGTAAATGGCGAAACGATCGCTGGCTCGACGAGCGGCAGCTCCTGAAGTCGTTGGTTAACGAACCGGCTGAGCCGGGAGCGATCCATGAGTCCTGTTCGTTCGCCTGGGCGGTTTCGGCGGGTCGGAGCAGGCAGGGCCTGCGCAACGCGCTTTGCGCCCAGTGTACGCCTTTGCCGACGATCGTGCAGGCTCCTTCGTCTTACACCCTGCACCCCCGTCTCCCCCCTCCCCCTCCCCCTCTCGATAAGCCCTACGACTCTTCCCTATTTCTGCCTCCCGTCACCGCCCTGTCTCTGCAGCGCCACCAGAACGCGGCCGATATTCCGGATACGGTCCCTCCCTGGGATGTAGGGCAGCGTATGGCTTCGAAAGCGCAAATCCAGACGGTCAAAGCCGACTTCCTGGACCCGTCCCTCTACGACGACGCCGGGCTCTCCGGTGTTCCCCGGCTCTCCCGCGGTACCATGCTCGCCGCCCTCAGCCGTGCGTTCGACCTCGCCGAAGGCCGTCGTCCCGGCCACGCCCAGCGTGTCGCCTACGTTGGTGTCTTCCTCGCCAGCGAGCTCGGCCTCGACCCCCAGAAGGTTGAAGACGTTTTCTTCGGGTGCCTCCTCCACGATGTCGGCATGGCCGCCAGCAGCAACGCCCCAAAGGTCGATGCCTCGCGCGGTGCCAGGATCATCACCGGCACCTCTGGCGCCGCCGATGTCCTCGCCCAGGTCCCGCCAGGCGGCTGGACGCAGGTCGTCGAGGCAATCGCACACCACTGCGACCTCGGCGCGACCATCGTCCGCAAGATGGGCCTCGGCGAATCGGTCGCCCTCGCGGTAGCCGGTCACCACGATTGCTGGGACGGCTCCGGCCGGCCCGGCGCTGCGCCCGGCGACCGCGCCCCGATCGTTGCCCGCATCGTCGCCCTCGCCGACCGCGTCGAGTCCATGATCGACGCCGAGGGCTCGCCCCTCATGGTCCGCCGCCGCGGTCCCGCCCTCGTCAAGGAAATGGGCGGCGCCGAGATCGACCCCGAACTCGCCGTCAGGATGTCCGAAATCGCCTCCCGCGATGACTTCTGGCTCGGCTTCTACGACAACGACCTGCCCGCCGCCCTCATGTCGCTCAACTACGGCGGCATCATGAACCGCGACGACCTGTTCGACTTTCTCGGCGTCATCAGCGACGTCGTCGATGGGCGCAACGGCCGCGAACAGGGCCGCGGCCGCCGCGTGGCCGACCTCGCGCGCCGCGTCGCCCTCGCCTGCGATATGACCGAGCGCCGCGCAGACCTCGTGAAGGTCGCCGCGCTCCTCCAG
>CAYUVT010000186.1:0-5775 GCA_964448165.1 uncultured Anaerolineaceae bacterium | reverse complement strand
GTCATCAACGGCCAGAAGATCTGGACCTCCGGCGGCCACCGCGCGAACCAGATGTTCTGCCTGGTGCGCACCGACCCGGAGGCACCCAAGCATCGCGGCATCAGCTTCCTCCTCATTGACGACATCAAGAACACCCCCGGCCTCACCATCCGGCCGCTCATCAACATGGCGAATCGGCACCACTTCAACGAGGTCTTCTTCGAAGACGTGCGCGTGCCGGCGCGCAACCTGGTGGGCGAGGAGAACCGCGGCTGGTACGTCGGCATGACGCTGCTCGACTTCGAGCGGTCGGGCATCGGCACCACCGCCGCCCAAAAACGCACCCTCGAAAAGCTCATTGAGAACCTGCGCGAGGGCGACAAGGCCCGCCGCGAACGCTACCGGACCCGCCTCGCCGACCTGGTTGTCGCCAACAACGTTGGGCGGTTCCTCGGCTACCGCATCGGCTACATCCAGGCCAGCGGGATGGTGCCGAACTACGAGGCCTCGGTCGTGAAGATCTACCAGTCCGAACTCGGGCAGAAGATCTACAACTTCGGCGTGAACATGCTGGGCCTCTCCGGTCAGTTCATCCCCGAGGAGCCCCGCGCCCCGTTCGGTGGCGATCTCCCCGAGTCCTACATCCAGGCTGTGCCCTCCACCATTTACAGCGGCTCCAACGAGATTCAGCGCAACGTCATCGCGACGCGCGGTCTCGGTCTTCCCCGCGGCTAGCCGGCCAGGGCCATCCACCACAAGGGGGCGTCCGCGCGGACGCCCCTTTTCCGTGTCACTTCGTAGAATGGCGGTGTGCTCACCCCAGGGGCGTTCGAACGCCGCCTTGCCACCGCCGGCAGCCTCTCGCTGCTCGTCTTTTTCGCCTTTTTCGCAATGCTCGCCTACTGGCAGGCGTTTCGTACCGACCTGGCGGGCGACGACCGCAATCCACGCGTGCTCTCCGCGTTCTATAACCCCGGCCGGGGCAAGATCCTCGACCGGGAGGGGAACGTCCTCGCCGAGTCGCTGGGCGATGGCACCCGCTACTACCACGATGCCTCTGTCGCCCATGCCGTTGGTTACCTGGACCCACGCTATGGCTCGCAGGGTGTGGAACTCGTCTTCAACCAGGAGTTAACCGGGCAGCGCCCCACCGGCTGGGCCGGCGCGGTCTCAGCCGAGTTCCAACGAAACCGCATCTCGGGAAACGGCATCCGCCTCACCATCGATCCCCGTGCCCAGGCGGCCGCCGCCCTGGCGCTCGGCGCGCGCAAGGGCGCGGTCATCGCTCTCGACCCGCGCAACGGCGACGTTCTTGCCATGGTGAGCGTCCCAACGTACGACCCGGGTGGGCTGGGCACGGCAGGTGACGCGCTCCTCAACGATCCCGATGCCCCACTCCTGAACCGGGCGACCCAGGGCCTGTACCCTCCCGGCTCGACATTCAAGACGGTCACCGCCGTTGCCGCCATCGGCAGCGGAGTCATCACCCCTGAGACCATCGTTGAATGCCCGGGCGAGATCGTGGTGGACGGCTTCCCCATCTCCTGCCGGAACGTCCCGCAGGGAGTCGGCACCTATCCGTTTCGCGATGCGTATACCTTTTCCGTCAATGCCATCTTTGCTGATATCGGCGTGAAGACCGGGTGGGAGCGGCTCCTGCGGACTGCCCGTGCGTTCGGCTTCGAACGGCCCCTCGATTTCACCCTCGAGACGGCTCCCAGCCAGGTCCACGCGCCGGGCTCCGAGCTCTCCCGCGTGCTGCTTGCGAGCACTGCCTTCGGCCAGGGTGAGCTCCTCGCCACGCCGCTCCAAATGGCACTGGTCGCGGCTACCATCGCCAACGGCGGCGAAATGGCTCGTCCCAGGCTCACGCTCGGCACTGTCGATGGCAACAACCAGCTCATCAGGGAGCTGGAACAGCCCGGGGCCACGCGTGTCATCGACCCCACGCTTGCGCGCACCATGCGAGACCTCATGGTCTCCGTGGTCGAAGCCGGCCAGGCAGCCGGCGTCTCCATTCCCGGCGTTAGCGTCGCGGGCAAGACCGGCACCGCCGAGGCCGGCGATGGCACATCCCACGCATGGTTCATCGCCTTCGCCCCCGCCGAGGAGCCGAAGGTCGCCGTTGCCGTTGTGGTTGAAAACGGTGGCCAGGGTGGCGTGGTCGCCTCGCCTATCGCCGGGGCAGTCATCCGCGCGGTGCTCGGCCGATGAGTGACCAGCCGCGCATCGAGCGCTTTTTCGAACAGGCGGCCCGCATGGCTTCCGGGGCGGGCATCCACCCTGTCGAGGTCCTCCAGCGCATCCAGGCGGCCGCGGAGGCCTCGATCCGCGATGGAGACGTCGCGAATGCCTACCGGGTCGAGTTCCCCGCAACCGGCAGCGAGCGCTTCGCGCGCCTCCAGGATCAACTCATCCGCGGCGCTGGCCGCATGCTCGACGAATTGGTGCAAAGCCGCGGTTTGCGCGCCCTTGGCCCATGGCAGTTTGACTTCGCGGCGAACGCCGGGTTGCCCCCGGGCGCGCTTCGCGTCTCCGCCCACTACCGCGAACCATCGCACCGCCCCGAAACGGTTGCCCCCGGCGCCACGCGAGTCATCACCCGCCAGAAAGGCAAACGCATCGTCCTCGATGACGGCACCAGGATTCCCCTCACCCATACACCGTTCGTCATCGGCCGGGGCGTGGGGTGCGACCTTGTGCTGCCCGATCTCAGCATCTCCCGCCGCCACGCCGAGATCGGCGCCGGGCCCGGGGGCACGCTCACCATCCGCGACCTGGGCAGCAGGAACGGCGTCGTCATCGATGGCGAGCGAGTCACAGGCGTGAGCGTGCTCGTCCCCGGTGCCATGTTCGTCCTCGGTGATGCGCGCTTCTGGGTGGAGTCCGGCGAATGAGTGGAAGCACGGAACTGTTGGCCCTGCGCCTCGCGCTCATTGCCCTGGTGCTCGTTTTCGTCCTCGCGATCGCCCTCACCCTCCGGAGCGGGCTCACCCCTTCCCGTAGCCCGGTTGCGGCCCCCGCGCCACGCCGGGAGGGCTGGCGGCTCGTCGTCCTCGCCCCCGGTGAAACGGGCCTAGCGCCGGGGACCGAGATCCTGGTCGCCGGCAACATGACGATCGGCCGGGACCTCGATGCCGGAGTTGTCCTTGGAGACCCCTCCGTTTCGAGCCGCCATGCCGCAATCGAGCGGGTGCAGGGTGGATGGCGCATCAAGGACCTCGGCAGCACCAACGGCACCAGCGCCAATGGGCGTCCGGTGGGTCCGGCGGGCGTACTCCTGAAGGGTGGTGAGCGCATCGCCCTTGGAGCGGTTGTGCTCAGGCTTGCCGGGCCGTGAGCCCGCGCCGCGAGACATGCGAAATCCCCCCCAGCAGGCCGGCGAGCCCAAAGTTCACCACCAGGCTCGACCCTCCGTAACTCACAAACGGCAGCGTGATACCCGTAGTTGGGATCAGCCTCAGGTTCCCGGCGATGATCACGGCCGCCTGGATCGCGATGAGCAGGGCAATACACGCCGCCAGCAACCGCCCGTAGGTGTCGCCCGCCTCCGCGGCGACACGCAGGCCCGCGTAGAGAAATGCCACGTAGAGCAGCGCTACCCCCGCCGCGCCGGCCAGCCCGAGCTCTTCTGCGATTGCGGTGTAGACATAGTCCGTTGGCGCGGCCGGCACGGCATCCGCCTGGCCCAGCCCCGGCCCGGCTCCCGTAATCCCGCCGGCCTGGATGGCATAGGTCGCCTGCATCGTCTGGTAGCCCGCCCCCCCCGGGTCGGCGCCGGGGTCGAGCCACGTATCGATCCGCACCTGCACGTGATCGAATAGCACATAACCTGCTATCCCGGTTGCCGCGAGCAGGCCGATTCCACCCAACACGAAGCGCGCCCTGCCGGTCGCCAGGTAGAGCGCTCCCATCGCCAGGAGGAGGAGGATGGCGATCGATCCCAGGTCCCGCAGCAATGCGAGTGCCCCCACCGCCCCGAGCAGCACCGCAACCAGCGGTACCAGGTAGGCCCCACCAGAATACGTGCGGTCACCGATGCGCAGCCTTGGCGACGCCAGCACACTTGCCGCGTCGGCGAGGTAGCCTGCCATGAACACGATGACGAACACCTTGATGAGCTCGGTGGTCTGCACAGACTGCCCCGCGACCTCCACCCAGAGCCGGGCGCCGTTGATGGTGGTGCCGAAGATACCGGTGGCCACAAGTACAGCCAGGCCGGCCATGCCCGAGGTGTACGTGTACCGCTTCAGCCGTGAATAGCGATTGCCGGCCCAGAGCCCGGCTGCGTAAGCGGCCACGCCAACACTCACCCAGTTCGCCTGGTCAGCCGCCACGCCCGGCGCCAGGCGGAGAACGAACACCAGCCCCACCGCTGTCAGGAACGCTGCGATCGCGAGGATCTCCGGGCGGGCCCTTGGCGCCAGCACGCGCCCTGCGACGTGAGCAACCAGACCAGAAACGGCAAACTGGGTTAGGATGCGCCCAGTGCTGGCTGGAAGCGCGAACTCGGCGGCGCGGAGCGCATACCACCCCAGGACGGCGAACCCCGCCGCCCCCGTCAACAGGAGCACCTCGATGTTGCGCTCTCGCGAGCCGCTGGCCTGGCGGAGGCTCATCCCCCGGTGAACGCCACGGATGTCATAGACGGACGATACCGCCTCGAACGCCTGCTCGGTACCGGCGGGATGGCCGAAGTCTGGCTCGCCGAAGACGAACGGCTCGGCCGCTGGGTCGCGGTGAAGTTCCTTCGCGAAGCCTTCAGCGCCGAGTCCGATGCTGATGCCATCGCCGCCTTCGAACGTGAGGCCCGCGTCATCGCGCGGCTCCAGCACCCCAACATCGTCGGGGTGTTCGATGCCGGCATCCACGAAGGCCGCCGGTTCATCGTCATGGAGTACGTCCACGGCTATACCTTGCGCGAGCTCCTCGAAACCCAGGGTCGTTTGACCGAGACCGAGGCCATTCGCTACGGCGCGCAGGTTGCTGCCGCCCTCCAGTACGCGCACGAACAGGGCGTCGTCCACTGCGATGTCAAGCCCGAAAACATCATCATCAACGAGACCGGTATCGCCAAAGTCACCGACTTCGGAGTCGCCGAGACAATCAATCGCACGCTCGCTCCCGGCCAGGCGCAAGACCTTCTCGGCACCATCGCCTACCTGGCGCCAGAGGTCATCCAGGGCGCCCGGCCCGACCCGCGCGCTGATGTCTACGCACTGGGGCTAACCGTCTACGAGATGGTGGCCGGCCGCCTGCCTTTCACTGGCACGAGCGCCGCCGCCATCGCTGGCCAGCGGCTTGCCGCTCCTGCCCCGCTCCTGCGCACCCACGCCCGCGGCGCATCACCCGAGCTTGAGCAGGCCCTCGCCAAAGCCCTCGCGCTCTCTCCCGAGGACCGCTTCCCGACGGCGGCCGCCTTCGGCGCGGCGCTCCGGCGTGTTCCCCTGGCTCCCGCTCAGTCCGCCCCGGTGGTCGCCCCGCCGGGCAGGCCGCCGCAGCTCCGGCGCCGGCAGCCCACCGCCCGCGTCCGCCGGGGCGCCGTCCGCCAGGAGCCGGCGGGCGTCAGCGGGGCCACCATCCTCGTGGTCATCGGCATCATCCTTATCGCCATTGGTGTTGGCGCTGGCGCTGCCATCTTCCTTTCGAACCGGGACGAGGGAGCCACTCCTGTGCCGACCCCGACGCCGACCACAGCGGCCCCAACAGCTACGCCCACGCAGGAGATGGAACCCACGGCCACGCCGACGCGCCGGCCGTCCCCCTCGCCCGGCCCCAGCCCGAGCCCCAGCCCCT
>CAYUVT010000185.1:3096-5782 GCA_964448165.1 uncultured Anaerolineaceae bacterium | reverse complement strand
TCGTGGTCTCAAGATCCGGCCTCCCCGCTCGATGATTAGGTAGTCTCCTGAAGGGAAGCGCCGCTATGGCCGACCTTAGACTGGCCGCGATCGATCCCGTTCACACCTCCACCGAGGCCGTGAGCTGGGGTCAATCTGGCCGCCGTGGCCGGGACCAGCAACAGCCGCGGCGCCAGAAATCCACGCGCGAACGGCTGGTCGCCATGCTGGCGCCGTCCCGCGCTCCGGAGACCTGCGAAGTGGATTACGTCGTGGATGCAACCGGGATCATGGTCGCGATCCTCGTCCGCGACGTTTCGTCCGGGGAGGTCATCGCCCGCATCAAGGCCGACGATCTCTGGCGCCTGGCAAGCGAAGAGGCTGCCGGCGGTCTCCTCGTCGAGCGCAGGGGATAACGTATGTCCGACCCCATCCGCATCGGCGGTTTCTTCTCTACCTTCGATACGGAATCCGTTATCGCCCAGCTGACAAAAGTCCGGATGCGCGCCGTCACGCAGCTCGAGGCCAAGAGCATGCAGGCCTCCGCCCGGAAGAAGGCCCTCGCGTCTATCCAATCGACGATGGGCAATTTCCTCTCGAAGCTCAACACGCTCTCCGGGCTCAACTCCGTCAGCGGCCGCGCCGCTTCGGTCTCTGGCTCGGCCGTGAGCGCCTCGACCACACCAAGCTCGACGCTTGGCTCGTTCACGGTCGATGTGACGCGGCTCGCCAGCTCGACTTCGCTGGCGGGGCCCCCGATTTCCGCCGGCATCGACGCAGCCGCCTCGATGCGGGAATCGAACTTCGGCATGGTCCCGACGAACGGCACCTTCACCATCGCCACGGCCACCGGTGGGTCCCAGACCTTCAGCATCGGGGGCGCCGCGGTCCAGAACGCCGTCGCGCTGGATTCGGCGAACTTCGACATGGCGGTGACGAGCGGCACCTTCACCATCGCGACGCAGACCGGTGGCTCGGCCACCCTCACCATCGATGTCGCGACCCAGTCGCTCGACGACGTGGTTTCGGCCATCAACAGCGCTGGCGTCGGCATCACCGCATCCATCACCGCCGATGCGAACGGCCGCCTGAATCAGCTCACGCTCACCTCGATCCAGGGAAACATCACGCTCGGCTCCGGCACCGATTCCTCGAACTTCCTCTCGGCCACCAACCTGCTTGCGGCAACCGGAACGACGACGAAAACCAGCAGTGCTGCCTTCACGAAGCAGATGTCGTTGAACGACGTCATCGCCGATATCAACGCGAGTGCCATCGGCGTCACCGCCAGCATCACCAACGACGCCTACGGGCGCCCGGGCATCCTGACCATCACCTCGGCCCAGGGCAACATCTCCTTCGGCAACGGCGCCGATACCTCCAACTTTCTGAACGCCACCGGCCTCCTGACCTCGGCCTCCGGCGCGACCCGGGCATCCACTTCGTCGATCGCGCGGCTCAGCCTCTCGAAGAAACTCGACCATACATCGCTCAATGGGGGCGCACCCGCCGCCGGGGACCACTTCATCAAGCTGAACGGCGTCCAAATCGACTACAACGCCGCGAATGACTCGCTCACCGACCTCATCAACCGGATCAATGCGAGCGGTGCGAACGTAACGGCCAGGTACGACTCTCTGAGCGACACCATCAAGATCCAGAACAAGGCCACGGGCGCGCTCTCGCTTACCGTCGAAGACGACGGCGCGGGCGGCGACCTGGCAGCGAAGCTGGGCCTCATCGGAGCGCCCGTGACCATGGGCGAAAACGCTGAATACGCGATCGATGGCGGTCCGCCCCAGGGCTCGGCGACCAATACCATCGGCTACAACGGTGTGAGCCTCACGCTTTCCGCGCTCACCGCCGGGACGCCCGTAACCGTGACCGTAAGCCAGGACTCGGCCGCTGCCACGACCGCCGTCAAGGAGTTCATCACCGAGTTCAACAACGTGATGAAGGCCATCGACGCCGCCACGAAAGCCGACGGCTCGAAGACCAACAACACTTCGGGCCCGCTCAGCGGCGATGCGAGCCTGCGGCAACTCAAGTCCGACCTTCGAAGCATCGTGACGAGCCCTGGTCTGAACCTGCCCGGCCAGTACACCACCCTGGCGCAGCTGGGCATCTCATTTGGCGCCGTCGGTTCGGCGATCGGCACGACGAACACCCTGCAGCTCGACGAGGCGAAGTTCAAGGCCGCCCTTGCCGCCGATCCCGCCGCCGTGCAGTCGGCGTTGAGTGCGCTCACGCTCTCGGCGTCGCTCGAGCCCGGCGGCACCGGCTCAATCAGCGGGCTCTCGGGGACGTATGCCGGCACCACGCCAGGAAAGTACGTCATCACCGACGACGGGTCCGGGAACCTCACGTCGGTCTTCACGCCGGCAAATGGCACGCCGGCCACCACCTCAAGCGCGGTGGTCCTCGCCGGTGGTACCAACGCCTCGCTCATCCCCGGCATGACGCTCACCATTGGGGGCGCTCTCCAGGCCGGCACCCATACCGTGACGGTCACCGCCTCCACCCAGAGTGTGATCCACCGGCTCAAGCAGTTCGCGGAGAACCAGGCGGGCACGGGAGGCGTGCTGAAAAAGCGCCAGGACTCCTACGACGCAGTCACGGGCGATATCGCCGATCGGATTTCCGTGATGGAAGAACGTATCGAGAAGGAGATGGAGGTGTTGCGCAAGAAGTTCGCCGCCATGGAGCA
>CAYUVT010000185.1:0-3086 GCA_964448165.1 uncultured Anaerolineaceae bacterium | reverse complement strand
GCCCGCGCGCCGATGTGCGCGCCGACCTGCAAACCGCCGTGGAGAAAGACCCGGATAATGTGGAAGCGCGCCTGGCGCTGGTCGATTCCCTGCTGAAGATGGGCGAGCTGGACGCGGCGCAGCAGCACCTGGAGCAGGCCCAGGCCCGGGCCCAGGGCGTCCTTTCGTCGCTCCAGCAGATGGCCGCCCGGATGAACGCGAACGCCAGCCAGAAGTAGTAGTGGAAACTCCTCACTACGCGGCCGGGCCCAACCGGCCGATCCCTTCATCGAGCAACCAGAGGAGCCAGCAAACCAGCATGTCGAGCAACCCGTACGCAGCCTATCGAACCGTGGAAGCCACCACGGCCGACCCGATCACGCTGACCACCATGCTCTATGAAGGTGCCGTGAAGGCGCTCAAGAAGGCACGCCTCCACCACGAAAACGGCAACGCCCGGGGATTCAACGATGAGACGAATCGCGCCTACCTCATCATCGGAGAACTGCGCGCCACGCTCGATATGAGCCAGGGCGAGATCAGCGAGAACCTGGCCGCCATCTACGGGTACTGCCTCCGCCTCATCGTCGAGTCGTCGCTGGGGGACATGGAGAAGCTCATCGAGGTCGAGCGCCATATCTCAACGATCGGCGAAGCCTGGCGGTTGGCGACAGCCGGCCTCCGTGCCCCTCGCGTTGGTTCTCGTTCCGGTGCCGAAGCGGCCGCCTGAAATGCACGATGCGCGGCTCGATCGAGCCCTCCAGGCTGCTCGCCGGGCGCTGCAAGCGCTTGCTGCCGGCGATGACGAGGCGTTCGCGCTGGCCTGGGCGGAACACGAATCCGAATGCCTTGCGATCGAAGCCCTGGATCCGCGCCAGCTGCCCGCGCTCGATGAGCTCGTTGCCATCGATACTGCCATCCTCCACGCACTGGACTCCGCCCTCGCCGAGACCTCCGGGCGGATGGCGGTGCTTCGCCGGAGCGGCCGGACGCAGGCCGCCTATGCCGCCTCCACCCGGCCTGTGTAAACCGTCCGTCGCCGCAGCCCGTCGGCTCCGTAAACTCTTCCACACTCCTCGATTTGTCACCGTTTGGCCATCGAGCGGAGCCTGATCAGGCACCTCCCGCCGGTCAAGATCGTTCCGCCGATGCCGACACTCACGGCAGGCCGCAGACAGCTTCGTGCGGCACCGGGGAAAGGGACGCATGGCCCGCAACGTTCGATTCCGGCCCTCTTCGTCGTCGCTGGTGGCAGCCGCCTGTGTGGTTGCCGCCGGTGCGATCGCGTGGTTCGGGATGGCGAACACCGAACCCTCACCGCAGGCTCGCGAGGCGCTGACTCTCGCCGGCGATGCCCGGGGCCAGGGCGGCACCGACGCGGTGGCCTACCCGTCGATCTCGCGGGGCGGCCTTCCCTCGCGCATCGTCATCCCATCCGCCCATGTCGATGCGCCCATCACCGAGGTTGGCGTTGTCGTCGAAGATGGCGTCCCCCGCTGGGAGACCGCGTGGCGGGCCGCTGGCCACCACCTCGATTCGGCGCTGCCGGGCCAGCCGGGAAACATGGTCATCACCGGCCATGTCTCGGTCGCCGACCGGCGCAACCTCGCGGTCTTCGCCACCCTCGACGCGGTCGCTCCGGGCGATGCGATCGAGGTCTACTCCGGGGCATCGCGGTACGTGTACACCGTGCGCGAAGTGCTCGTTGTCGATCCCGAAGCGGTGCACGTGTTGCGCTCGGATAGCACAGCGACGGTCACACTCGTTACCTGCACGCGCGACCTCGAACACCGTCTCGTGGTCATCGGCGTGCTTGCAGACATTGAAAGCGGAAAGGCCGATGCCTAGCATGGTGCCGCTGGACCAGGGAGGGAGATAGCTTCATGGCTGGTGTGAGGAAAACATCCGGCAGCAGTGCCGCGCGGGGAGTGGTGTACGACCTGGCGCATGCGCGCCAGCGAGTGGCTCCCGCGGCTAGCGCTGAGCACCTCGATAGCGCCGGTATCACTCCCGAGGCCCGGGCGCTCTCGCATGCTCTCGAAATGGTCGAAGAGGCCCCCGAGGTGCGGGCCGAACGCGTACGTGCCCTCCGCGCCCAGATACAAAACGGCACCTACAACCCCGACCCGCGCGAGATCGCGCGAAAGCTCGTCGAGCGCGGCTTCTAACTGGATTCCCCGGCACACCTCGGCGCCCGCCGCCGGTCAAACAGGGATTGTCCTGATTACTTGCTACCCGCGTCGGCGCGTACGCTGAAGGCCGGCGGATTGATGTGGGGAAGGGAATCCGAGGGCCCCGCAGGCAACCGTTGAGCTGGCATTTCCTGGAGTTCCCGATGCCCTCTGTCCTCGCCATTGCGCCCGGTGTCCCCGACGCTGTCGCTGGCCGCGGTCTTTTCGGTGCAACCATCACCGTCTCCATCGCGAACGATGCGCGAGCCGCCCTCGCTACAGCCTCGACGCGGGTCTTCGACCTGCTCGTCCTCAGCGGGATGAGCGTCGATGAACAGCAGGAAGTAGTGACTGCGTTCCACGTCCATCGCCGCTGGCGGCTGGTCCCCGTCCTCTATCTTCTCGACCCCGCCGTGCCGGGGCTGGCGATTCCTGGCACGTTCCGCCCGGAAATGGACGGCCTGGTTCGTGGCACGCTCGATTCGACCGAAGTGCAGCGCAGAATCGTTGGCATGGCCCGCGAGGGCGTGGCAGAAGCCGACCTGGTCGTCGCCGGGCCCTACGAACTCGACCCGGTCCGGTCCATCTTGCGGCTTCCCGGCCTCGAGGTGACGCTCACCGAGCGGGAGTCAGAAATCCTTGGCATCCTGCTCGCCCGGCCCAATCGCACCATCTCCGCAGCCGAAATTATCGAACGCGGCTGGGGCGCCGAAGCCGATGCCAGGTACCTCCAGATCCTGAGGCGGCATGTGTCTAACATCCGCCGGAAGCTCCACCGCACCGCCGCAGCCCGGTCGGTGCGGACCGTCCGGGGCGCTGGCTACCGGTTCGACGTTCGTCTCGCGAGCTAGCGCCTAGCGGCGCCCACGGAACGTCGGGTCCGTACGGTCGATCCAGCAATCGGCCAGCCGATCCTGGTAGCCATCTGCCGTATCG
>CAYUVT010000184.1:0-5905 GCA_964448165.1 uncultured Anaerolineaceae bacterium | reverse complement strand
GTTGCCGGAGGGGATTCGGTTGCGGTGGCGCCCGCGGTGGTGGGGCTCTCACGTGCCGGAACTGTGGCCGTCGCGGGCAGTGCTGTGGGGGTGGTGGCGACCGCGGCACTGGCGGCAGCGGTTGCGCCGGCGGCGGCGACGGTGGTCCCGGGCAAGGGCGTGGCGCTGGTTTCGGGGGCGTTGTCGTCGCCGCCCGTTAGCAGGGCGAGGCTTGCTCCCAGCAGGGCGGCAGCAAGCAAGGCACCCGCGCCGGCGGCCCACCACGTCCGCGGAACTGCACGGGGCCGGGGCGCCGGTGCGGCGGGCGGGCCCGGTGGCGGTTCCCGCGTGGCCGGCACAGGGACCGCCGTCGCTACCTTCCCGATGCGCACCGGGCGGTCCTTCGCGCGGCGTGCGCCGGCCTTGCCGGGGCCGGCGACTGGTATTTCAGCCGGGACCAGGGCAAGGGGGTCGGCCACGGAGGAGTAGAAGCCTGGCGCAAGGGGCTGGCCGGGCGCGCCGAGCGCGGGGAGCGAGCCGCCCTGGTCGAGCGCGCGTTCGATCTGTGCATCGAGCGAACCGGATCGCAGGAGGCGCAAGAAGCCACGGAGGGCGGAGCTTTCCACGCAGACTGCGGCGCTTCCCGGCTCGCGGGCTGCGCGAAACACCGTATGGCCCCAGGTGGCAAGGAGCGGTTCGACCACGAACCGGGGCCGTTGCACTGCGGCGAGGCAATCGCCAAAGACACCGGGCGAGAGAGATCGCGGGCGGTGGCCCGGCCGGCGTTGAAGGTCTCGCAGGGGGCCGGCGAGGGCCGCACGCAGGAGCTCATGCCGGGCGCGCCGGGGCATCGCCAGGTGGGCGCCGGCAAGGCCCACTGCCGCCGACACCAGGCTCGCCACGGTGATGGCGCCTTCACCGGCGAGCGGCAAGCGCTCCTCCGGGCCGAGCGTGTAGGCATCGAACCCGAATGCCAGGGTGCGGTGCAGCCGGTAGCCGAAGCGTTCCTCGCAGGGGAGCAGGGCGGCCCGGACCTCGGGTGGGAATGCCCCTTCGGCGGCGGCGCGCACGCTCCCAACGGCGAAGAGCGCGGCGCGAGCGAGGGCCTCGCCTTCCAGGTATTCGCCACACAATTCGAGGCGGCCAGGCCGGGGCCGGACATAGATGCCCAGGGAACCGGGGCGCTGCGCCAGCCGTGCGAACACCGGACCGAAAGTGCGGGCGTAGCGTTCGGCGAATGCCGCCGGGCAGGCAGCGGAGACGCTCAGGTGGGTGGAGTAGCCCTCGAGGCTGAACCGCGGGCCGAGGGCGGCTTCGATCGCCCGCCGGCCCGCTGCCGCCCAGGCCAGGAGCGCCTCACCGAAGCGCCCTTCGGTGGCCACCGGGGGCGAGGCCGCCTCCGCTTCCATCCCATCGGCGGTCACCGCCAGGCCGGAGCGCAACCGGTACGCGTTGCGGTCGCCCGGGTCGAGCTGCTGGCCGTCCCAAGCGAGGCCGTGGATGAGCTGACGGAAGTCGGCCTGGGAGCCATCGGGCCCGATCACGCGGTATTCGTGCTCGACGCCGATGAGCGAACCCGCGCCGGGCGTGCGAACGTGGGCTGCCCAGGCGGGCGCGGTCACCTCGGCCTCTCCTCCCTGGCGGGCCACATGTCCCCCGGTGATGAGGTGATGGCGCTAGTTGTCGGTGACGCCGGGCTCGTCGACGGCGATGCCCTCGCTCCCCTGCGCGGCCCGGTAGACGTTGGACTTGGACGAGTTGAGGTTGGTGGCCCGCTGGGCGCCCTCCTCTTCGATGGCGATGGCACCGGCTCCGCCGGCGGTCCGCTGGACGCCCTCTTCGCCGATGGCGATTGCTCCGCCGCCAGCGGCCGTGCGCTCGCCCGGCCCGAATGTCTCTTTCTCTCCCACAGCGCGGTCCCTCTTTCCCTGCAATGCGATGGACTACAGGGGATCATACCCCCGGGGGCAAGAGGGCCGCGGCGATTCCCAGTTGCCAGGGTCCTGTCAGCAGGAGTCGTGGATCCATCGCCGCCGCCCGCGAAAGGCGGTTACACTCGATGCATGGTCACCGCTGTTCCCGCGAGTTCGCCGGCGCCGTTTCGCCTGACCGCCGACTACGTGCCTACCGGCGACCAGCCGCAGGCCATCGAGAAGCTGGTGGAGGGCGTGAACCGTGGCGACCGCTACCAGACACTCCTGGGGGTCACGGGCTCGGGGAAGACGTTCACGATGGCGAACGTGATCCAGCAGACCGGGCGGCCCGCGCTGGTGCTCGCCCATAACAAGACGCTGGCAGCCCAGCTCTGCGCCGAACTGAAGGAGTTCTTCCCGGAAAACGCGGTCGAGTACTTCGTCAGCTACTACGACTATTACCAGCCTGAGGCGTACATCCCGCGGACCGATACGTACATCGCCAAGGACGCGGATATCAACGAGGAGATCGATAAGCTGCGGCACGCAGCCACGCGGGCGCTCTTTCAGCGGCGCGATGTGATCATCGTGGCAAGCGTGAGCTGCATCTATGGCCTGGGTGAACCGGCCCAGTACCAGGAGTTCGTCCTGTCGTTCAAGAAGGGGAAGCCTTTCAGCCGCCAGGACGCGGTGCGGCGCATGGTCTCGATGCAGTACGAGCGGAACGACCAGAACGTGGTGCGCGGGAAGTTCCGGGTGCGGGGGGATTCGCTGACGATCCTCCCGAGTTACGACGAACTTGCGGTGCGCATCGACTTCTGGGGCGATGAGGTGGAGCGCATCGTGGAGCTCGACCCGCTGACCGGTGAGATCGTGGCCGAGCACGACGAGATCGACATCTACCCGGCAAAGCACTTCGTGACGACGGCCGACCGGATGGAGCAGGCGATCGCGGGGATCGAGAAGGAGCTGGCAGAGCAGCTCGAGGTGTTGAAGCGGCAGGGGAAAATCCTGGAGGCGGCGCGGCTCGAAGAACGCACCCACTACGACATCGAATCGCTGCGGGAGACAGGCTACTGCCCGGGCGTGGAGAACTACTCGCGCCACCTGCAGGCGCGGGAGCCGGGCTCGACACCGTGGTGCCTGCTCGATTACTTCCCGGATGACTGGCTGCTCTTCGTCGATGAATCGCACATCACCCTGCCCCAGGTGCAGGGGCAGTACTTCGGCGACCGGGCACGCAAGGAGACGCTGGTGGAGTTTGGCTTCCGGTTGCCGAGCGCGCTCGATAACCGGCCGCTGACCTTCGAAGAGTTCGACCAGCACATCAACCAGGTGATCTTCGTGAGCGCGACGCCGGGCGACTATGAGATCAAGCGGTCGACCCAGGTGGTGGAGCAGGTGATCCGGCCAACGGGGCTGCTCGACCCGGAGATCGTGGTGAAACCGACGAAGAACCAGGTCGACGACCTGATGGAGGAGATCCGCCGGGTGGTGGACCGGGGCCAGCGGGTGCTGGTGACGACGCTGACGAAGAAGATGGCGGAAGACCTGGCGGACTACCTGAAGGAGATGGGCATCAAGACCCACTACCTGCACGCCGAGGTCGAGACGCTCGACCGCGTCGAGATCCTGCGCGACCTCCGGCTCGGGGTGTACGACGTGGTGGTGGGCATCAACCTGCTTCGCGAAGGGCTGGACCTTCCCGAGGTCTCGCTCGTGTGCATTCTTGACGCGGACAAAGAGGGGTACCTGCGCTCGAACCGGTCGCTCATTCAGACGATCGGGCGCGCCGCCCGCCATGTCGAGGGGCGCGTGGTGATGTATGCGGACCAGGTGACGCAGAGCATGCAAAACGCCATCGACGAGACGTACCGGCGACGCCGCATCCAGGAGGAGTACAACCGTGAGCACGGCATCGAGGCTGCGAGCATCACCAAGGCTGTGCGCGATATCACCGACCATGTGCGCATGCAGGCCGCCGAAGAGAAGGCGCCTTACGACGCGGGCGTCGCGGCATCGATGCCGAAGGACGAAATCCTGCGGATGGTCAAGGAGCTGGAGACGCAGATGAAGGCGGCCGCGAAGAACCTGGAGTTCGAGAAGGCGGCGGCGCTGCGCGACCGCGTTGTGGAGTTGCGGCGGGAGCTGGTGGGGACAGACGCGGAAGAGCTGGCGGCGTTCGCAGCGGCTGCAGGGAGAAGCGGGCCGTTGCGGTTTGGCCGGAGCCAGGCTGGTGGACGCGACAGGAGCCGCCGGTACCGCCGGTAGCGGAGACACCGTGCCCAGCCTCTACGAGGACCTCGCCCGCAAACTGGCAGCCAACCCCGGACCCCGCCGGGGCGGCGGACCAAGATTCGATATCAGCGTCCTGCTCTTCAATTCGCACCAGGCGTTGAACGATCTCTGGCTTGCCGCCGACCGCCATCTCCAGGCGGGAGAATGCCCGGCGGCCGCCGAACTGCGCGAGGCGGTCGAAGCATTGCGGCCCATCTTCGGCGATTCGGAGCGTCAATCCCCGTCGCTGTGACCGCTGACGATTCGCGCTGGCGGGCCGCATGGGGCACCATCGCACCATGCGCATCCTCGGCATCGACCCCGGACTGAACATCACCGGCTTCGGTGTCGTCGAGGTCGAGCGTGACCGGTGCGTGTACCTGCGGCACGGCACGGTCCGGACCAGGGCGTCCGATGCACGGGTCGACCGGCTGCGGCAGCTCCGCGACGAGGTGCGGGCGCTGGCGGTGGAGTGTGGAGCGGCCGCGGGAGCCATCGAGGCAGGATTTGTAGGGCTGAACGTGCGCGCGGCGATGGCCCTGGGCGAGGCGCGGGCCGCGGCGCTGCTGGGGATGGCCGATGCCGGGCTGGAGGTGACGGAGTATGCCCCGGCGCTGGTGAAGCAGACGGTGGCTGGATATGGCCGCGGAGAGAAGGGGCAGGTGGCGGAGATGGTGCGGCTCCAGCTGGGCTTGAAGGCGGCGCCAACCCCGGCGGACGCGGCGGACGCGCTGGCGGTGGCCATCACGCACTGGGCGCACGCCCGCCTGGCCATCCGTTGAGGCAATAGCCGCCGAAGCCGCGAGGGGCAATTCGCAACGCTTTTGCAATGCCCTCCACGGTAAACAGCGCGCCGTTTGGAGCCGCCATGGGGTACGGTGATTGCGCCGAATCCTTCTCCTGGAAGGAACGGGGGACCCACTCCCTGGGGTGAATTGCGCAAGGCGCGCATAGGCGACTTCCGACGCCGAACCCGTCAGCTAACCCCGCAGGCGTTCGGAGGGCAGCCCTCAGCCCTCCCATCAATCCGTCGGCCGCGCCCTGTGCGTGGCCCTCCCGGTCACAAGGAGGACGCAACATGACCGTGTATTCCGGAACGTTCGCCCCGGCCCGCCCGAGCAGCGCGGCCGACTTCAAGGACCCGCTGGCCGAAGCGCGCGAGAAACTGCGCCAGGCCGCGCGGCTGCCGTTCCACGCCCACCAGCCACACGCATGGCAAACCGCCTTCCGCCAGCTTGTCGCCGATGCCCGGAGCGACATCCGGCGGCACATCTGGGCGGCGGCCCTGCCGGATTCGCCGTTGAACCTGGTGGAGAACCAGGAGCCCCGGCTCCTTTCGAAGGTGGAGATGCAGCGCGAGGAGCACGAGACTTTCGCCGCCCGCTCCGAGCAGCTGGTGGAAGAGGCGAGCGCGCCCGGCGAGGTCGACATCTGGAAGATGATCGAACTCGGCGAACAGGCGATCCTGCTGGAGATGGCGCTCGCGCGCCACCACAACCGGCTGATGCAGCTGGTGTACGAGAGCACCCTGCGGGACCTCGGCGAGGCCGGGTAGGCGCTGCGCTCGCAGCAAGAGCTTCGAACCAGCGAGTCCCGGGATACCGGGGCTCGCTGCATTTCAGGCTGGTTCCGCCTCGACCTCCAGGCTGGCCGCTCCGCTTGCTGCACGGGCCTCCGCGCCGCGGTTCCGCAGCAGGTAGGCGATCGGCAGGATACCGGCCGTGTTCGCCAATGCG
>CAYUVT010000183.1:0-5927 GCA_964448165.1 uncultured Anaerolineaceae bacterium | reverse complement strand
GTATCGGCGACGGCGATCGTGATGCGTTTGCCGTCGTCTCGGCAGGTAACGGTGAGCGAACCGCCCGGCACATTGTATTTGATCCCGTTGGTCAACAGGTTCAGGAGGACCTGCTTCAGCCGCTGCCTGTCGGCCAAGACGTGGCACTGGCACTCGGGCCCGGGGTAGGCCAGCAACACCTCCTTGTCTTGCGCGAGCGGTCGCATGAGCCGGATGACCTCCTCGATGGCCTCGCCGACGGCCACCGGCTCAATGGACAGCGCCATTTTCCCGGATTCGATCCGTGAGATGTCGAGCACATCGTCGATCAACGCGAGGAGATGGCGTCCGGCCTGGAGGATGTGGCCGACGCTCTCGTTCTGGGCGCTGGTCAGCTCATCCAGCTGGAGCACCTGGGCGAACCCGAGGATGACGTTGAGCGGCGTGCGCAGTTCATGGCTCATCCGCGAAAGGAATTCGCTCTTCGCCTGGTTGGCTCTTTCCGCCTCCAGCCGGGCCGTATGAACCTGCATCTCGGCATCCTTGAGCAGCGAAACATCGTGGACGCTGATGTGCCGGTAGAGGGTTGTCCCGTCGGGGGATTTCACCGCGTTCGCCACAACCAATGCCGGGAAGGTGCTCCCGTCTTTCCGCCGGTGAGTGCACTCGAATGAATGGTGCCCCAGCTCCTGCACAACCCGCAGCATCTGCGCAAGATGCTCACGGGCCTCCGGGGCAACCAGGTCTTCGCGCGGCTTCCCCGTCAATTCCTCGCTGGTGTAGCCGTGCATGCGGGCGAAGCCCGGGCTGACCCGCTCCAGCCGGAGCCCGTCAGGGCTGAGAACTGCTACACCCCACTCGGCGCTTTCGATGATGTCCGACCATGCCTCTGATGCCTGGTGGAGCTCGTACTGCTCCGTGACATCCCGCACCACCCACAGCAACGCGTCGGGGTCTCCCTGCGGATTACCGAGGGGAACGATCTTCCCCCAGAAGTAGCAGGCGCCAGCGGGCGTTTCGAGCGCCACGTTATCGAGCGTTACTGGCATCCGTTCCTGTATGGCGCGGCGGTCGAATTCCTGCAGCTGCGCCGCGCTCGCAGGCAAGAAGAGGTCGAACACCGTCTTCCCGGAGAGTTCCGCCTCGGCCATTCCGTGGAAGCGCTGCGCGGCGGCGTTCGCACGGATGTACGTGAGGTCAACTGCCCGCTTGATGACGATCATGCTGGGTACGGCATCCAGAACCGCATCGAGGATCGCGTCCTCGCCAGACTCAGGAACCACTGCGCCCTCCGTGGCAATCCGCCGGCCGGCCCATCACCGAGACCGTCAGCCGGTATTGGGGAGGGTTTCGGGGCGGACAAGGCCGGCCCCGATGGCGTACCTGACCAGGTCGGCACGATTCCGCCCGCCAACCTTCGACATGATGCGCGAATTGTGGCCTTCCAGCGTCTTGGGGCTCAGCACCAGCTTCTCGGCGATTGCACGGAGGGTATGTCCTTCCGCTATCAACTGCAGAACTTCGCGTTCGCGTTCCGTGAGTGCCAGCGAGTCGGCGGCCTGGTGGCGCGCGGCATACGTTACTTCGCCTATGTCCATACGCTCGGCGAGCTCCCGCGAGACGTATGTGTTTCCGGTAGAAATCAGGCGCAGGGCGAGTACCAGCTCATCGATATCCGAACGTTTGATGATGAATCCGCAAGCGCCCGCCGCGAGTGCATTGCCGACCGAAGCAGCATCTCCGTAGGCGCTGAGGATGAGTACCTTCGTCCCGGGGTAGTGTGCGTGGATCTGCCGGGTGGCTTCGATCCCGTTCAGGTGGGGCATTGCCACATCCATGATCACCACATCCGGACGGAGATGCTCCGCAAGTTCAACGGCTTCGCGCCCATCGGAGGCCTCGGCGACGACCTCGACATCGGGCTGGGCATCGAGGAGTGTTGCGAGGGCGTGGCGCAGGATCGCGTGGTCGTCGGCCAGCACAATGCGCAACGCCCGCCCGCCCGTCTTGCTGCGTGGTCCTTTCCCCATAACTGCCATGGTGGACCCTGCCACGAAGGATCGCCCTGACACTAGTACAGCCAAGCTGAGATTGCAACGTGTGAGGTTATCTCCTTACGGAGCGTTTCACGCGGGAACGTGGCCACCGGGCGTACAGTACTAGAAATTCGAATCGCATTCGGGTTTTGGCCATCAGTACGCTTGCGACAATAAGTGATCAAGAAAGACGCCACCTGCATGGTGGCGCCTTCAACGCGAGTTTCCCAACGTACTTGTTCTCACGCCGCTCCAGCCAGTGCCGGGTTGACGCGCAAGCGGGCGTAGGCCCGGTGCAACAGCTGTGACACTCGCGTCTCTGAAATATCCAATGCTCGCGCGATGTCTCTCAGGGTGAGGTTTTCGACGTAGTAGAGCGAAAGGATCAGACGCTCGCGCTCTGGTAGCTCTGCCACCGCGCGGCTGAGACACTCGGCCATGTCGCGCTGCTCCAGCCCGGCGGAAACAATTGCCGTTTCGTCCGCCAGGCGCTCTTCCCAGCCATGCTCATCTTCCGAAGGCTGCTCGATCGGCACCACACTCATGCTCGCTGCCGAACGCGCGCGCCAGTACTCCGCCGCCGTCACCCTGGCCGCCCGCTGGACCTCTTCCCAGGTGGGCTCGCGCCCCAGTTCGAGGGCAAGAGCGTTCTGGGTGGCATCGAGGCGCTTTGCCAGTGTCCGCGTTGGCCGTCCCACCGGGTCGAGTGAGCGGAGCGCGTCGAGGACGGCCCCGCGGATGCGGGTGATCGCGAAGCTGCTGAACTGCACGCCCTGGCTCCCATCGAAGCGGTCGACCGCCTGGATGAGCCCGAGCGTCCCGTGGCTCACCAGGTCGTCGAACTCAAGGCCTGCGGGTGGGTTGACCACGTGCATCTTGCGGACCACGTACCGCACAAGGGGAAGGTGCTCCTCGATGATCCGTTCGCGTTCTTCGGGAGGGATGGTCGGGTTGGTGTTCACTGTGGGGCTCCTCTGGTTCACCTTCTTGGTCTGTTGGTTGATGACTGGTAACAACTCTGGACCGGCGGAGACCCCGTAGATACGCGTGGAACCCACCGAACCCCCCGGGGGGAATCGCCCGTAACGGCCGGGGGAAATCCCCCGCTCAGCACTCGGGGAGAACCCTGATGCCGCGGCCGCATTGCATTCAGGCGAGGTGTGGAACGAAGCGGGCCAGCACCCGGCGCCCCGGGCTCCCCGGCGGTTGCCCGTTCACACCGCCTGCCCTGGCAAGGAACGATGTGGCCAGACCCCGGATTGCCACCGCCACCCGGCTCCGGGGGTACCGGTCGACAAACGGTGTGCCGGCCTGCATCGCCCTCAGGAGACGCCTGTCGTCCTCCACCATGCACGTCACGGTCATGCCGATTTCCCGGGCAAACTCGGCCGCCGAAAGGCCACCACGCATGCCCGCGCGGTTTTCCACGAGCTTCAGTCGTGCGGCGTCGGGGCCCGCGCGCTCCCGCAGCCACCGCACCGCGCGCACCGCGTCGCGCACGGCATTCGCTTCGGGTGTGGTCACCAGCATGCGAGTGGTTGCGGCGTCGGTGGCGGCCGCTGTCAGGTCGCTGTAGGCGCCGCCGGTGTCCACCACCACGAAGTCGAAGGCGTGCCGCAGGCGAGCAAGGACCGTTTCGAGGGCGGCCGCCGTCAGCTCCGAACTTGAAAGCGCATGTCGCGGAGCGGGAAGCACCCAGACGCCGTAACTCGACATCATGAACTCGCGAATATCTTCTGTCCCGAGCAGCTCGATGCTGGCAGCCGCATCAGCGAGCGAGCGCTCCGGCACCAGGTCGAGGGCGAGCGCCACATCGCCGAACTGAGGGTCCGCATCGACGAGCGCCACCGCGCTACGAGACTCACGTTCCAGGGCGATAGCGAGGTTGGTGGCGATCGTCGTCTTCCCAACACCCCCCTTCGCCCCAAGCACCGTAATCACGTGGCCACCCTGCGCCGCCGCGATGCTCTCCCCGTGTTTCCGCCGCTCGAAGTACCCACGGGAGGCTGCGATGACGCGCCTGAGTTCGCGGGGCGGACTGTCGAGGGGCAGGCACACCGCTGCGCCCGCAGCAATCGCCCCCTTGCCCAAACGGGAAGCTCCACCATCGGCTATCGCAACGATGACCGTGTCTGGCAGGGCGTCGTGAATCCTGGTGATCAGGTCTATCGCCCGCGCCCCGGGCGGCATGAGCCGGATCAGCACCAGGTCCGGGCGGAGCGTGAACGCCGCCTCGTTCCCCTGGAGTCCATATCCCACGCGCCCTACCACCGCAACGCCCAGGCGGTCCAGTTCGGCGAGGGCCGCCGGCGGCATGTCGAGCGCCGGGTCGATGAGCAGGGCGGTACGGGCGCGCATGGGGCTCTCCGGGCGAGGTGTGGGTGCCGCAGCTCAGGCGGCGGGCAGGGCGTCGTCGTCCTTCGCTCCCACCGCCTCAATGCGATAGCCGAACGCGCGGGAGTTGACGATCGCCACCGACTGGCTGGAGCAGCCCGAGAGCTTGCGCCGGATTCGCCGGATGTAGACCTTCACCGCCTGCTGCGCTTCAGCATCGGTATAGGTGTAATCATGGATGGCGGACATAATCTGCCCGGGGCTGCGGACCTTGCCCGCCTCGCTCGCGAGGTAAGCCAGGATGTGGAACTCGGTGCGGGTCAGCGGCACAAGCTCGCCCCCCTCACGGACCTCGCACGTGTCGCGGTCTATCACGAGGTTGCCCAGGCGGATTTGGGGCCCGTCTGCTGCTGGCGTCACCGGGAAGTCGCGGACGTTGAGGCGCCGCAGGAGCGCCGCCACGGTCGCACGCACCACGCGGGCATCCTCGAACACCGTGAGGCCCGCATCGGCGCCGAGCTCAAGTGCCGCGATCGTGCCGGTGACCGTCCGGCCCGTATCCACCACCAGCAGCCGCCCGATGGGTTGGGCCGCGATCATCGAGACCATCTCCGCGCCTCCTTCCTGCGTTGGGTCGCAAATCACGACTGCGAGCGCGGGCTGGATCGCGCCGACGATGCGCGCCGCTTCGCGATCAAACGGCCGGTCGATGACGGTGACGCCGAGCCCCGCGAGTACGGGAAGGAAGTCGGCTGAGTGCCCCCCGCCATCGGAAAGCACTACGGCCACCGGGGCGCGGCCGGGCTCGTGGCCCGCCGGTTCGCGCTTACGAGCGCCTGTCCGCGGATCGGGACCGGTGGTGGGAACGAGGCGGAGTGCGCTGCTGGGATTCATTCAAGGGGCCTCCGGGAGCTGAGTTGCGAACCGGTAACGGTTCACCAGGTCGTCACTTAGGAGAACCCTGATGAGCCACTGAAATTCGACCGGGCGCTACCGAACCACTGGAAGGAGGGAAGTGGTGACGACGATCGGCGCGGTACCCAATCCGCCGCCCCACCCGGAAGGACCCCAGCATGAGTTCGCCGCGTAACCGCAAACTGGCTCCACCCGAGCTCCCCGCCGACCTCGCACGGGCTGCGCTCGAAGCTGCCGGCAGCGTGGTGTTTGTCACCGGCCGGGACGGCACCATCATCTGGGTGAACGAAGCCTTTTCCGCGTTCACCGGCTGGTCACCAGAGGAAGCTATTGGCCAGAACCCCCGGATCCTCCAATCCGGACTGCACGATCGGCACTACTACGCCAGGCTCTGGTCCGAAATCAACCGGGGGCACTGTTTCTCCTCTCGCGTCGTGAACCGGCGGCGGGATGGGACGCTCTACACGGTTGCGCAGACGGTCACGCCCCTCCCGCGGGGCAGCGCGAACCCCACGCACTTCGTGGCGTTCCAGGAAGACGTGAGCGCCGAAGTCGAAGCCGCACGCGAGCTGGAGTACCTCGCCTACACCGACACGCTGACCGGATTGGGCAACCGGCGTTCCCTAATGGAGCGGCTTGACGAAGTGTGGCGGCGGCGGGAGC
>CAYUVT010000182.1:0-6019 GCA_964448165.1 uncultured Anaerolineaceae bacterium | reverse complement strand
TGCTCGAAATCCGCCGCAACCTCCGGGCGCGCCATGTCGTTCGTCAGCTCGTCATAGCGCTCACGGATCCGTTGCAGCCGGGAAAGGATGTTGTCGTCCATAGGTGAGAAGAAACGGCCCGCGCAGGGCGGACCGTCTGGTGCGCTCCGGGGGCTTACTTCGAGTATAGCACCCGATGAACCGGCCTCAGTCCTGGAGGCGCTCCCTCACCACGGCCGCCGCCCGTTCGAGCGGGACGAGCTCCTGCTCGCCCTCGCCGGCCAGGTCCTTTACCACCGCCTGGCCAGCTGCCAGTTCGTCCTCGCCGATAATCAGGGCCACGCGCGCGCCCGAGTGGTTGGCGCCCCGCATCTGCGCCTTCATCGATTTCCCGCTCTCGCCGATGAGTGTGGCGATGCCAAGGTCGCGCAGTTCCGATGCCAGCGCGAACACGCGCGGCCCCGCCCCCTCGGCGCGGTGGACGATGTACACGGCCGCCATCGCTCCGTCATCGAACACGACGCCGTTCTTCTGCATCTCCAGGATGAGCCGCTCGATCCCGCTCCCGAAGCCGATGCCCGGTGTCGGCGGCCCGCCCAGCAGCTCCATCAGCCCGTCATACCGCCCGCCCCCGCCCAGCGTCCCCTGGGCTCGCTCATCATCGTTGGGGACGATCTCGAAAACCGTCCGGTTGTAGTAGTCCAGCCCTCGCACCAGCAGAGGATCGATGACGTATGCGATGCCCGCGGCAGCCAGCGCACCCGTCACCGCCTCGTGATGGGCCTGCGCAGCCGGGCTCAACTGTTCCACCAGTTTCGGGGCGCCCTCTTTGAAGGGCAGGTCGCGCTCATCCTTGCTATCCAGCAATCGCAACGGATTGCGCGCGAAGCGCCGCTGGCTGTCCTCGGAAAGTTTCTCCAGGTGCGGCCGGTAGTAGTCCTTCAGCCGCTCGATGTACGCCCGCCGTGGCTCCCGGTCGTCCAGCGACCCGAGCCTTACGGTCACGTTCCTGATGCCGAGCCGTTCGTAGAGCCGCCAGAGCACCGCGATCACCTCGGCATCGATCAACGGGTCGCTCGACCCCAGCACCTCGCAGTCGAACTGGTGGTGCTGCCGGTAGCGGCCCTTCTGCGGCCGGTCGTAGCGGAACATCGCATGCGTGGTGTAGAGCCGCACGGGCTGCGGCCAGCTCGCCATCCCGTGCTCCAGGTAGGCGCGGCACACCGCTGGCGTCGCTTCCGGAGTCAGCGCGAGCTTCTCGCCCCCGCGGTCCTCGAAGACGTACATCTCCTTCTCGATGATGTCCGTCGTGTCGCCGCTACCCTTCTCGAAGACACCTGCGTATTCAAATGCCGGGGTGTCGATCCGCCGGAAGCCGTGCAACCGGGTGACCTCGCGGATGCCTTCGAAGACAGCCGTCCAGTACGGCTGCATGTCCGGGAGCACGTCTTGCGTGCCGCGCGGGGCCTGGTATCGCGTGGTCATGGGTTCAGAGCACTTCCGGGGTTCTGGATGCATGGTAGGATAGATTCACAGCCCCACCCGGCATAGAGGTAACCCCCTTTGGCGGTGCCCACCCAGGAGCCAGCTTCTTCCGCCGTCACCATCGACGCGCTGCTCCAGCGTGCCGCCCAGTACCTCCCCGAAGATCGCCTCGGCATCATCCGCGATGCCTTCGAGTTCGCCCGCGAATGCCACGAAGGGCAGGTCCGCAAGACTGGCGACCCCTACATCACCCACCCCGTCGCCGTCGCCGAACTCGTCGCCAACCTCGAACTCGATCACCTCGCCATTGCCGCCGCACTCCTGCACGACGTCCAGGAAGACTGCGGAATCCCCAACGAAGTGCTGGCCGCGAAATTCGGGCCCCGCGTCGCGAAACTGGTCGATGGCCTCACCAAGCTCGACAAGCTCCCCATGAACGTGGGAACCATCGACCCCGCCCGCGGCACCATGCAGGCCCAGAACCTGCGCAAGATGTTCCTCGCCATGGCCGAGGACATCTCCGTCGTCCTCATCAAGCTCTGCGACCGCCTGCACAACATGCGCACCCTCTGGGCCTTCCCCCCCGAAAAACAAAAGCGCATCGCACTCGAAACCCAGGAGATCTTCGCCCCGCTTGCCAACCGCCTCGGTGTCTGGCAAATCAAGTGGGAGCTCGAAGACCTCGCCTTCCGTTACCTCGAACCCGACAAGTACCGCGAGATTGCCGACCTGCTCGCCTCGAAGCGCGCCACCCGCGAGCGTGTCATCGCCGAGGCCTCCGAAGTCCTCCGCGAACACCTCGAAGCCGCGGGCATAAAGGCCGAAATCACCGGCCGCGCCAAGCACATCGCCAGCATCTACCACAAGATGGCCCGCTACTCGGCCCAGTCGAAGTCCTTCGACCAGATCTACGACCTCCTCGCCATCCGCGTCTTCGTCGATAGCATCACCGAGTGCTACCACGCCCTGGGGGTTATCCATGCCCTCTGGCGCCCCATCCCCGGCCAGTTCGACGACTACATCGGCAACCCGAAAGACAGCATGTACCAGTCGCTCCACACCACCGTCGTGGGGCCCGGCGGCAAACCGCTCGAAATTCAAATCCGCACCTACGAAATGCACCGCGTCGCCGAATACGGCGTCGCAGCCCACTGGCGCTACAAGGAAGGCGGCAAGGCCCAGGGCAAGGACGAGGAACGCATCGCCTGGCTCCGCCAGCTGCTCGAATGGCAGCGCGACCTCGCCGGCGCCGATGAGTTCGTCGAGAGCGTCAAGACCGACATCTTCCACGACCAGGTCTTCGTCTACACCCCCAAGGGCGACGTCCTCGACCTCCCCGCTGGCGCGACTCCCCTCGACTTCGCCTACCGCATCCACACCGACCTCGGCCACCAGACCGTGGGCGCCAAGGTCAACGGCCGCATGGTGGCACTCAACTCCACCGTCAAGAATGGCGACGTCATCGAGATCATGCGCAGCCGCACCAGCAAGGGCCCCTCGCGCGACTGGCTCAACAGCAATCTCGGCTACGTCCGGACCACCCACTCCAAAGAAAAGATCCGCCAGTGGTTCCGCAAGCAAGAGCGCGCCCAGAACATCGAGGTGGGCCGTAACCTCCTCGAACGCGAAATGCGCCGCCTCGGCGTCGAGATCTCCGACCGCCAGGAACAGCTACTCCAGCTCTTCAACTTCACCAACTGGGACGACTTCCTCGCTGCTCTCGGTTATGGAGGCGTGAGCACCAATTCCATCGCCCGCCGCATGGGCGCCCTCCTGGCCGAGGAAGAGGCCGCCGAGGAACCGCCGCCCTCCCTCCCACAGAAGCAGGCACCTGCCCAGCTCGGCAGCCCCGGCATGCGGGTGCTGGGCGTGGGCAACCTGCTCACCACCATGGCCCGCTGCTGCAACCCTGTCCCAGGCGACCAGATCGTCGGCTACGTCACCCGCACCCGCGGCGTCACCGTCCACCGCGCCGATTGCCACAACATCCTCAACGAGGAAGAGCACGAGCGCATCGTTGAAGTCGAATGGGGCACCGTCACCAAGCTCTACCCGGTCTCCGTCCGCATCGAGGCCTGGGACCGCGTCGGCCTACTCCGCGACATCACCACCGTTGTCACCGAGGATAAGGTCAACATGGTCGGCGTCCGGACCATCGAAAACGGCGATGGCTCGGTCAGCATCCTCGCCACCCTGGAGACAACCGGCGTCGAGCAGCTCTCGCGGCTGCTGTCGCGCATCGAAATCATCCGCGGCGTCCGATCCGTCGAGCGAAACCAGGACCGGCGACGAGCGCGCCCCGCCGAGCCCACCCCGATTCGGCGCGCCGCTCCCTGATTCAGGCCGCCCTTCGGCGCACCACCCGGATTTCCAGCGTTTCCGCCCGCCGCCGTGCCGGCGTTCGCGGACGCGTCAGCCTCGGCGCGCGCGCCGACCCCACATGGGGCTGCCGGCTCTCCAGGTACTCAGTCGTCATCGCCGAAATGAGCGCCAGCGCGCTCCCGATGAGGAACAGGTCGAAAAGGATCGTCAGGACCGGGTTGACCATCGTTAGCACATCCGTTCGTAGTGCGTGAACACTAGCCGCACATGCGTTCGGATGTCAACACATCTGTTCTAAAGTCGTCACGGTTTGTCGCGATCGCCGCCCGTCAGCCCAGCGCCACGGCCTCGTACGCGCCCGCCAGGAGGGCATCCAGCAGGTCCGCCTGCGTCGCGATCCGTCCATGGAAGCGGGTTGCCGCCCGGCCAACCTCAGCCGCTGTGTGCGCGTCCGAGCCACCGATCCCGGGCAGCCGGAAGCCGTGCGCCAGGCCCGAGGCCGCCATGTTCTGCAAGCGTGTGTCCGACCCGTTGATGGCCTCCACCGAGGCGAAGAACTCGACGGTGTCGTGCGTCACTCTCAGCAGTCCGTCGCGCGCCGGGTGCGCCAGGAACAGGATGCCGCCGCTCCGTTTCGCCGCCTCGTACACCTCCCGCGCGATAGCGGAAAACGAGCTCGGGCCTTCGAGGCCAAAGGCGAGCACATGCCCCAGGTCGGTGGTCAGCTCCACCGCCGAAAACACCAGGAATCCTGTCTGCCGGCGCAACGCCTCCAGTTCCGCCTCGGGCCAGGCGCGGTCATGCTCGGTGAGGCACACCCCGTCGAGCCCACGCTCCTGTGCGAGCCGCACCAGCGCTTCCGCCTCGAGCGCGCTACACGTACTCAGCGGCAGCGTGTGGCAGTGCAGGTCGATGAGCACAGGGACCGGGCTACCGCGGCAGCTTCACGCCGTAGATTTCGCCCAGCAGGTCCAGGAACGCGGCCATCGGGCCTGATTGTGGCTTGTTCCGCCGGTACATCACCGCAATGTCGCGCTCCACCGGCTCCGCCGCTTCGATGTGTACCTTGTGGAGCGTGCCCAGCCGGATCTCCCGCTCCACCGATACCTCCGGCAGCAGGGCAATGCCCAGGTTGGCTTCCACCATCTTCTTGGTCGCCTCGATCGAATCCAGTTGCATCTGCTGCTGCGGCATCACTCCCAGGTCGCGGAACAATCCGAGGATCATCCCGTAGTACCCCGAGTCGCGGTCGAACAGGATCAGCGAGTCCTCCGCGAGGTCTTCCACCCGCACCGATCCCCGCTTGGCATAGCGGTGTTGCGACGAAACCACCAGCACCAGCTCGTCGTGGTACAGCGTAACCGTCCGCACGTCCGGGTGGTTGATCGGCCTCCCGATCCCCACCTGCACGTCGTCGTCCAGCACCATCTGGAGCACTTCGTCGCTATGCCCCGTCCGCACCAGCACATCCACCCCTGCATGGTTGTCACGGAATACCTTCAGCAACCGCGGCAGCACATATGTCCCCACGGCCGGCGCCGTCCCCCCGGGCGAGCTGGTGACGTCCACCTGCCCCGCCTGGTCGCCCGGGCGTCCCGCCCTCCGCGTCCCGGGCAGCCGCAACCGTTCGCGCGGCGGAGCCGGCCATCCGGTGCGGCTCGTGCGCGCGGACCTCGAGGGCCGGTATGCACTGGCCGAGCTCGAGGACGCCCTGAAACTGCCGGCGAAGGCGACCGGCCCGAAGAAGGCGAGGAAGCCATGAAGGCAGCAGACGCGGCGGACACGGCGAAGCGCATCTCGGCGGCGTTGCCCTCGGTCGAGCGCATCGAGGCGATCGACAAGCGCCTGTTCGCCCTCGAGGCGGAGCGGCGGGAGCTCCGGGGCAGGTTGCCCAAGGCCGAGGCCGCGGCCGAGCTCGCCGAGTGGCTGCGGTGGCGCCGCCAGCGGTTCGAAACCGGCCAGGGGACGGGGTTCGAAGCCAACGCGCTCGAGGCGGTCAACGCCGTCTCGGCGGGGCGCCGGCCCAAGCTTCGCGACGAGAAGCACGTGTTCGACCTCGTGCTGTTTCTCCTCGGCGACCGGCTGGACGAGCTGGTCCACGATGCCGTGGCCCGCCTCGACTACCCCGAGGGGGCGAGCCGCGACGAGCGCATCGGCCAGGGCGACGCCCTGGAGCGCGAGCGCGCGGCGCTGGTGCACGAGCGCGAGCGGCTCGTGGGCAAGGCGCGGGACG
>CAYUVT010000181.1:0-6102 GCA_964448165.1 uncultured Anaerolineaceae bacterium | reverse complement strand
TACCCGGGGTCGCTGGCGAGCCTGTGGCAACAATTCGGGCGGGCAGGGCGGAGCAGGGAGGCGTCGCTGGCGGTGCTGGTTGCATCGTCGAACCCGCTGGACCAGTACGTGGCGGCGCACCCGGATTTCGTCTTCGAGGGGGCGGTGGAGCGGGGGCTGATCGACCCGGACAACCTCTTCATCATGGCGAGCCACGTGAAGTGCGCGGCATTCGAACTGCCGTTCGCGGTGGGCGAGGTGTTCGGGGCGCACACGGACGAGCTGCTGGACCTCCTGGCGGAGGAAGGGGTGCTGCAGCAGGCGAACGGGCGCTATCACTGGATGAGCGAGGCGTACCCGGCGGAGCAGGTGAGCCTCCGCTCGGCAAGCACCGACAACTTCGTAATCATCGAGCAGGGGCCAAGCCCGCGAGTGATCGGCGAGTGCGACCGGCCGAGCGCACCGCTGCTGATCCACGAGGACGCGATCTACATCCACCGCGGACAGCAGTACCAGGTGGAGTACCTGGACTGGGACGACAAGAAGGCGTTCGTCACGCCGGTGGCGGTGGACTACTACACCGACGCACAGCTGGCGGTGGAGCTGAAGGTGCTCGAGAGCTTCCGGCAGGAGGGTGCGGTGGGCGGCTCCTTTGAGATGGGTGAGGTTGCGATCACGTTCCTGGCGACGATCTTCAAGAAGGTGAAGCTGAACACGCACGAGAACGTTGGGTGGGGGAAGATCGCGATCCCCGAGGAGAACCTGCACACGACAGCAACGTGGGTCAGCTTCGATGCGGGCGCGACGAAGGGGCTGGGGCGGGACGAGATTGCGAGCGGGCTGATGGGGATCGGGCACGTGGCACGCAACCTCGCGCCGATCTACTGCCTGTGCGACCCGGGAGACATCGGCGCGGACGCGCAGGTGCGGGCGCCGTACAACGAACTGCCGACGGTCTACCTGTACGACATGGTCCCCGGGGGCGTGGGGCTGGCGGAGAAACTATTCGATGCGCGCGAGGCGCTCGTGGCGGCGTGCCTGGCCCTGGTGCGGGCGTGCCCGTGCGAGAACGGCTGCCCGGGGTGTGTTGGCCCGCAGGTTGAGCCGCAGAGCGCGGCGAAGCGCGCGGCTGCGATCATGCTGGGGCGGCTCGCCGGCTAGGGCGAGAGCGGCTCAGAGGGAGCCGGCAAGCATCGGCAGCAGAGCCGAGAGGAGCGCACCGAGCTGGAGGCCATGGGCGACAGGACCGTTGAGGGTAGCGGCCGCATTGACCTCGTAGTGATTGCGCCGGCCATGACGTTCGCGGGCCAGGTACCCGCCCTTTTCAAGGTCGGCGACGATGCGCTTGACGGCCCGCTCGCTGATGTTGACCCGGGCTGCGAGATCGCGGAGGCGGATGTCCGGCTCCTCGGTGATGCAGAGCAGGACGTTTGCGTGGTTGGTAAGCAGCGACCAGTCGGACATGGATACAGGCTAGCGACGGCCCGTGATAGCTACTAGCGATCTCTAAGTGGTGAAATGAAATACCTTTATTTATTCCAAACCAGGCCCGGCAGAGCGAGGCAGGGCGCCCGGGGGACGAGCGCAGCGCGGGGCGAACCGTGGTTGCCGGCCAGGAGCCGTGGGCGGGTGGAGCGGCCCGATGGGGGCTTGCGCGGGTGGCGTAGGATGCGGGCATCACGCTGTGGAGGCGGGAATGGCTACCGCTGAATTTGCCGCACCCTATCCGGTCACGGTCGACGTGCAACCGGCGACCGGGCCACGAGACAAGATGACGATCGGGTTCCGGCTCATTCTCGCGATTCCCCATTTGCTGCTGGTCGGCGGGCTGGGATTCGCGGCAAGCCTGGGTATCTGGTGGAACGACTTCGGCGGGATGTTCGTGCTGGGGGTGCTCGGGGCGGTGGCCTCGGTGTGCGCGATCATCTCGTGGTTCGCGATCATGTTCGCCGACCAGCATCCGCCGGGGCTGCGGGACCTGTGCATGTACTACCTGCGTTGGCGGACGCGTGGGCTGGCCTATGTGGCGCTCTTCCGCGATGAGTACCCGCCGTTTGGCGATGGGGAATACCCGGCCGCGATCAATGTGGTGCTGGCCGAAGGCCCTCGCGACAAGAAGTCGGTCGGGTTGCGGATCTTCTACCTCATCCCGCACGCGATCGTGCTGTGGGCGCTTTCGATCGCGTGGACGGTGACGAGCATCATCGCCTGGTTCAGCCTGCTCTTGAACGGGACATACCCGGAGAGCCTGTACAACTTCGGGCTCGGGGTGATGCGGTGGTCGCTGCGAGTGGAGGCGTACGCGCTCCTGCTGGTGGATGAGTTCCCGCCGTTTTCGCTGGAGTAGGGCGGGGCGCTCCGCACCGGGAACGTCCTGGCGGGGCAGGTCCAGCACCCGGGAAGGGGGTTACACCGGGAGCCAGTAGAGCTTGCGGTCGCGCATGACCTTCGCGAGGCGGCCGGTTTCGAAGAGGTATTCCAGGTGCGCGATGGTTTCGCCGACGGCTGCCCGCTGCATGTGGGGTTCGAAGTCGGCAAGAGAGCCGGTGGCCCACTTGACGCGTCCGGCGACTTCCCAGGCAGTTGAGCCGCCGCGGTCGACGCACTTCACCATCTCATCGAGGCGGAGGTGGTGGTGGTGTTCGATTTCGCGGAGGCGCTTCTTGAGGTCGGAGATCTCGAACTCGTGGGCGGGAAGCACGATCTCGACATCGAGGTCTTCGAGGATTTCGAGGGAGCGCATGTAGTCGCCGAGGGGGCTGCCGTGCGTCTGGGCGTGGATGCTCACATTGGGGGTAATGGTGGGGAGGACGTGGTCGCCGGTGAGGAGGATTTTGCGGTTGGGCTCATAAAGGCAGATGTGGCCGGGTGAGTGGCCGGGGGTCCAGATGATCTCGAAGTCGAAATCGCCGACTTTGAAGGTTTCGCCTCCCTTGACCTCGGTGTCGGCGGGCACGGGGGCGACATTGCCGAGCATACCCATGGAGCCGCGGGCCATGGTTGGCGAATCGAGCGCGGGGACGCCGTTGGTCTCCATGAACTTGCCCATTTCGTCGGCAAGGCCCTTCGGGGCGAAATAGCGGTCCTTGATGACTTCCGCGTCTTTTTCGTGGAGGACGATTTCGCAGCTGGAGAGCTGCTTGAGGCGGCCAGCCATGCCGTAGTGGTCCGGGTGGATGTGGGTAACGACGAGTTTGCTGATGTCGTTCGGGTGGGAGCCGTGCTCCCTCATCCCTTCTTCGAGGGCCTGGTAGGCGCTATCGGTGTTCCAGCCGCAATCGACGAGGACAGTGTCGCCGCCGTCCTTGAGGAGGTAGGGAAGGACGTACGGGAGGCCCTTGGTCACGCGGGGGTGCTCCTGGAGGTCGCGGCGGAGCGCCTTTGCGTCTTCGATGGTGAACTGGGGGAACGGCGTGAGGAGCTGGTAGATGCCGTCGATGATGCGCATATGGGCCTGCCCTCGGGTTGGCTCGCCGTCCCGGATCGAGGTTGGCGGCTGCCGCCCGATACTACGCGAGGTTGTTCACGCGAGGCAAAGCAACCTCAGTGGGATGAGACGGCGATCGCCAGTGCGAGCATGAGCCCGAGGACCAGGTTGTAACGTGCGGTTGCCTTGAGCACGGGGTTGAGTTCGCGGCCAGCGGCGCCGGAGGTAATGGCGCGGAGTGGCCTCGCCACCCACGGGAGGCTGGCGACCGAGGCTGCCCAGGCCCATTCGGCCGTGGAGAAGAACGAGATTGCCAGGGGAACCGCCAGCGCCACTATCAGCAAGACCGTGTACCAGGCACGCGTGCCGCGGTCTCCGAGGATGACGCCAAGGGTGGTCTTGCCGCTCTTCCGGTCGGTGGGGATATCGCGGAGGTTATTGACGACGAGGATCTGGGTGACAGTGCAGCCGACAGGGATAGAAGCCGCGACGGCAAGTGCGCGGACATCACCGGCCTGGACGTAGTACGTGCCGACGACGGCGACGACGCCGAAAAAGACGAAGGTGAAGAGGTCGCCGAGGGCGTGGTAGCCGATCGGCCATGGACCGCCGGTGTAGATGATGGCGGCGGCGATGCTGGCGAGGCCGACCGCGACGATCGGCCAGCCACCGACGTAAACGAGGTACACGCCGATGAGCATGGCGAGGCCGAAGACCAGCCACATGCCAACCAGCATCTGGCGGGGGCTGACAAAGCCCATCTGGGTCGCCCGCGGCGGGCCCAGGCGGTCGCTCGTATCGGCTCCTTTCTTGAAGTCGAAGACATCGTTGGCGAAGTTGGCGCCCACCTGGAGGAGCAGCGCGCCGGTGAGCGCAGCCAGGGCTGGCAGGAAATCGAACACCTCGAGGTGGATGGCGACGCCCGTGCCGACTGCCACGGGGGAGACCGCGGCGGTGAGGGTCGGGAGGCGTGTCGCGAGCTTCCAGACCTGGAAGGTGGACGGGCGCGAAGGGGCGGCCACTGTCATGCGCGCACCGCGCTGATGGACTGGATGGCGCCGAACATGGGAGAGCGCCGGGCGATGCTGGAGAAGCCGGCCGCTTCAATAATGCGGTCGAGCTCGGCGCCTGGTGGAAGGTAGGAGGCCGACTGCGGGAGGTAGCGGTACGCTTTACGGTCGGCGATGAGGCCGCCGACGATGGGCACAATGCGGTTGAAGTAGACGCCGTGTCCGGCGGCGACGAGCCGGTTGCGGGGTTTATCGACTTCGAGGAGGCCGATGCGTCCGCCGGACTTGAGGACCCGTGCAAGCTCCTCGAGGACCGGTGGGATGGCGACAAAGTTGCGCAGGGCGAAACCGGAGACGGCGGCGGTAAACGAACCATCGGCGAAGGGGAGCCGGAGCGCATCGCCCTGGACGAAGATGCCAAGGCCGGGGAAGCGGCGCCGGGCGGCTGTCAACATGCCGCGGGAGAAGTCGAGGCCGATTGCCTCGGCGCCAGCCTCGCGGCAGATGCCGGCGAAGTCGCCAGTGCCGCATGCCAGGTCGAGCACGCGATCGCCCGGGCCGATGCGCAGGCGACGCACAAGTTCGCGGCGCCAGCGCTGGTCGGCGTTGAAGGTCATGATCCGGTTGACCCGGTCGTACGTGGGCGAGATGCGGTCGAACATATCGCGGACGGCTGCCGCTTTTTCATCCGGTGGCGGGAGAACGGACATCGCTACATTCATACCCGATTTCGCGCCTACAGCCTGTGTGCCGGGCGGGCGACGCGGCGCTAACCGACGCGTTCGGCGATCTTGCGGGGGTTGAAGATGCGGGTGAGGAGAAAGCTGACCAGGCTGATGATGACGGCGCCCCAGAACGCGGGCCAGAAACCATCGATGGCAAACCGGATGCTTTCGAACTTGCCGGCGATCCAGGCGGTGAGCGCGAGGAGCGCCGTGTTGATGAGGACCAGGAACAAGCCGAGGGTGAGGACGAGCGCGGGGAGTGACCCAAGGACGAGCAGCGGTTTCAGGTAGGCGTTGAGCAGGCCAAGGATGAGGGCAACGGCGAGGGTGCTGCCCCAGCCTTCGAGGTGGATGCCGCCGAGCAGTTCGGCGGCGACCCAGACAGCGACCGCCGTGATGAGCCAGCGGACAACGAAGGCGACCGCCCTGCCGGCCCCGGAAGGTTCGCGCTTGCGGCCCCCGACGGTGACGACGACGAAGTCTGGCATGGGGGCCAGTTAACCACCTTACGGCGGAAACGGCGATCAGGCGGCTTGCTGGCGGAGCATGGCGAGCATGGTCTGCTGAAAGCGGACGCGTTTCTCGGGGTCGCGGATCTCGGCGCTGATCCGTTCGGCGAGGGAGGCGACCGCATCGCGCGGGAGCGTTGCACGAGTGAATCCGAGGTCTTCCACGGCGTCATCGATGATAATTTCGGCGAGGGGGCCGAGTGCGGCGGCAACCGCCGTGGTGAGCGCCTGGAAGAACTGCGGCCCGGCGAGCTGGCGAACAGGCGCGGGGGCAGCCTGTGGGGCGGCCAGTTCGATGAGGCCGGCCATGCGCAGGCGGTAGAGGCGCCGGATCGCCTCGAAGTCGTCAATGCCGAGTTCGGCGGCGATTGCGCCAGCTGTCGCTTCGCCGTTGATGAGGGCGAGGAGCTCCCAGTCGGCCGCCTCGATGGTGACCGAGGGCGCGGGGGCCC
>CAYUVT010000180.1:0-6241 GCA_964448165.1 uncultured Anaerolineaceae bacterium | reverse complement strand
GGCACCTGTACCGGCGGGACCTGCAGTCCGGTGCCGTGACGCAGCTGACCAGCGGTGAGTTCGAGCACGGGACACCGGCCTGGAGCCACGGCATGCGCACCTTCGCGATCACAGGCTCCGGGACGATCGTCGCGGTGCGCCAGCGGGCCGGCTTCCACGAGCTCATCGCCCTTTCCCCCGCGGGTCACGTGACGAGCCTCGCCGGCATCCATGCGGGGTACACCGCGTTCAGCGCCCCCGCAGGCTCTCCCGGCCACGAAAAGGTGGCCGTGGTCGCCAGCGGCGGCCAGCAACCGCCCCGCGTCGTGGTGCTCGACCTCGCCGAACCGGCCGCCGGAGCGTCAGTCCGGCGGAGGAGCGACCCCGAGTCGGTCCGGCACGCCGCGCTCTCCCGGCCCGAGCCGGTGTCGTGGACCTCGTTCGATGGCGAGCAGGCGCACGGGCTCTACTACCCTCCCGCGAGCGAACGCTTCGAAGGCGGTGGGGCTCCGCCGCTCGTTGTTCTCGTCCATGGCGGCCCCACCAGCCAGGTCGTCGCAGGGTGGGCGCCCAACGCACAGTTCTTTGCCACCCGTGGCTACGCCGTCCTCCTCCCCAACTACCGCGGCAGCACTGGCTACGGCCGGGAGTACATGCTGAAGCTGCGCCAGAGCTGGGGCATTTACGACGTGCACGATGCGAAGACTGGCGCCGAAGCGCTCGCTGCGCGCGGCCTGGCCGATCCCTCGCGCCTGGTGATCATGGGCGGCAGCGCCGGCGGGTTCACCGTGCTCCAATCGCTGGTCGAGCTTCCCGGGTTCTACAAGGCAGCGATCTGCATGTTCGGCGTGGCCAACCAGTTCACCCTGGCGGCCGATACCCACAAGTTCGAAGCCCGCTACCTGGACTCGATGCTCGGCCCGCTCCCCGAAGCCGCGGCCGTCTACCGCGAGCGCTCGCCCATCTTCCATGCCGACCGCATCAAGGACCCGATCGCCGTGTTCCAGGGCGATATCGACCGCGTGGTGCCTCGCGAGCAGAGCGACACCATCGTGGCCTCGCTCAGAGCCCGCGGCGTCCCCCACGAGTACCACGTCTATGAAGGTGAAGGCCACGGCTGGCGCAAGAGTGAGACGATCGACGCCTTCTACAGGTCGGTTGAGGCGTTCCTGAAGACGCACGTCCTGTTCGCGTAGGGGCCGATGCGCCCATCGACATACACCCCTCGCCGGCTCACAATCCCCACATGCAGATGCAGGACTGCCTCTTTTGCCGCATGAACCGCGGCGAGATCCCCGTCGAGAAGATCGCACAGAACGAGCACGCCTTCGCCATCCGCGATATCAATCCGCGTGCGCCCGTGCACTGCCTGGTCATCCCGAAGGTACACGTCGACAACGCTCGCGAGTTCGAATGGAACCACGCCGAAATGCTGGCCGGCCTCTTCATCCTGGCCAAGGACGTGGCACGGGTGGAAGGCGTCTGGGAGAGCGGCTACCGCCTGGCGTTTAACGTCGGTGACGCCGCCGGGATGACCATTCACCACCTCCACCTCCACCTCCTGGGCGGCCGCATGCTCGGCCCCGAAGGCTGATGACCGACCTCGCCGCCCAGGTCGCCGCCGTCCGCGCCGAACTCCAAACGCGCCCGGATGGCCTGGTCAGGCACGTTGAGCGAGTGCTTGTGGAGGCGCTGGACCTCGCCGCCTGTTGGGATCTCGACCCCGAACGCGTCGAGCTCGCCACCTGGGGACACGACCTTTTCCGCTCGTTCCCTCCCCAGGAGCAGCTCCGCCTCGCCACCGAGGCAGGTTTGCCCCTGGTCGAAGCTGAGCGCGTCGAGCCGGTGCTGCTGCACGGGCCGATCGCGGCAATGGTCCTCCGCGAGCGGTTTGGTGTAACCGATGACGAAGCGCTCGCCGCCGTACGCGACCACACCATAGGCAGCCGCGAGATGCCGATGATCGCCAAGGTCATCCTGCTCGCCGACAAGGTCGAGGAGCGAAAGCGCCGCCGCACGCCGCTGATGCGTGAAATTCGCCGCCTTGCCCGCCGCGACCTGGACCTGGCCCTCCTCTGCTGGGCCGACTGGAAGTGGGTCGACGAACGCACGCACGGCTGGCTAACGCACCCCGATCACTGGGGCGCAAGGATCCATTGGGTCGCCGACCATCACCGCGAAGTTGGCCTGCCGCCGCGAACGGCAGACTTCAACCTGGCTACGGAATAATCAGCTCGTCGCCCACATTCAGACGCGTGCAGTCGTCTTCGGTGAGCTTGTTGGCGTCCAGCAACTCCTGCAGCGTGACCCCATGGTCGGCCGCAATGGCGAAGCAGCTGTCGCCTTCCTTCACGGTATAGCGCGTGCCCGTCCCGTTTGTCGCCCCGGGTGAGGGAGTCCGTGTGGTCGCTGGCCGCGTCCCGGTTGCGGCGGTGCTGGGTGTGCCCGGGGTACTGTTCCCTGGCGTCTGCGTCGTTGGAGTCTGGGCCGTGCCCGTGCCGCCCGCCTGCGCCGTCGCCGTCTGGTTCAGGGCATTCTTGGTGGCCACCGCGTCGGCCGGCGACTGGTCGCCGCCGCCGCTGTCACCCACGAGCTGCTGGATGACAAAGGCCAGCACGATGACCACGACCGCAAGCGCAAACAGCCCGATCGTGGCGACAGGCATGCTGACTCCGCCGGACCGCGGCCGTGGACCCAGTGTGCCCGCGCTTGGCTGCCGGCGCGTGGGGCGCTGCGCGCCTGCCGGGGCTGCTCCTGCGCGGCTTCCGCCAAAGGCCTGGCGCGAGCCCGCCTTGGGGCCCCTCACCGTCTCCGGTGGCGGGGGAGGTACCGCCGCTTGCGGGCGTGGCGCGCGCTGTTCAGCCCCCGGCACGCCTTCGCCCAGGTAAACCGGGCAGCTCACGTGGTTGGCGCCCAGGCAGTAGCTCTCCTGGTGCGGCGCCGCAATGCGGGTAGGGTTGGCGAGTCGATAACAGCGATGTGCCTCAGTGGCGTAAGTCGCGTGGGAATCGGCGTCATCCGCCAGCCCGAGATAGGGGCATACCGCCGAGAATTCTTCCTGCGTCACACGCACTCCTGTCCCAGGAGATCCTCCACCACCGCTCGTAATGGTAACAGGGGACTCGGAACAGGGAACCAGAATCCTTCGTTCGAGGAAAGAGGAGGTGTCCTCACGTCCCCGGGATTGGGGGTGGGGGCGCCCACTCGCGCGGACGCCCCCGTGCGACGGGGAGGACAATGTCGCCTGGCGTCCTTTGGTCAGGAGGCCGCCTACACCAAGTAACGGTCGCCGCCCCCGGCATTCGCAGGTGTGCCGCCCGGACGGTTGGGTGGCGGTTTGGGGACCCGGGCCTGGCACCCTTATCGCGTCGTCATAACCCGTCCAACCGGAGCATGGGGCCAACGTCGACGCGGCCAGGGCGGGCCCTGTGCAAGATGGTCATCACGAAGCCAGCGACCGAAGCCGGGACGCGTCATAATGCAGTGGGAGCCATGCCCGCGCGAAGTTGACAGCACTTTGCGCTGTGCTACTCTTTTTCTTCGGCGCTTATTGACTGGCGAACTGTTTGAGTTTGCTCAGGTCGCGAAGCTGAGTGCTTGAAGACGGCCTCGAGACCAATAGGAGCTCGGGGCGCTGTTCACGAACAGGCTTTTCGGCCTGTTTTCGTGCCCAGAATCCGCAGGCCACTGGCCCGGCACCCGCGACCCGCCCCGGCGGGCCGCACGAAATCCGCTGAAAAGCAGGGGAAGCAGCAATGCCGACCATCAACCAGCTTGTCCGCAAGGGACGCACCCCGAAGACCAGGAAGTCAGGCGCGCCTGCCCTGCTCTTCAGCTTCAATTCGCACACGGGCCGCCTCACCAAGGCGACGGCCAAGGGCAACCCCCAGAAGCGCGGCGTGTGCACCCAGGTGCGCACGCAGACGCCGAAAAAGCCCAACTCGGCGCTCCGCAAGGTCGCCCGCGTCCGGCTCGTCAACGGCATCGAAGTCACCGCCTACATCCCGGGCGAAGGCCACAGCCTCCAGGAGCACTCCGTCGTGCTCGTCCGTGGCGGGCGCGTGAAGGACCTCCCCGGCGTGCGCTACCACATCGTCCGCGGCGCCCTCGATGCGACCGGCGTGAACAACCGGAAGCAGGGACGCAGCAAGTACGGCACTCGCAAGAATGCCCAGCCCGCAGGCCGCAAGAAGTAGGCCGCCCGCATCATTCGAAAACCGGAGTCCTGATCCATGGCCCGACGCAACCGACCCGAACGGCGACCGACGCCGCCCGACGCGCGCTACAACAACCCGACGGTGCAGGTCCTCATTAACAAGGTGATGACCCGCGGGAAGAAAAGCACCGCCGAGCGCGTCGTCTATGGCGCGTTCAGCCGCATCCAGGACCAGACAGGCCGCGATCCGCTGGATGTGTTCCAGCAGGCCGTGCGCCAGACCACCCCGGTGCTCGAAGTGAAGCCGCGGCGCGTTGGCGGCGCCACCTACCAGGTCCCCGTCGAAATCCGCCCGGACCGCCGGCTTGCGCTGTCGATGCGCTGGATCCTCACCGCCGCGCGGAACCGAAACGGCCGCTCCATGAGCGAAAAGCTCGCCAACGAGCTCCTCGATGCCGCCAACGGCACCGGCGCCGCCATCAAGCGTCGCGACGACACCCACCGCATGGCCGAGGCCAACCGCGCCTTCGTCCACTACCGCTGGTAAGCGAAAGCTGCAGGAGATTCATGCCCCGCACTGTTGAGATCGAACGCATCCGGAATATCGGCATCATTGCCCACATCGACGCGGGCAAGACGACCGTGTCCGAACGCGTCCTCTTTTACACCGGGAAGACGTACAAGATCGGCGAAACCCACGAAGGCGCCGCCGTCATGGACTGGATGGAGCAGGAGCGCGAGCGCGGCATCACCATCACCTCCGCCGCCACCACCTGCGAGTGGAACGACCACCAGATCAACCTGATCGATACGCCCGGCCACGTCGACTTCACCGCCGAAGTGGAGCGCAGCCTGCGCGTGCTCGATGGCGGCGTGGTTGTCTTCGATGCCGTCGCTGGCGTCGAACCCCAGTCCGAGACGGTATGGCGTCAGGCCGACCGCTACGGCGTGCCCAGGATTTGTTTTGTGAACAAGATGGATCGCACCGGAGCCGATTTCGGTCGCACGGTCGAGATGATCCGCGAGCGCCTGGGCGCCAACCCGCTGCCGATTCAGATTCCCATTGGCTCGGAAAGCAACTATCGTGGGGCTATCGACCTGCTGACCATGAGCGGCCTCATCTATACGGATGAACTGGGCGCCAAGCCGGAAGAGATTGAAATCCCGACCGAAATGGTCGAAGCCGCCCAACTGGCGCATGAGCACCTGATCGAGCGCATCGCCGAGACCAGCGAGGAACTCACTATCAAGTATTTGGACGGCGAGACTATCTCGATGGAGGAGTTGGTGTCTGCCTTGCGCCAGGCCACTCTGCACGGCGCCCTGGTTCCGGTGTTGTGCGGCTCTTCGCTGCGCAACAAAGGCGTCCAACCTCTGCTCGACGCCGTCATCAGTTATCTGCCCTCCCCGCTTGACCGTCCGGCCATCACCGGCCTGACGCCTGATGGACAAGAGGTTGTCACTCGGCCCGCCGAATTCGACCAGCCGGTTACAGCGCTGGTGTTCAAGATCATCGCCGACCCCTTCGTAGGTCGTCTGGCTTACGTGCGCGTCTATTCGGGCGTCCTGCGCACCGGCGAGATGCTGCTCAACGTCACCCGCGACCGCAAGGAGCGCATTGGCCGTTTGATGCGTATCTACGCCGAGAAGCGCGAGGAGGTGAAGGAGATCGGCGCCGGCGACATCGCCGCGCTTATCGGTTTACGCCAGTCCTTCACCGGCGAGACGCTGTCGGACCCCAACAAGCCCATCTTGCTGGAGGCGATCACCTTCCCTGAGCCGGTCATCAGCGTCGCCATCGAACCGCGTACTAAAGCCGATCAGGATAAGCTCTCCGAGGCATTGGGCCGGCTGAGCGATGAAGACCCCACCTTCCGTGTGCGCGTGGAAGAGAACACCGGGCAAACCCTGATTTCTGGTATGGGCGAGCTTCATCTCGAAGTGTTGACTGACCGCATGCTGCGTGAGTTCCGCGTGAATGCCAGCATTGGCAAGCCCCAGGTGGCCTATCGCGAGACCGTTACCCAGGCAGTGCAGGCAGAAGGTCGTTTTGTTCGCCAAACCGGTGGACGCGGCCAGTTTGGCCATGTCAAGGTTCGTTTCGAA
>CAYUVT010000179.1:0-6247 GCA_964448165.1 uncultured Anaerolineaceae bacterium | reverse complement strand
CGCGGATTCGTCCACCGCCGACCAGGAGAAGGCGCTGCGCCAACTCCAGGACGATGTCCTTGCCCTGGGCTCCATGGCCGAAAAAGCCATCCTCGATTCCGTCGAGGCTCTCCGCGATGGCGATGCGGAGTGGTCCCGCAAGATCATCCGCGACGACGAGCGCATCAACAAGAAGCGATTCGAAATCGAGGATCGCTGCATTTTCGTCATCGCCTCCCAGCAGCCCATGGCCACCGACCTCCGCGCCCTCGTCAGCGTGCTCTACATCATCACCGACATCGAGCGCATGGCCGACCACGCCGAAGGGATCGCACGAATCAACCTCCTGATGGGCGATGAACCGCTGCCCCGGAAGATCAGCTACATCCCCGCCATGGCCGACCGCGCCATCGCCATGCTCCGCAACAGCCTCAAGGCCTACATCGACCACGATGTCGATGCCGCCCGCCAGATCTGCGACTCGGATGACGAGGTCGACCGCCTGCAGGACAGCGTCTACGACGAATGCATCCAGGGCATGCTCGCCGACCCGTCTACCATCCAGCGCAACACGTACCTGCTCTGGGCCGCCCACAACCTCGAACGCATCGCCGACCGCTGCACCAACATCTGCGAACGCGTCGTCTACACCGCCACCGGCCATATGGACGAGCTGAACGTCTCCAAGTACTGAACCTGCGGCCCTATCACCTAGCGCCGCATTTGGTACCATGGCCTTCTTCGCCGTGGCGGGCGTAGCGTAGTGGTTAACGCGTCTGATTGTGGCTCAGAAGATCGTGGGTTCGAATCCCACCGCTCGCCCCATCGCACAGAAACGCAAGGGCGCCGCCCCTCCCAAAGGCGGCGCCCTTCCTTGTTCGCAGTAGCCCGCTTTAGTTCGTCCCGTCCTTTGCCAGCATCGGCAGGATGCGGTTGAACTTCACCTGCGAACCCCCGAGGAACCCGCCATCAACCGTGTAGCCCCCGCCTGTCGATGACCAGGCGAAGCTCTGGCCAATGACGCCCTGCGTCCCGTAGTTCCCCCCGGTGCTGCTCCCACCGCCAGCCAGCGCACGCCACGAAAGGTCGTACGTCCCGCTGGCCGATTGAGCCACCACCGCGGCCACTACCGCGAGCCCGCCCATGCCGGCCGCCGCGGTCATCAGCGCCCGGCGCGTGTGTGGCCGCTTCACTTGCTAATCACCAGGACGTTGAACTTCGTCCCGTTGGAAATCGCGCTGCCGTCCATGGTGTAGATCACCCAGCGGTTCGTGACGCCCGGACACCACCCCGGTGCGACCGCGGGATAGTAGGAAATCCCCGTGGCAGCCGTCTGGTTCACCGGCGTGATGAACACCATCGCATTCGGGTCGGTGACATTCAGGTACGTCGCCGCATCTGCCGCATGGACGCCGCCATCGCCAGGGCAGGTATTCTTATCGACCCCGGCCGTCACCACCGTGTGGACGAACGCCGCGGGGCTGGCGCCAGAGACCTTGATGGCCCCATCGATGTCCACTGCGGCTCCAGCAGGCGTCGAACTCACGGCCTTGATCCCGGTGGGCCCCCAGAAGTACCCGCCAACCCCGCTGGCGCCCTCTGCGAACCCCTGCACCGCGACGCCCGTCGCGAAGGTCGATTCACCTTGCACGCCTGCGCCACCGCCGGAATTGGTGCCCAGCACGGCCGGGTACTGCGCCGCGTCGGTGCTCGTGCGGTTCCCTGCGATCGAGATGCCCGTACCCGCCTGGTTGACCGTCATCAACCCGGCGGGAGTCGAAGGCGCGCCCGCTGTGGTCCCGCTCGCCGTAAAGGGCACGGCGAACCCGCCAGCAGCCTTCGCGTAGAGCGCATACGGAGCCGGGCTCACCGGCTGCCGGGGCGAGAGCACCGTGTACCCGGTCGCCCCGGACCCCGAGCCCGGACGCACCGCGATTTCCAGCCAGCGTGCATCGCCCTGGAATGCCGACGCCCCGAAATCCAGTTCCACCGAGAAGAGGCCATTCGTGACGGTGACATCTTCCTTCGCAACGATGCCGCCGACCTGCGCCCCACCGGTCTCCGCATCGAACAGGATGAACCGGAGGTCGTACACCCCGTTGGCCGGGCTCCCACCGTCGGTCAGCCTGCCCTGGTAGGTAAACGATGTGGGCAGTGCCGTCGCCGCCTGGATGAGCCGGCCCCCATGATCGCCCGAGTCGTCTCCCAGGGCAGTGGCCACGGGAATCAGCGAAGCCACCCCCAGCGCTGCCGCCGCCACCCCAAGGAACCTTTTCCGCTGCATAGACATACCTCCTGCCCTCCCTGGGCGGTGCAAGTATAGATCATCCGATCAAGCCCTTACACCGTTTTTCGCATCTCGTCAGTGTTAACAATCGCGGATTGACCTTGAATGCCTCCCGGCGTACGTTCCGAACCGTGCGCACTTCCGCGTGCCCGGAACCTCACCAACGAAGGACTGAGCAGTGCCCGAGGAGACTGCTGCCCGCGAAGTCCTCGAAGACGCGCGCTCGCTGGCCCATGCCGGCGAGTGGGCGAAGCTTGTCTCGCTCGTAACCTCCCTCCACCCCGCCGACCTCGCAGAGCTCGTCCTCGACCTCAACGAGGGCGAGCGGCGCGACCTCCTCTCGCACCTCCCCACTGACGTTGTCGGACAGCTCTTTGAATTCGTCGAAGACGACGACCTGCGCGACCTGATCCGCGGGATTGGCATCGAGGAGCTCCCGGCCGTCCTCGACGAGGTCGAGGACGATGTCGTCGCCGACGTCATCCAGCAGCTCGAACCCGAGCAGCAGGCAGAAACGCTCGCCCAGCTCGACCGCGGCGAAGATGTCGCCGAACTCCTCCAGTACCGCGAGGAATCGGCCGGTGGCCTCATGTCCCGCGGCTTCGTCGCCCTCCACCAGGACATCACCGTTCAGCAGGCCATCGATTACCTGCGCGTCCTCCGCCCGCCGGCCGACCGCGCCTACTACCTCTACGTCATCGACGCCGACCGCAAGCTCCAGGGCACCGTCTCCATCCGCGACCTCCTGGTCTCGGCGCCCCGCACTCCGCTCGCCGAGATCACCCAGCGCGATGTCCACGCTGTCTCCACGACCACCGACCAGGAAGAGGCGGCCCGGACCCTGCAGAAGTACAACCTCCTCGCCATCCCGGTTGTCGATGAGCAGGGTGTCCTCGAAGGGGTCATGACGGCCGACGACCTCATCGATGTCCTCCAGGAAGAAGCCACCGAGGACATGTACCGCATGGTCGGCCTGGCCGAGGAAGAGACGGTCCTGAGCCCGGTCCGCCGCTCTGTCCGCCGGCGCGTCCCCTGGCTCCTGGTGAACCTGGCGACAGCGTTCCTGGCCGCGCTGGTGGTAGCTCCCTTCGAACACACCATCGCCAAAGCCGCCTTGCTCGCCGCCTTCATGCCAATCATCGCCGGCCACGCCGGAAACACTGGCACCCAGGCAGTGACCCTGGTGGTCCGCGGGCTCGCGCTCGGGCAGATCAAGCCATCGGACTGGCTGGACGTACTCCGGAAAGAGCTGGCCTTCGGCGTCATCCACGGCCTGCTTGCCGGTGGCCTCACGGCCATCCTGGCACTGATCCTCTCGGCGAACCCGTGGCTCGGCGTCGTCGTCTTTGTCTCGCTCCTCTTGAATGTCATAGTTGCCGGCGTCTTCGGCGCCCTCATTCCCCTCACCGTCCGGAGGCTCGGCGGCGACCCGGCGCTGGCCAGCTCAATCTGGCTGACCACATTCACCGACGTGATCGGATTCCTGATGCTCCTTGGCATCGGAACGGTCTTTCTTTCCCGCCTCTCGTGAGTGCGCGCCCGCGGCGCTCCGGAACACCGAGAGTGCGCGAACCCGCGCCACTCCGTGATCCACGATCGGGTACGGGTAGTCCACCCCAATGCGGCACCCTGCAGCCACCTGCACCTCAGCCGGCATCGTGTGTGGCCGGTGGATGTAGCGATCGGGCACCCCGCTCAACTCCGGCACCCACCGCCGGACGTACTCGCCGCGCGGGTCGAACCGCTCTCCTTGCGACTGCGGATTGAAAACCCGGAAATACGGTTGCGCGTCGGCCCCAACGGATGCCGCCCACTGCCAGCCGCAACCGTTATTCGCGATGTCGCCGTCAACCAGGTGCCCCATGAAGTGGGCCTCCCCCAGCCTCCAGTCCAGAAGTAAGTCCTTCGCCAGGAACGAAGCAGCGATCATCCGGGCGCGATTGTGCATGTACCCGGTCGCCAGTAGTTCCCGCATACCGGCGTCGACGATCGGGTACCCGGTGCGCCCGGACTTCCATGCGTCGAACCGTGGCGGGTCGTCGTCCCACGCGATCCCGGCGAACTGGCGCTGGAACGGCTCGCGCGCGATTCGCGGGTGATGCCAGAGCAGGTGATACGAAAACTCGCGCCACGCGATCTCAGCGATGAACTTCTCCGAATCGGCACCCTGTCCGCCGCACCGCTCGACCACCTCGACTGGCGAAACCAACCCCCATCGCAGGTCCTGGCTCAGCCGCGAAGTAGCCCCCGCTCCCGGCACATCGCGGCCGGACGAGTAGCCCACGATCCCGCCGTTGAGCCAGGCCTCCAGCCGCGCGCGTGCGGCCACCTCCCCGGGCCCGATAATCCCGGATGCCGGCTCGCCGAACCCGAGGTCTTCCCAGGCCGGCAACCTGCCCGGGTCGATACCCGACACGGTGTCGATCGACGCCGGGCTGTCGAACATGTCCCGCCTCGGTAGCGCCCTCCACCTGCGGAGGAATGGCGTGAAGACTCCATAGGGACCCCCCGCCGCCGTAAGCACCGCCTCGGGTTCCTGCACGAGCAGCCCAGGGAGCGCATGCAGCGCTACCCCGCTCTTGCTGAGCGCCCGCGCCACAAAATCGTCACGCCTTCGGCCAAACGGGCTGTAATCCCGGCTCACGGCTACCGCTTGTGCGCCGACTTCTCGAGCCAGTGCCGGCAGTACATCCTCCGGCTTGCCGTGCCGGATGTAGAGTCGCGACCCCCGTTCCCGCAACCTCAGGTCCAGCGCCTTGAGCGACTCCAGCATGAACCAGGTCCGGTTTGCCGATGGCCACCGCCCATGCAGCAGCCGGTCGTCGAATACGAAGAGTGGGAGCACCGGACCGGCGGCCATCGCCGCCTGCAACGCCGGAAGGTCGTGCACACGCAGGTCGCGCCTGTACCAGAGGATGCATACCACCGGCACATCATCCGCCACTGCACCACCGCGCGGCTGTCACCGTGCATGCTTGCGGCGTGCCCCGCTCGCCAGTCATCCTTGCGCCATGCGATTCGTGTCGCTCGATGAAGCCGTCGGAGTCCTGAAATCCGGCGACCGGCTCTACATCCACGCCGGGGCGGCCACGCCCCACGCCCTTATCGCCGGCATGGTGGAGCTGCGCACCGACCTTCGCCACGTCGAAATCGTGCACCTGCACACCGATGGGCCCGCTCCCTACGCAGAGCCGGGCATGGAACAGCGCTTCCGCCACAACGCCCTGTTCATCGGTCCCAACACCCGCCAGGCCGTCCAGGAAGGCAGGGCCGACTACACCCCGGTCTTCCTTTCCGAAATCCCGGCGCTCTTCGAGCCCGGCGGCTCGCTGCCGCTCGATGTCGCCTTTATCCACGTCACACCGCCCGATGCCGACGGCAACTGCTCGCTTGGTGTCTCAGTCGATTGCGCGCTGGCGGCCGCCCGCCACGCGCGCACCGTCGTTGCCCAGGTCAACCCCCGCATGCCGCGGACCTTCGGCCACAGCCTGCCGGCCGCACTCATCGACCTCGCGATCGAAGTCGATGACGACTTGCCCATCGCCGTGCACCAGCTCCCGGGCCCCGAGGCCAACGACATTGGCCGCCATGTCGCGGAACTCATTCACGATGGCGCGACGCTCCAGATGGGCATTGGTGCGATTCCGAACGCCGTCCTCCGCCAGCTCAAGGGCCATCGCGACCTCGGCGTCCACACTGAAATGTTCACCGATGGCCTGCTCACCCTCCTCCACGCTGGCGTGGTGACCGGCGCCAGGAAGACGATCCACCCGGGCAAGGTTGTCACCGCGTTCGCTGTCGGTTCGAAGGCGCTCTACGACTTCGTGGATGGGAACCCGGCCATTGAGTTCCACCCCGTCGACCACACGAACAACGTCGAGGTCATCTCGGCGAACGAACGGATGGTCGCCATCAATTCGGCCCTCAGCGTGGACCTGACCGGCCAGGTCGTCGCCGATTCGATCGGTCCGCGTTTCTACA
>CAYUVT010000178.1:0-6296 GCA_964448165.1 uncultured Anaerolineaceae bacterium | reverse complement strand
CGCAGGTCCAGGACTACGGACAACTGATCCGGGACCCGCAGGTCATCGCGAATGAATACATCGTCGAGTATGAGCACGCCTCGGGCGAGCGCCGGAAGATCGTCGGGCCTGCGGTCCAGCTGGAGGCTTCGCCCGGCAGCATCCGCTCCGGGGCGCCAGACTTCGGTCAGCACACCGAGGAGGTGCTGCTGGAGTTCGGTTTCGACTGGCAGGAGATCGAACAGCTTCGGCACCGGCGCGCCATCGGCGGGCGCTAGCAGACCTCGTCTCCGCCTAAAGAACGACCCGGTCGCGCTTGAAGTCCGCATCCATCGCGTTTAGGATAGGGGGGTACCCTATTCAGGCTGGAACCGATGACCCCAGAGACGCGCCGCCAGGCCCTCCGACGCATGAAGATCATTGCCGGACAGGTGCAGGCCCTGCAGAAGCAGCTCGAAGATGACCGCTACTGTATGGACATCCTGGACCTCTCGCTCTCGATCCAGAAAGCGCTCCGGAGCCTTGACGGGCTCATCATCGAGGGCCACCTCCGCACCCACGTCATTGAAATGATGACGGGCGGCGAGCAGGAACGGGCCATCGCCGAGCTGCTCCGTTTGTACAGGGTCCAGGGCCCGGCCGAATCATGAGTACGCAAACACAAAAGGAGAATCCCGCCATGGCAAAGACCATCGAACTCAACGTAACTGGAATGACGTGCGACCACTGCGTCCGCTCGGTAACGAACGCACTGAAGGACGTCCCGGGTGTCGAAGACGCAGTTGTCAGCCTGGATGAGAAAAAGGCGACCGTCACGGCCGGAGAGGTCGACGTCGCAAAGCTCATCGCCGCCATCGAAGAAGAGGGCTACGCGGCCACCGTCCGCTAGCCTCCCGGGGAGGTCCAACCATGGCAGCCAGTACCAACGCGGTCACCCTTGATATCAGCGGCATGACCTGCGCCTCGTGCGTCAGGCGTGTGGAGCGGGCCCTCGGCAAGGTCGAGGGTGTTGAGACGGCGAGCGTGAATTTTGCCGCCGAAAACGCCCGCGTGACGCTGGCAGCGCCGGTGCCCGTCGAGGTGCTTGTGGCGGCCGTTGAGAAGGCCGGCTACGCCGCGAAGCCCGCCGATGCATCGAAAGACCGCGACCAGGAGCGTGCTGCCCACGCGCACAGCACGCTCCTGCAGCTCATCGCGGGTTCCATCCTCGCGGTCCCGACCATCGTCCTCGCGATGGCGATGGACATCGCCGGGATGCATATCAACGACAATCCTCAGCTCCACGGGTGGATCGTGATGCTGCTCGCCACGCCGGTGCAGCTCGGTCTCGGCTGGAGGTTCTACAAGGGCTCGTACACCAGCCTTCGCCACCTCAACCCCAACATGGATGTGCTCGTTGCGCTCGGCACCACGGTCGCATTCGTGTACAGCGCATGGGTCGTCATAACCAATAGCCACGAGCACATGTTCTTCGATGTCAGCGCGGCGGTGCTCGTGTTCATCACCATGGGCAAGTACTTCGAGGAGACTTCGAAGGGGGCGGCATCGAGTGCGATCCGTGCGCTCCTCGGGCTGAGCGCGCGTTCGGCCACGGTCATCCGCGATGGGGTCGAGACCGAGGTGCCCATCGAGCAGGTCTCCCGCGGCGACGTTTTCGTCGTCCGCCCGGGCCAGCGGATCGCGGTCGATGGCGTCGTCCGCGAGGGCCACAGCACCATCGACGAGTCGATGCTCACCGGTGAGTCGATCCCGGTCGAGCGCCGGCCTGGCGACCACGTCATCGGCGGGACGATCAACCAGAACGGGGTCATTCATGTCGAGGCGACGGCCGTGGGCGAGGATACCGCGCTCCGCCGCATGGCCCGCATGGTTGAGGAAGCCCAGGGCTCCAAGGCGCCCATCCAGAAGCTCGTGGACCAGGTCGCTGCGGTTTTCGTCCCGGTGGTGATCGTGATCGCCGCCGCGACGTTCCTGGCCTGGGGCCTCGCCGGCGGCACCTGGGAAGACGGCATGGTTGCAGCCGTCGCCGTTCTCGTCATCGCCTGCCCCTGCGCGCTCGGCCTGGCAACACCAACCGCGATCATGGTCGGCACTGGCATGGGCGCCGAGCGCGGCATCCTCATCAAGAACGCCGAGGTCCTGCAGCGCACCCGCAAGCTGAACGCCGTGGTGCTCGACAAAACCGGCACCCTCACCGAGGGGCGCCCGCAGGTGGTCGAGGTCGTCAGCCTCGGCGAGCTCACCAACGAACAGCTCCTGCTGTTGGCGGCAACCGCGGAATCGCCGAGCGAACACCCGCTCAGCCGCGCGGTAGTCGACGCCGCGGTTGACGCCGGACTGGCCGTCGGAACCGCCTCAAAATTCGAGGCGATTACCGCTCGTGGCGTGCAGGCGATGGTCGATGGGAAGCTGGTCCTGGCGGGTAACCTCCGCCTCTTCGAGGAGTACGGGTTCCCGCTCGACCAGGCCTTCCGCGACCGGGTCGCCTCGATGGAGGATGCTGGCCGGACCGTCATCGCGGTCGCTGTGGATGGCAGAATTGAAGGCCTCTTCGGCATCGCCGATGAGGTGAAGCAGAACGCGCGCCGTGCGGTCGAGGCGCTCCGCAGGCAGGGGCTCCGCGTCATCATGATGACTGGCGACAACGAGCGGGCAGCCGCCGCGGTCGCCATGCGCGTGGGCATCACCGAATTCCGGGCCGGCGCGAAGCCGGAAGACAAACTCACGCTCGTGCGCGAGCTCCAGGCCGAAGGTCTGTCGGTGGCGATGGTTGGCGACGGCATCAACGATGCCCCGGCCCTCGCCCAGGCCGATGTCGGCATCGCGATGAGCACCGGTACCGATGTGGCCATCGAAGCTGGCGACATCACCCTGCTGAACGGCGACGTCTCGAAGATCGCCGAAGCGATCGCGCTCAGCCGCTCAACCCTCACCACCATCCGCCAGAACCTGGTCTGGGCTTTCGGGTACAACGTGGTGACCATCCCGGTGGCCGCGCTCGGGCTCTTGAATCCGATTCTCGCGGGCGCGGCCATGGCGTTCAGCTCCGTCAGTGTGATGGCGAACAGCCTGCGGCTGCGCACGAAAGCGCGGACGCTGGCCCGCGCCAGCGGCAACGAGTACTCCGCCCCGGTCCAGAACGCACTGGTGGCCAACCGGGGCCCGATCTTCGCAATGGTCGCTGCCGCTGTGGTGCTCGTGCTCCCGCTGACGGTGTTCACGGGCATCGACCGCGGTTGGTTCGGGGGCGAGGAGAGCACAGCAGGCGCGCTCGGCCCCCGCGACATCCGCGTCGAGCTCACCAACTGGAGCGTCGCCGCCTCCCGGTCCGAAATCAGCGCGGGCAGGGTCACCTTCGTCGCCGTCCACCCGGCGGACGACCACGCGCACGGCGGTGGGCACGACGAGCCCGGGCAGGTACACGACCTCGCCGTCCTGAAGCAGCTCTCCGACGGCTCCTACGAACTCGTCGGGAAGACGCCCGAGATCAAGGTCGGCGGTTCCTACCGCCTCGAACTCGACCTGGCTGCCGGCGACTACCTGCTCGTCTGCGACATCGTCGAGGACATCGATGGGACCATCTACGCGCACACTGTGAAGGGCATGTCCACCGGGTTCCGCGTCAACTGACCCGGTTCACATGACAAAGGTCGTGCCCACCGCGTTCTGGACGAACGCATCGGGCATGGCAGCCGCAATCGCATGCGTGGCCTTGTAGCCGGTGCAGTGGGCGGGGACCACGAGCCTGGGCGCAAAGCCAAGCAGCGCGTCCACCGTCTGCGGGATGAACTGTTCGAAGTAGGCGCCCGGCAGGTGGAAGCCACCGATGACCGCGTGGACTTCCTCGACCCCGGTCACCTGTTTCGCTCGTGTCACGATGTTGACGATGCCCGAATGTCCGCACCCGGTGAGCACCACCAGCCCTTTCCCGGCCACGTTCACCACGAGTGCCTGGTCATCCGCGAGGTGAGGCTCGGGCACCCAGCCCTTGTCCGTCTCCTCCTGGAAGAACGGAAAGCCCTGTTCGAACGCTGCCACGCGGGGAACTTCGCCCGTCAGCAGCAGGCTTTCATGGAAGAGGAGCGAAGGGTCGTCGCTGTCGATGAGCTCGAAGCCTGCTCCTTCGAGCGCGGCCCGCGAGGGCGGCGGGAGGGGGAGCGGATGGCCGCCCGGCGGCGCGCTTCGCCGCTTTGTATAGGCTTTGCGGTGCGCCAGTAGCGGCATTCTGGCCTCACCAAGCCGCTGCGAGAGGCCATCGAGTCCCCCGGTGTGGTCGAAGTGGCCATGCGACAAGACGACCGCCTCCAGGTCCTTCCCCTTGATTTCCAGCCGGTCCATGTTTTCCACCAGCCCGTCCGGGCTGACGCCCGCATCGAACAGGAGCGTGTGGCGTTCGCCTTCGATGGTCACAGTCACCAGCGCGGAGAACCCGTGCTCGGCGCGGAGCGTGGCATTCGTGAGCCCACCCTCGATCGCCGGGTTCGCGACTTGCACCCAGGGGTTTCGCCGTACCTCCTCGTCGCCCGGTAAGAGGGCGTCGATGGTGTTATCCACAAGTACGGTGATTTCGAGTGCTTCGGCGGCCTTCAGCGGGATGGTCTCCATGAAATCCTCCTGCGCGCGGCCGCTTCGCTAACCACGCTCAACCGGGCCGATTGATACACTTGTCGCATGAAGCGAGCAAACACGCGCCCCGTCCGCGCCGGCAGTGTCACCATCGGCGGCGGCAACCCCATCGTCGTCCAGTCGATGTGCGCCACGAAGACCACCGACCTCGACGCCACCACGAACCAGGCGCGCATGCTCCACGAAGCGGGCGCCGGCCTCGTCCGCATCGCCGTCGATAGCACGAAGGACGTGGAAGCACTCGCCGAAATCCGCGCCCGCGTGCCGGAGGCGAACCTCGTGGTCGATCTCCAGGAAAACTACCGCCTTGTAAGTCAGGTCGCGCCGCACGTGAACAAGGTGCGCTACAACCCCGGCCACCTCTACCACCACGAGAAGCAGAAGCCCGTGCGCGATAAGGTCGCCCTCATCGCCGAGACCGCTGTGAAGCACGACCTTGCGCTCAGGGTGGGCGTGAACTGCGGCTCGGTGGACCCCGAGATGGCCGCGAAGTTCGAAGGCGCCGACCCGCCGGAGCTCGACGGCGTGACGGCGATGGTCGAAAGCGCGCTCGAGCACTGCCGGATCCTCGATGACCTTGGCTTCACTCGCTACGTGGTTTCGATGAAGGACAGCGACCCGCGCAAAGTCATCGAAGGGAACGTGCGTTTTGCCGCAGCCCGTCCCGAGGTGCCCCTCCACCTGGGCGTCACCGAGGCCGGGATGCTGCCCGACGGCGTCATCAAGACGCGCATCGCATTCGAACAGCTCCTCAGCCGCGGCATCGGGGACACGCTGCGCGTTTCGTTGACGCTGCCCTTCGCAGAGAAGTGGCGCGAGGTGCAGGCCGGCAAGCAAATCATCGCCGATGTAGAGGCGGGGCGATTCCGCTCGGTCCCGGTGTTCCAGGACCATGGACTGAACATCATCAGCTGCCCCAGCTGCAGCCGCGTCGAGAACGAGGCGTTCGTGGACCTCGCCTTCAAAGTGAAGGAGATGTCAGTCTACGCCAAGGCATACGACATAACGATCGCGGTCATGGGGTGCCGGGTGAACGGCCCCGGCGAAACCGACGACGCGGACCTCGGCCTCTGGTGCGCGCCGAACTTCGTGAACCTGAAGAAGGGCGAACAGGAGCTTGGCGCGTTCCCGTACGACGTGGTCCTCGACCGGCTGAAGGTCGAACTCGACGCGATTATCGAAGAGAAGAAGCGGAGCCTGGCGACCGCCTGATCACGGGGCAGCGAACAGCGCCAGCGACCATTCGCTCCCGGCGCCGCGCGTGGGTTCGAACACGAGCGAGATGACCATCCCCTCGTGTGTCCATTCCAGGTATTCGGCATCTGCACCGGGAGCCGCTTTCCAGCCGCGGCCGGCAAGCGCACCCCTGTAGAAGCGGGCAACTTCAGCCGGAGAGTCTGGCGAGGTGTATCGCCGGATCATGTGGTGGGGAGTGGTGTTCGCCTTTATCTCGCGCTCCCATTTGAGTGTGGCCGACGCCGGTGCGAGCTTGCCGTCTGGATTGTCCAGCAATCCGTCGGTGCCGCTGGCGCCGCAGCCGGGGAAGAGCAGCACCGCAACCAGGAGGTGCACCGTTACGAGCACGTGGAACGAGGACCGCGTTGGGGACATGCCTGAATGTCGACCGGTCGCCGCCGCTGGCGCAGACTGCGCACATGAACCGGATGATGCACATCGCCCGCTATCCCGTG
>CAYUVT010000177.1:0-6303 GCA_964448165.1 uncultured Anaerolineaceae bacterium | reverse complement strand
GATGGGCTCCGGGCCCCGGTGGGCCACCGGCGGAGCGGAGTCCCGTCCCGCGGAGGCCAGCACACCGGCAACTGAGCCACCCGGGGCAGACGCGGCCCAGGTCACGGGCCGGGAATGCTCGAGCGCGAGCTGAATGGCGTGACGGACCGCCCGGCCCACGGCGCGCTCGTCGCGGAAGCGCACCTCGGCCTTGGCGGGGTGTACGTTCACATCCACCTCGTCATCGGGGAGTGCGATATGCACCGCCGCCAGCGGAAACCGCCCGCCCGGCAGTTGCGACTGATACGCGTCGACCACCGCGAAGACAAGCGGGCGGCTCTGCACCCAGCGCCCGTTTACGAACACCGAGATCGCGCTCCGGTTGCCGCGGTGGACCGAGGGTGGCCCGGCCAGTCCGCTGACCGCGATTGCCTGCTCATGATGGTCGACAGGGAGCATGGCGGCAGCCGTCCCGGCGCCATGGACCGCTGCAAAGGCATGGCGGATGTCTCCATCGCCGCTGGTGGTAAGCACGCGGCGCCCCCCGGATACCACCTGGAACGCGACCGCCGGGTAGGCAAGTGCGTAATGCGTGGCCAGCACGAGGATTGCCCGGGTTTCGCTGGCCGGTGTGCCGAGGAACTTGCGCCGGGCCGGCACCCTGGCGAAAAGGTCGCGCACGGTGATGCTGGTGCCCGTCGGCCCGGGACGCGAAAGCCGCCGGACGACCTGGCCATCGATCAGCGCGAGAAACACAGCGACAGGCTCTCCCTCGGCGCGGCTCACGACTTCCACGTCGGCGGCGGCTGCAATCGAGGGGAGCGCCTCGCCACGGAAACCCAGGGTGTGCACCCGGTGCAGGTCATCGAGACCGGCGATCTTGGAGGTGGCGTGGCGCTCGAAGGCGAGCTCGATATCCTCCGGGCGGATGCCGCGTCCATCGTCGGAAACGCGAATGAGCGCGATGCCACCCTCGGCGATTTCCAGGGTGATCCGGGTCGCACCGGCGTCGATCGCGTTGTCCAGCAGTTCGCGGACCACCGAAACCGGCCGTTCCACCACCTCCCCCGCCGCGATGCGCGCGGCAACTTCGGGCGCGAGGACGCGAATCGGCCGCGGTTGAGGCAACGCCTCGGCGGCCGTCATGTGGCATTGCCCCGCGCTCCCGCCCGGATCACCGCACGCAACTCGTACAGCTTCTGGATGGCTTCAATCGGGGTCATGCCGTCGATGTCGAGCCGTTCGATGTCCTGTTCAACCGGGGAGGGACCCCCGAACAGCGAAGGCTGCAGCGGCGAGTGACCGTTGCTCCCTGGCACGCCCGGGGCACTTGCCGGCCGGGCCGATTCGAGTTCCCGGAGGAGATGTTCTGCGCGCGAAATCACGGCGCCGGGCAGCCCGGCAAGGCGCGCGACATGGATGCCATAGCTGCGGTCGCTCGGGCCGGGGACGATGCGATGTTCGAAGACGACCTCCGTGCCCTCTTCGTGAACGGCGACGTGCGCGTTTCGCACCCGGGGCAACACGTCCTCCAGTGCCGTCAGTTCATGGTAGTGCGTGGCAAACAGGGTGCGCGCCGCGACCTCCTTGCGGTTGTGCAGGAATTCGACCACCGCGCGTGCGATTGCCATCCCGTCGAACGTGCTGGTCCCGCGACCCACCTCGTCGAGGATGACCAGTGACCGGGGAGTGGCCTGGTGCAGGATCTGAGCGGTCTCGACCATCTCGACCATGAAGGTCGACTGGCCGGCGGCAAGGTCATCCTGGGCGCCGATGCGGGTAAAGATACGGTCGAAGAGGGGCAGCCGGGCCTTGGCGGCGGGGACGAACGAGCCTGCCTGGGCCATCAGGGCGATGAGCGCCACCTGCCGCAGAAAGGTGGATTTCCCGCTCATATTCGGGCCGGTGAGGATGAGCACCTGGCACTCGCCATCGAGCGTGCAATCGTTGGGAACGAATCGGCCGGGGCCGAGCGCCGCCTCGACCACCGGGTGGCGCCCTGCAACGATGCTGAGCGAAGGGGCACCCAGTTCCGGGCGGACATAGCCGCGCTCGGAGGCGACCTCGGCAAGCGCCAACACCAGGTCGATCAGCGCGACCGCTTCGGCGACGAGCTGGAGCGAGGCCACGCCTGCGGCAAGTGACTCAACGAGCTGCGAAAACGCCTGCCGTTCGAGCTCCACGAGGCGGTCGCGGGCGCCAACCAGCCGCGACTCGTACTCCTTGAGCTCCTCGGTGACGTACCGTTCGGCCCCGACGAGCGTCTGCCGGCGCTGGTAGTGGGCGGGCACCAGGGCAGCATTCGCCGCCGAGACCTCGATGTAGTAGCCGAACACCTTGTTGTGACCGACCTTGAGCGTCTTGATGCCGGTGCGTTCACGTTCCAGGCGTTCGAGGCCCAGCAGGAAGCCGCGCGCGTCGCGTGTCAGGGCGCGCAACGAATCGATTTCGGGGCTGAACCCGGGCCGGATCACTCCGCCTTCGTCGAACGTGGCCGGTGGGTCGTCGTCGAGGGCGGCATCAAGCATCACGAGCGTCTCGGGCGCACCCGCGAGCCCGTGAAGCGCGCCGGCCAGCAAATCAGGCAGACCATCGCGGGGGATGCAAGCGCCAAGATCCAGCGTGGCCCGCAGACCGCCGCGCAACGCAGCGAGGTCCCGGGGCGTCGCGGCACGCGCCCCGACCTTGCCCAGGATGCGGCCAATGTCGGGCATGCCCCTGAGCACGAGCTGGCAGCGCTCGCGCTCAAGGGGGTGGGAGACAGCCCACGCCACCGCGTCGTGCCGCCCCGCAATCTCGGCCGCGTCGCGCAGCGGATGGGTGAGCCACTGCCGCAGCAGCCGGCTGCCCATCGCCGACTTCGCCCTGTCGAGCACGGCAACCAGGGACGACTGGCGGCCCGGCTGGGGCAACACATCCAGGTTCCGGAGCGTGCGCTGGTCTACAGTGAGCACCCCTTCGGCAGGGACATGGCGGACGCGCTGGAGCGCTCCGAGGGCGGCGGCGTAGGTTTCGCGCAGGTAGGTGAGCAGGTGGGCGAGTGCCGCCGCTTCGGCCGGCGAAGCGACAAGCGCCGGGGCGGCATGGTCGCCAAACTGGCGTGCCAGTTCCGCCGACACCGCGAGATCGCTCAATTGCGGACGCGTGACCAGCACCCCGCCGTACGTCTCGGGCTGGTCTAGCGCATCCTCCACAAGCAGTTCCGCCGGCGCGCTCCGAGCGAGCTCAGCCGCGGCCTCGGCGGCGGCGGCAAGCCGGATTTCGCCAGTGGTGATGTCGGCCAGGGCGAGCGCAGCCACGCCCTTGCGGACGGCCCACGCGGCGAGGTAGTTCGGTGCGGCTGCATCGAGGGAAGCATCGGACGTAACCGTGCCGGCCGTGACGACACGGACGACATCGCGCGGGACAAGGCCCTTCACCTCGGAAGGATCGGCCAACTGCTCGCAGATCGCGACCCGATAGCCTCGTGCGACGAGCTTGGCCACGTGGCCGTCGATGCTGTGGTAAGGGACTCCGGCCAGCGGCACACGGAGGTCCTTGCCCATCGGTTTTGAGGTAAGGGTGATCTGCAGCTCGGCGGCGACGAGCTTTGCGTCGTCGTCGAACGTCTCGTAGAAGTCTCCAAGCCGGAAGAACAGGATGGTGCCCGGGTAGCGCTGCTTCAGCTCGAGGTACTGGAGCCTGATCGGGGTGGACACGCAGCGCGACTCCGGCGAGCGAGATACCCCATTCTACTGGCAGGAGAACGGATGTGCTTCCGGACCGTTGCCCTGGCTTCAGCCGCCGGCAGCGGCACCGCTGGCGATCGGCGCGGCGAAGCGGTCGACCACCTCGATGGCGTTGGGAGCTACTTCTCTGCATGCTCCGCAGCGGATGCATGCCGGGTCATCGATCGTGTACCCCGCGCCCTCGTGAACGATGGCCCCGGTTGGGCAGAGTTCCGCGGCCTCCTGGAGGGCGGGATCACTCGCCGAGCGTACCCGGTAGTCGATGAGGCCGGCGCAAACGCCCGCGCGGCAGCGCTTCTGCTCAATGTGTTCGATGTACTCGTCGCGGAACGTCTTGAGCGAGGTCTTCACGCTCGTCATGGCGAACTGGCCGTGGAGACAGTTCGACCAGACGAGCGTGCCAACAAGCTGTTCGAGATTCGCGAGGTCTACGTCGCGCCCGCCCCCGGCGCTGATGCGGCGCAGGATCTCCGTCGCCCGCTGGGTGCCGCCGTGGCAGGTCGTGCAACGTCCGCAGCTCTCGTCCTCGCAGAACCCCAGGAAGAACAGGCACATGTCGACGATGCAGGCCGAGGTATCGAAGAAGACGATGCCACCAGAGCCGAGGAACATGCCCCGCTCGCGGTAGGGGTCGAGGGTGAGGGTGAGGTCGATATCCGAGGCAGGGAGCACGCCGGAAAGCGGACCGCCAGGCTGGAATCCCTTCAGCGGCCGATCGCCACTGAGCCCGCCGGCATACTGTTCGAGTGCCGTGCGAACGGTGGGGCCGAAGGGGATCTCGATGCAGCCGGCCTGCTTCACATGCCCCGAGAAGGTGAACATCTTGGTTCCCTTCTCCTTCGCATCGGAGACGGAGCTCCACCAGAGCGCGCCGTTGCGCATGATCATCGGCGCGTTGGCATAGGATTCGACGTTGTTCACATTGGTGGGCTTGTTCCAGAGGCCCGCCTGGGCCGGGAACGGCGGTTTGATCCTGGGCATGCCCCGGAAGCTATCGATCGAGTTGATGAGGCCCGTTTCCTCGCCACAGACATAGGAGCCCGCGCCGAGGAAGACGACGATGTCGAAGTCCTTGCCCGTGCCCAGGATGTTCTTGCCGAGGAGCCCCTTTGCGTACGCCTGCTCGGCGGCCTTCTTCATGCGGGCGAACGCGAGCGGGTATTCGTAGCGGATGTAGATGTAACCGGCGTCGGCGTGTGACGCGAGCGCGGCGATCAGCATCCCTTCGATGATGAGGTGCGGGTCGCCCTCCATCAGGATGCGGTTGACCCATGCGCCCGGGTCGCCTTCGTCGGCGTTGCACACCAGGTAGCGGGGCGAAGCCGTAGCGGTGCGGAGGAAGTCCCACTTGCGGCCAGCGGGGAAGCCGCCACCGCCGCGACCGCCCAGGCCCGAATCGAGCATTTCCTTCACGATGGCCTCGGCATCCATCTCCAGGGCCTTGCCAAAGCCCTCGTAGCCCCCGCGAGCCAGGTAGTGGTCGATGTTCTCGGGGTCGGTGATGCCCAGGTTCGCCATCAGGCGGCGGACCTGCCCTTTCATGAAGGGGTGATCCGACAACAGCGGGATATCAGGAGTCGGGTTGCCCTCGACCACGCCGAGCGCCATCTCCGGCCAGTCCTGGCCGGCGGCCACTTTCCCGATGAGCTCGTCGACGCGGTCCGGGGTGATGTTGCCGTAGAGCACGGTCTGGGTGCCTGCCGCCGTGCGGACAGTGACGCAGGGCTCCATCCAGCAGAAGCCCCAGGAGCCGGTGATTCCCACGTCGGCGACCAGCTTCTTCGCATCGACGGCTTCCCGGAGTCTCGCAAGCACCGTTTCGGCCCCGCGGGCCTTCGATGATGTGTCGAGCGTGACGTTGATTCGCACACGCCCCGAAGCCTGTTCGGCGGCCCAGGATTGCCTGGCGGCAGAGATGATGGATTCGAGGCGGGTGTTCATTGGCCAGCCTTCAATTCGCGAGCGAGGCGAATCGCTTTCGCAACGGTCAGATTACCGACGACTTCGCCGTTGACCCACACCTGGGGCGCCTCGCTACAGGTACCGTTGCACTGACCGATGTGGAGACCGATGCGGTGGTCGGGCGTCTGGGCATTGAGGGGCAGCTCGAACTCCTGCTGGAGCACCTCGCGAATGCGATCGCCTCCCTTGAGGCGGCAGGCGGGGCCACAGCACCAGGCGACTTCCGTTTCGGCGGGGGGGTGCGTCCGGAAGTCCGAGTAGAAGGAGACCGTGCCGAAGACGAGGGCCGGTGTGGTATTCAGCTGACGGGCGACCACCTCGATGGCGGTACGCGTGATGTAGCCATACGTGTCCTGGATCTTGTGGAGCGCTGGCATCACGTGCCCGCGCCCTGGCTCGAATTCGGCTACGAGCTCTCGGAGCTCCTGCACACCGGGTTCAGCGGTCATCGACCGGACCTCTCGCTTGTGAAATCGAGCACACTATAGCCGAAAGCCTTGCTAGAGGCGCACGCGCCGCGGGGCAGGATCGGCCTAAATGCCCGCTCCCCGGGCGTTCGCCACGACCCGGCCGTCCTCATCCATCAGTGCCGCGACCTTTTCGCCCAGGAGCAGGCTGTAGTTCTGGCCGCGGT
>CAYUVT010000176.1:0-6322 GCA_964448165.1 uncultured Anaerolineaceae bacterium | reverse complement strand
ACAGGCTGAGCACCGGTGCGCCCTCGCGCGCGAGCAGTTCGGCGTCGTCGAGGCGGAGCACCATCCAACCGCCGGTCATGCCGATGACCGCAAGGCACCCGAGGGCCAGCCAGCGGTAGCGCATGCCTGCGTTCTTGCACACAATGCCGACCTGGGAGCCGGGCATTTCCCGCTGGGCATAGCGCAGGACCCACTCCATGGTCAGCGCCCCGCCGACATAGATGGCCCAGGCCGCGGTGTGCAGCCAGCTGAGCAGCGTGTCCAAGCGAGCTCTCCCATTTCCGTCCGCCGTTCCCCGGTCAGATGAGCCCTCCGCGTGCCAGCGACGCTCCCATGAGTGCGATAAGGAGGGCGATCACGATGTCCGTGCGAGTGATTCGCTGCACCCAGATTGCTGCCTGGATCTTGGCGTTCTGGGCGGCGGTGACCTGTGCGGCCGACATCCCGGAGCCGAGTTTTCCCTGCAGGCGGGGGCGGAAGTAGAACGTGATGAGCGCGCCATTGATGGCGAGCACACACCAGAGCACGATCATCACCAGGAGCGTTTGGCCATAATCTCCCGAAAGCCCGCCGGGTGTTCGGAAGAACGGCCATTCGCCCACAAGCATGCGCTTCTGCTCGAGCCGAAGCAGGCCGGTGAGCAGGATCATTCCGAGCGAACCCCAGACAAACCAGAGGAACCGGTCTGCGGTCTTCTGGCCCATCACCTGGGCCTGTGCCGGTGGGATCGAGGCCTGCGCCGGACCAAGGACGAACTCCATGGAGACCGCCCCGCCAATGTACACGGCGACCGAGATGGCGTGCAGGAACGAGTAGAGGATCAGGAGCCAGGTGTCGAGGGTGTAGTCCGGCATCACGAACCCTCCCGCCGGTAGAGGTCGGGCATACCCGGGTGCCACTCCCTGAAGTGCGAGAGCAGCTGAGGCGTGGCCAGGTAGGGCTCAGCGCCGCCAGTGTGGTAGCGCCGGTAGAAGTCCAGGTCGACGTGATGGACCTGGGCCGAGAACTTCGCCCGGACCGGGTTGATGTAGGCCGGCGCGGCGCCGTACTTGTCGATGATGTACTTCACCGTCTCGATGGCGGCCTCCACTACCCAATCAGGGATGTGAGCCCGGGGGTGCTGGAGGATGCGCTCACGAGCCTCGTCGGTGAAGGGGCCCTGGTTACGCTCGCCCCAGTTATCGATGGGTGAAAGGTGAGCGCCGCGCTGGTAGCGCAGGTTCACCACGTGCCGCACCAGCGCCTCAGCGTTCGGGAACTTGCGCGAGGGCGCCATGCAGGCATCGAGCACTCCCGGCAGCCCCTGGCACGTCGCCGTCTTCGAAGGGTTCCGGGCCGGGTCGCGTTCGAGGAACGAGAACCCGAGCCCCGCCGCCACCTCCGGGTAGGCTCCCAGGAGCAGGTCATCGGAGTAGCCGCCCATCGCCCATGCGCCGAGGCCCATCGCCTCGCAGGCCAGGCGGATGTTCTGGACAACGCAGGCGACCTCGGTCACGTGCTGCATCAGCGCCAGCTCATCGAAGATCGGGATGGGGAAACCGACTTCGAGGAAGCCGGGCCGGATCCACTGGTCGCAGCCAGCCGGCTTGTCGGTCTCGGCATCCTGGAGGTAGAAGCCTCCGAACTGGTACGACGAGAGCAGCAGGTTCACCCACTCCAGCCCGACATCGCCGACCGGCAGGAACCAGGTGCTGCCGGGGCGGTTTGCGTTGTACTGGAGCGCGCCCATGGTGTTCACGTTGTGCGTGCCGGGCGGGGCTGTTGCCCAGGCCACGTCCGGCCGCTTATCCGAGATCTTCACCCGGCCGGCGCGGTACCAGTGGAGGATCTTCCAATAGTCGTCGGGCCCGCGGATCTCGACCGGCGCCATCCGCTCGGTGCCCGGGCGATAGAGGTGGATCCCCTGGTCGTTGATGATGAACAGGTCGACGCCCTGGTCGTTGCTGGACGCGGGCACCGTTCGCCCGGCCCAGGAGATCAGGCTCGAAAGGTCGCCCTGCACCGGGATGTCCGCGGTCACAATGCCGTTGGGGCCGAGGGCGGCCCAGGCGATGAGCGCCTCCTCGACCTCGGTCAGGGGTACTGGCTGGTTCGGCGATTCGAAGGCGAGCGGCCCTTCCCGCTGCTTCACCACCAGGTGGCTCGACCAGGCGAAGTTCTCCTCCTCGCCGGTCTCGCTCCGGTAGCCCAGGCCGATGCGGCGGGTGCGCACCGTCGAGAGCGCACCGAACACGGTGGTGCCGCCCTCGAAGACCCGCGCGATGGCGGCGTGCTCTTCCGGCGTGAGGGTGATGGGCTCGGGCCGGGCGGTGCTTGCTGGTGCAGTCGTCATTCCTTCGTAACCTCCACGAAAACGCCGCGGTCGGCAGGCACCGGCTGCCAGCCGAAGGGCAGGTAGCGGAGATGGCCGTAGCGGCTCACCAGGTGGAGCCACTTCACCATCCCCGGCTCGACTTCGTTCGCGCCCTTCCAGTCCGGGAACATGTGCGGTTCCCAGCCGTTGTAGACGATGAGCTGGCCGGGGCGCACGCGTGGTGAGACTCGCGCCCGGATGGTGTAGCTTCCCCGGTCGTTCGAGACGCGCACAAGGTCGCCATCGCAGATATTGCGTTGTGCGGCCTCGCGGCTGCCCAGGATCGCCAGCGGTTCGCCACGATGGGTCCCGGCGAGGATGGAGTTCCCCATCGACACCGCGTGGACCGTCCAGCGCGAATGGCCACTCGTCACCAGCAGCGGGTAATCGCCGCCGATGGCCGGGTTCTCCTTGTGGCAGGGAAGGTCCTCGCCGGCGTCCTGGAACCAGGGGTGGTCGATGAGGAACTGTGCCCGCCGGGTGAGCGTCGGGAACGGCACGCCGTCTTCCACGTGCCACTCGAAGGCGGTGATAGTCCGGTCTGGCTCGACATTCGCCGCGAGCGACAACCCTGGCGCAAACATCCCGAGCCCGGCAAAGCGCACCGTCCCCAGTTCGCGCAGCGAATCGAGCGTCCCGTTCTCCGGGAGCGTGCCCGCCTCGATGCTGTCGCGGAGCCATTCATCCATCACGGTCTCTTCGTTGTCGTAGGTGCCGTTCGATGTAAAGGCGTCGCCGACCGTGTCGAGCCGCCGCGGCTGGCGGCGTCCGTCCAGGTACTCCGTGACGCCCTGCTCGACCGAACGCTCCTGGACCTTGCGCGCCAGGAGTTTGAAGATCTCCCACTCGGTCTTCGACTCGCCGGCGGGTGGCTTCGCCTGCTCGGAGAACCCCACGTGGAACGAGTGCGTGATGGCGTACTGAAGGTTTGGTCGCTCGTACTGCATTGCCGCGGGCAGCAGGATGTCCGCCTGGAGGGCAGTGGCGCTCATCCGGTTTTCGACAACCACGATCTTCTCGAGTTTCGGCCAGAGGTTCTGGACAAGCGTGTCCGAACCCCCGCGCTGCCGCCGGATCGGATTCGTGGCGACGATGAAGAGCACCTGCGGGTCGGTCGAGGGGCCGGGCTTTACCAGGCCTCCCCACCAGCCGCGGCGGGTCGCGTCGGAAACGAACTCCTCGAAGGGCCGGCCCATCGCTCCATCTGACCAATCCGCCCGGTTCCAGGTTTCCTGGTAGCCGCAATGGTAGAAGTGGAAGAACGCGGGAGGGCTGGCGGTGCCGGCGGCAACGCCGCGCTGCAGCAGCTCATAGCCGAGGATCTCGTCCGAGGCCTCGGGGTCCTGCGAACGCAGGGCCTCCAGCGCCCCATCGAGGCCGTCCATCACGCGGATGGTCTCGGCCACGCCGCGCTTCTGCTTCATGCCAAAGAGCATGTAGCCGTCGAGCCCGGCCAGGGCGAGCCCCTGGATGCCGCTGCCGGGGCGCCCCCAGTTGCCCGTGAGGCCGAGCAGCAGGCACATCGCCCGCTCCATCAGGTCGCCGTGGTAATACTTCGGGGTGTTAAAGCCCTCGATGATCTTGGTCTTCCTCCTGGCCACATCACGGGCCAGGCCACGGATGACCTCCGGGTTGACGCCGCAGATCTCGCCGGCAGCTTCGGGTGTGTACTCTCGCAGCCGTTCGCGCAGGAGCTCCCAGACCGTGGTGAGTTCGAGCGCGCTGCCGTCGGTGCCGGTTGCCGTGAACGTTCCTTCGAGGGCCGGGTTCGATTCCTCGAGTTCGAGCGTGCCGCGGGGCGCCAGGTCAATCTCGCCCGTCGTCTCGTCGAACCAGAAGAACTGGTCTTCGCGTTCCCCGTCCATGAACTCCGGGCCGCGGAGGAACCGCCGCGTTCCCTTGTGGACGAGCAGCGGCAGGTCGGTTTGCGACTGGACAAACGCCCGGTCGTAGAGCCCTTCCTCGATGATGACCTGGCACATCGCCAGCGCGAACGCGGCGTCGGTCGCTGGACGGATGGGGACGAACTGCTCGGCCATGAGTGCCGAGGGACTGTAGTCCGGCGCGATACACACCACCTTCGAACCGTGATACCGCGCCTCCGTGATGAAGTGCGCGTAGGGGATCGAGGTGTACGAGGGGTTCGAGTGCCAGATGAGAATCAACTCGGAGTGGAACGTGTCGTCCACCGAGCTCGCGCACGAGAACTTGCCGAAGGTGATGTGGTGGCCGGCCGGAAAGTCGTTGATGAGGCCGTTCGCATCGAGGGTCGTCGCCCCGAGAAGTCCCGCGAAACGGAGGTAAGCTGCCTGGGCAAGGAGCCCGCCCTCAACCGTCTCCTCGAAGACGATGGACTCCGGTCCTTCGAAGTCGATCGCCTCGATGAGTGCGTCGGCGACCTCGGTGAGTGCCTCGTCCCAGGAGATGCGCTCCCACTCGCCCGAGCCGCGCTCGCCCTTGCGCCGCATCGGGTAGAGCAGGCGGTCGGGCGAGTCGAGCTGGATGCTCCAGGCGCTGCCCTTCTGGCAGCTCATGGGGTTCAGGTCGGGGACCCCGTCCTCGATCTGCTTGTAGACTGCGGCAGGCTCTTCGAAGAGGATTTCACCGTCTCGCGAGTAGACCCGGTAGGGACACGTCGCCAGGCAGTTGAGGCAGTGGGTTCCGAACGTGGCGCGTTCCCAGCTCCAGCGCTGGCGGTATCGGGAAGCGGTAGTGGGGTTCATTGCTTCACCTTGTGTCCGGGTGCCGGGCGCCTCAGCTGGCGAGGACGCCCGCGACGTAGTTGGCGTCGGCGGCGATAAACCCCCCGACGGTGGCGGTCACCCACTCCCAGTACGGCCAGGTACCCGCGGCGCGGGTCTTCTCGATGAGGCTCGGGACCCACGTGCTGAGCTGCCGCTCCAGGAAGTCGTGCTGTGCTCGCCGGTACGAGGTCTGCAGGCGCGGCGATGACGACACCGCCTCCTTGAAGGTCAGGTACTTCATGAATTCCAGCTCGGTCGCCAGGTGGTCGGCCGGCCGCGGGTCTTCGGCCGAAGTCGAAAGCCCGAAATACTCGTAGAAGCGGACAACCTCTTCCAGGCGCTGCATCCGGTCGCCCGCGTACGCACCACCGTAGAGCGAGGCCGCCGGCCCCGCACCGTTTCCGATCTCGAAGACGCGGAGGAATTCTGCCTGGAAGTCCTCCTGGCTCACCGAGGCGTCGATGCTCGCCGTCCCGAAGTCGAACGGATACGCCAGGAGCTTGCCCGCATCCGCGAGTTCTTTGCCCCACGTCCCTGCGACAGCGCCTTCGTAGATGTCCCTGTCGGGGATGGATGTGAGGCGCGCGAGCAACTGGTAGACGCCGGTTCGCGCCGTGGTCTCGTTGTCGGGCAGCTCTGTTTCCTGCATCGGGCCGCCATCGACCTGCAGGCCGGCGAGCGAGTAGACGAACATGGATTTCCCCCTTAATGGCCGCTGCCGTTTGGTGTCAGCGTGGCAGGGTCGACCGTGAACGGGCCAAGCAGCTCCTGCCACTTGTAGGCGATGAGGGTGGTGAGCATTTCCGAGGAACCGCCGTTGCGCACCTTCTCCATCTCGCTCTTGAGCAAGGCCAGGGCGCTGTGTACACCCGGCCCAAAGAGCGACTCGAGGTACTCTGGCGGAATGCGCGGCGTCTCGTAGTCGATGCTCATGTCCTCCTTGAGGCGGTACGGGGAAAGCGGGGGAACATAGAACACGTTCGGGCCCGTGCCGGCTTCCGCGTGCAGCGGGAGCGCGACCTTCCATTCCTTGACGAGCCGGTGGACCGGGCTGTCTTCGTCATCGAGGTAGCCAATGAAGACAGCCCGGCCCGGGCACTGCCGTACACAGGCAGGTGCCACTCCCGCCTCGATCCGGGGGAAACAGCCAATGCACTGCTGTCCCACGTGCCGGTCGTAGTTGAAGTAGATCTTTTTGTAGGGGCACGCTTCCATGCAGAAGCGG
>CAYUVT010000175.1:0-6344 GCA_964448165.1 uncultured Anaerolineaceae bacterium | reverse complement strand
GATCGATGCTCAACCGCCAACCCGCGATCCTCGACTTCTTCAGCACCCTGCTAGTAGGGCGCCGGCGCGAGCTGCGGCTCCTCGTTCGGCACACGCCCGATCTTGCTCGTCGGCCACCAGCTCGCCATCGCCTTGCCCACAACCAGGTCCTCGCGCACGGGTCCGAACACCCGGCTGTCCAGGCTGTTGTTCCGGTTGTCGCCCATCACGAAGTACATGCCTTCCGGGATGGTGAGCTCCGGCAGGTCTCCCCGCCATGGCTCCTTCACATACGGCTCGATGAGTTCGCGCCCGTTGATGTACACCACCCCATCACGGATGCGGAGCCGCTCGCCCGGCAGGCCGATGACGCGCTTGACGAGCTCCCGTTCCTGGCCGGTGACCGGGTGGTGGAGGATGACGATGTCGCCCCGTTCGGGCCCGTGGAAGACGTGGCGCTCGGCCGGGCCGCCCGGGTTCCAGCCCGGCACCCAGCGCGCGATGGCCTGGAGATCGACCTTTGCATAGACGAGCGAATTCACCAGGAGGAATTCCCCATCCGCGAGCGTCGGGTCCATCGATTGGCCTTCGACGCGGTAGTGCTGGATGCTGGCCCGCACGGCGAGGAAGACCAGGATCGCGAGCAGCGCGGTCTCGATGACTTCGCGAAGGAGCGCCTGGCGCCCGGCGCTGGCCCGGGGGATGGCCGGGAGTTCGGCCGCGGGCATGGGGGCGGGCAGCGCCGGCGCGCCCGGCTCGACGGGGAAGAAGGCCCCCGGGAGGGCCGAATCCGAACGCCCCCTGGCGCCGTGCTGGGGCGCCCAGCGGCGCGTGTCGCGCAGGATCCAGGCCGTTGTCGGGTCCTCACCGTTCGTATCCACGGGTGCGGGGACATCCTCCGCGAGCCAGATGCCCTGGGGGTCGTCCTGGTTCGCCGGCTCGCCGGGCGCGGCGAAACGCGGGCCAGGAAGACGCTCCAGACGCCGTTGGGGCTGCGGCGTGGTGCTCATTGCCTGATTAGGCCACATACGTGGGGCTGCGGCCAGCGATGGTTGATAGTTGGTTACGGGGCAGCATTACCTTCAAAATCGGCTGCCGCCATCCCGGTCAACACATCAGCCCTGCTCCAGCCACTGGTTGAAGCGTGGTTCGCGGCGTTCGCGGAAGGCGGCCACACCCTCGCGCGCATCGGGATGGTGGTCGCTGATCGCCGTCTTGGCGGCGATGTCATCGAGGGCGTGCGCCCAGGTCATCTCGGCCGCGTTGTAGATGGTGCGCTTCAGCAGCCGCATGGCGACCTGCGGGCCGTTGGCCAGCTCAGCCGCGAGCGCCATCGCGCGCGTGGTCAGTTCGGCCGGTTCGACGACTTCGTGCACGAGACCGAGGGCGAGTGCCTCATCGGCGGTCACGATGCGCTTGTGCATCAGGAAGTCCATCGTCTTCGCGACGCCCATGAGCTGGACCAGCAGGTACTGGCCGCCTTCATCGGGCAGCAGGCCAAAACGCAGGGTGGCGCTCCCGAGGCGCGCCTCTTTCGAAGCGATGCGGAAATCGCACGAAAGCGCGAGCGACAGCCCGGTCTGGATGGCGATGCCGTTGATGGCCGCGATGCTGAGCTTGTCGAGGTTGCGAACGGCCGAGTTGAGTGTCTGCGAGAGCACGCGCAGCCCCTCGTAGGTGCCGATCGCCTCGCGATGGCCGGGGTAGATATCCGGGACGAGCTGGGTTCCCGGGGGCAGCGGCCGGCCGGTGATGTCGTCGCCGGCGCTGAAGGCGCGCCCGGAGCCGGTGAAAAGCACGACGCGCACGCGGTCGTCCATCTGGGCCTGCGTGAGCTGTTCGATGAGGTCGCGCTTGATGGCCTGGGTGAGCCCATTGAGGCGTTCGGGCTGGTTGAAGGTAATGACGGCGATGCCCGGCCCGCGCAATTCGGTTTCGAACCCGCGAAAGCTGCCTTCCTGGAACATGGGGGCCTCCCGGCGGTGGATGCCGGGATTGTAGTGGAAGTGCGAGGGGCGGAGGGCGGCAGGGCGGCGGAGTCGCGAGGCTCCGTCCTCGCTTGCGCCATGCCCACCGTCAGGCCGCACGCCACACCTTCGCCGAGCGCCTCAGGGCTCAGCCGGGCAGCGGGCGGCGCCGTGAAGGTTGGACTTCCACTCGATCCTCACCGGCTGCCCCTTCCCCGGCCAGCGAAAACGGGACGAAGCTATTCACTCCGGCCCCGCGGGGGGCTCCGGCGTCGGCGCGCTGGGTGCTCTTTTTGGATACCTGCTGCCTACGGTTTCGCCTGTCCAGCACCCATCAGCGTTCCGAATTTCGCAGGACGCTCAGCCCGTCGCTGACCACGAAACACCGCCGACCACGCGGTTTGTGGGGGCCTGGTCCCCGTCCTATCGGTCGGTCGCAAGCAGAGGTAAGCGCGATCGGTATCTGAACCGCGCGTCGACCGCCTTCTGTAACACGGAAGCCATCGCGTAGTAGGCTGGCTTGGGCTGCAAATCGTCATCAAATGGAGTTGGATCGTTATCCGGGAAGACGCTCGGGAGGCTACCGACAGCCGTCTCCCACATCGATAGATTATCGCCAATAGTTTCAAGTAGGAAATCTCGGCAGACGCCAGAGTCCAATGCTGCTTGCAGAACCGTTGCGTAGATGTCTGCCTGCTTGCTATATCTGCTTTCCTGCGTTCCGGATAGCGGATGGATCGGCACAGCGAACTCGGTGATAATGATAGGAACACCGTACGACTGAAATCCCGAAACTAAAGTCCCGTAATCAGTCGGGTTAGCAGCCCAATATGCCGGATTCTCGATGCCGACAAGATCGACGATATGAGCCGCTCGAAGATCGTCTACGATCCTCTTCGTAAGACGGTACCTCGGATTGAAGATGTCATCAGCAGCATTCTGATAGTCCGTGTAGCAGAGCAAAATGGAAGGATCGGCCTTTCGTGCAGCCGCGAATATGATCTCTATATATTCTGGGCCAATGAGAGACTGAAATATGTCACCTTGCGGCGGCTGGGATTCACACAGAACGTTCCAGGCGTATACTCGCCCCTTCGCGTACGTCAAAGTGTCAGTTACTAGGCTCGTAAGGCTGGCAATGAGGTCCGCTCGCGAAGTGACATCCTGGACCCACACCGGCAACCCGCCGCCTAACGAAGGGTTGATCAGGTTGTAGCCAAAGGTGCTGAGTCCCTTCACCTTGGCTTCCGCCAGCTGATACTCCAACCACCGGAAGTCCCTCGTGCCACGGCTCGGCTCTATGAAGTTCCAGGACGCCCACTCCGAGCCGACGTTGAACTCTCGCTTCTGAATAGCGCGCAACCGCTCGCGATACCGCTCGTAGTCCGCCCCGCCCGGGTTCGTGATGCAGCCGATTCGGAATCCCAAGCGGTCCGCCAGCACCCGAAGCGGCGGCGTTTCCCCGAGAGCTCCGAGTGCCGGAGACCGAAAGTTCGACGCGACGCCCGTTGACGCGAGCAGGGCTCCTTTGAGAAGCGTTCTTCTGCTTAGGCCCATGGCGCGAGTCCTCCGCTGGTCTCGATCCGCGAGGCATGAGGAGCGGTCGGCCGCGGTATCGTAGCATGTCGAGTCACCGTGCCGACATTCTGATTCGGCCGCTTGCACCGAGGGCAGCGGAACACCACCGTCCCATCGGCCTCGCAGATGAGCTCGCCGCAAAGGAACAGCGCGCCGATTCGGTAGCCCCTCCTCTGGCCGGGCTCAGGCTCTACCTTCCCCCGGCCGTGCCCCCAACCTCGGCTCGCCGCTCGGTCATGTGCGCGCGCGCCTGGCGATCCGTGGCAACGGCATCGCTCCGGCCGAAGAGCTGCAGCAGCACCACCAGCGACATGACCGTCGCGCCCAGGACCACCATCGTTTCCTGGATGCCGATGTGGTCGGCCAGGATGCCGATGGGCAGCGCCGCCAGGCCGAACATGCTCCAGCTGAGCATCGAGATCGACTGCACGCGCCCGTGGTAGGCGGCGTCGGTGCTCGACATCGTGAGCGAGTTGTTGACCCCCTGGAACCCGCTGGCGAGTGCGCCCACCGCGACCATCGCGACCAGGCCAAGGGTGAAGCCCGGTGCCATGCCAAGGCCCACGAGCGAGAGGCCGAACGCGACGGCCAGCACCGGTTGCGCCACCCACGCCTTCTTGCTGCTGGCGTAGGTGGCGACGAACACCGTGGCCACCACAGCGCCGACGGCCCCGGCCGACTGCAACATGCCCAGGCCACCTGAGCCAACGCCGTACACGTCTTTCGCAACCGAAGGCAGGAACGACTGGTAGGGGAAGCCGATCATGATGACGGCGAACGAGGTGAGGATGAGCAGGAGGATCGAAGGGCGCTTCGCCACGTAGCGCACGCCATCGGCAAGGTCGGCCAGTGGCGAGGCCGGTGTTTCGCGCGGGCTGGGGTTCCCCGGCGGCAGCCGGAGCAGGGTGAACATGGCGATGAAGAACCCGGCCGTCGTCATGAAGTAGACGCCGCCCGTGCCGATGAAGGCGACCGCGATGAACGCGCCGGCAAGGGAGGGGCCGATGACGCGCGTGCTATTCATGCTCAGCTGCTGGAGCACCACCGCGTTGCCGATGGAATCGCGGCCGACCAGGTCGCCGATGAACGCCTGGCGGGCCGGGCCAACGAAGGCGAAGCCTCCGCCCTGGACAACGCCGGCAACGATGAGCATCCAGTACTGGAGATGACCGAGCTCGATCATGATGGCGACCCAGGCGGAGTTCAGGGCGATGATGCCCTGGCAAACGAAGAGGAGGTTGCGCTTCGGGAGGCGGTCGGCGAGCACGCCGCCCCAGAGGCCGAGCAGGAGCTGGGGCACGCCGAAGGCGAGCATCACGCCGCCGAGAGCGCTGTTCTTGCCAGTCAGGTCGTAGGCCAGGTAGCCGCGGGCCACCACCTGCATCTGCATGCCCAGGAACGAAAAGAGCGTGCCGATCCAGAGCAGGCGGAACTGGCCGTTTTCCAGCGCGTAAAACGTTCGTCGGAACCAGTCGATCAGTGCCCTTACCCTCACGTTAGGGTTGTCGTTCGAGCCTAACACAGCCGCCAGACCGGAGATACCGGCCGGCCGGGATCACCAATCCGGGCCGTTCGGCCCCCCGGGCGAGTGGGCCTCCAGCGGCTGGAGCGGGGCGCGGGTTTTCCCCGATTTTTCGGCCGAACCCTTCCTTCTCCGCTCCGCGCACCGCGTTCAGCAGGGCCGAATTCGTTTACGCGGTGTTGCATTTCTGTATACAGGGGGGTTACAACGGTGGCAGCATCCGGTGCAAGGGGGCATGATCGCGCGGATGACAGGCAGAGCGCCCTTGCTGCTGGCCGCCTTCCTGTTCGGCGTGGGTGTGACTGGCCTGGCCATTACCACCGCCGAGCGCGCCGAATGGGGGCCGTTCCAGCCCCGGAGCCAGGCGCCCGAGGCCCGCGTGGTGGTGGTCGATGTGCGGCCGGAGATCACGCCACCGCCGCTGCACGAACTGTTCACCAGCTACCCCGCCGATGTCGCGGTCGCGGCCGCTGCCCAGGTGCAGGCCCCTGCTGCCGAGGCGGCAGATCCCGCCCCGGCGGCCACGCCGGTCCCGCCGCTGCGCGTCTATGGCATTGCCTCAGACGATGCGGGCGTCTCGGCCGCGGGGACCACAGCCACACCCCCGCCACCCATCCGCATCGTCAACATCGCGGCCGATGTGGAACCGGAGCCCACCCCGGAACCGGCCACCACCCCCGTTTCGGCACCGGCGGAACAGGCCGAGCAGCAACCGCAGGGACAATGTGCCGGCCTGGACTGCGCCGGCGGCGCGGCCCCGGAGGGTGAGGAGACCGAACCTCCGGCGCTGATGGCCGGGAACAGCGGCCGGGAGATCCCGGGCAACGCGAATGGCCTCCACCGGCGGGCGGAAACCGCGGGTGTCAGCCTTCCCGGCGCAGGCCCGGCAAACCGGGGGCAGTCCGGCCGCTAAGGCCCTTCGTCCATCCCCTCGCGCCCCGATCTGGTACCCTCTGCAGCGCAGACCGAACCACGTTCGGAACTCCCGTCCATTCTCGTAACCAGGAGGCTTGCATGCCCATCGACCCCTCGAAAGCGCTCGGCGCCGAAATCAAGGGCGGTTCGTTCCGCTGGGACCGCGACCGCGTCATCCTGTACCACCTCGGCGTTGGCGCCGGCGTGCCCCAGACCGACCCCAACGAGCTGGCCTACACCTATGAGAAGAACCTCAAGGTGCTGCCCAGCTTCGGCGTCATCCCGGCCCTCGGGTCGCTTGGCGGCATCGGCATGGTGCCTGGCCTCCAGTTCAACCCGGTAATGCTCCTTCACGGCGAACAGGACCTCGAAATCCGCAAGCC
>CAYUVT010000174.1:0-6359 GCA_964448165.1 uncultured Anaerolineaceae bacterium | reverse complement strand
ACATGTCGCGCTGGCGCTCATCGGCGCAGAACATGAAGTCGGCGAGGGTGAGCTGGAGGTTCAGGTACCAGCGGTTGCTGGCCATCCAGGTGCGGCGCAGGTTGGGCGGGAAATCACGCCGGGAAAGCTCCATCCACTCCACGTAGAGAGGCGTGAAGGCATCGAGGGCGAGCAGGGTCTTGCCCATGAGGCGCACGAACTGGGGCGGGAAGTTCCGCGAGACGGTGACATCGTGGTTGGCCGCCAGGAAGGTTGCTTCGCTGTTGGATTGCCACGCCTGGATGCGCACATTCGGGGCGGGGAGGGCGATTTCCCCGCGGTCGCCGGGGATGGCGAGGGTCGCTTCGGCCTCGGGGATAGCGCGGCCGAGCGCACCGGCGAGCTGGTAGGCGCGGATCCCCGGGGAGGCCATCTTCGGCCCAACGGCCGCGCGCGAAAGCACGAGGATCTTCACTGGCCGGCTCCCATGGCAGGCCGCGGACAGCCGAAAGCGCACCGGGCAGAGCTCATCGGGCCGCCTCCCCGGGCCCGGCAGGGGCCGGTTCCCGTTGCCCCGCCCGCGCCTCGCGCGCGGCCCTCGCCCGTTCGGCGGCCTTCTCTCTCCGGTCCCGCTCGCGGTCCTTGCGCTTGTCGCGGTTATCCAGCACCTGGAAGATGGCGCGGCGCGTCACGTAGGTAAATACGCGCTGGACCAGCCCCGGGAAGCGTTCCCACTTGGGCGAGACCGGCGGGCGCTCGTCGGAGCAGAAGCGGATGAGCGGCTCCATGGTTACGTCCCACTGGAGCGAGGCCCGCGCCGCGGCCAGGTTCGCCTTGCAGCGCGCGTGGAACTCGCGGTCGTCGATCAGCTTTTCGATGGCGCGGGCCAGCGCCTCAGGGTCCTCCTCAGGGACCACGAGCCCCCAGCCGTTCTTCGCCACTTCTTCTGCAAGGACATCGCCATGCGTGCAGATGAAGGGCAGCTCGGCCCAGATCAGGTCGACGAAGCGCGTCCGGTGGCTGTAGCGCGTCTCCAGGTTATCGAAGTAGGAGCAGACCGAGATGTCGGCTTCCTGCACATAGCGCTTCGCGGTCTCGTGCGAGACCCAGCCCTCTTCGAAGAAGACGGTCCGGTTGAGCTGGCCGTTGCGTTCGGCGATCGCCTTGGCATCCTGGAAGCGGACGCCCTTGCCCAGGTCCTTGATGCCCGGGTAGGCGGCGCCGAGGAAGAGGAGCTTGATGTCGTCGCGGCCAAGGATGCGCAGCGCTTCGAGGAGCGTCGCGGGGTCGTACCACTGGATGATGCCGCCATTCCAGATGATGACCTTATCGCTCTCTTTGAACCCGGGGTGCACGCCGCGGAACACGTTGCGCCCCGGCTCGGGCAGCTCGGGGCGGATGCCGTGCGGAGCCGAATCGATGTAGCGGCGCAGCGTCGCGTCGTTGTCGTAGGCGTTCGGCGAGATGAGCCCGAGCGAGACCATCATGCCGATGTAGCTATCGCGCTGGCGCTCGTTGCAGGTGAGGACGAAGTCGGCCATGGTCAGCTGCATGGCGAGCACGGTGCGGGTGCGCTGCACCCAGGCGTGGCGCTTGTAGCCCTGGTGGTGCTGCCGCCCGACCTCCATCCATTCCATCGCATACTGCGAAAACAGGTCGACCACGATCCGGCGCCACGGGAAGAACGCCGCCAGGTGGGGCGGCAGGCCCGAAGAGATGACGATGTCGTGCCGGGCCACGAGACCGAGGAGATTGCGCGCGCTCCAGCGGACCACCTCGAAGGCGCCGTCGGCGGGCTGCTCGAAGTCGTGGTTCGGCGCCCCGAGGGTGACGCGCGCGCCCGGCACGTGTTCGGCGAGCACACGCGCCTGTGCCGTGGCCCTGATGCCGGGCGCCGACATGTGGCTGCCAAGGTGTCCGCGGGCGAGGATGAGGATGCGGGGGCCCATCGCGCCGAAGCGTACCGGGACTCGCGGGAAGGGAGAAGTGACGCCGCGCATCGAGCGCGTAAGATCCCGCCGGGCAAGCGGTCTTATCCCGAAGAACACCACAGGACCCGGGCATGCTCCTCGAAACCTTCCGCATGATCTTCGGCCGGGCCCCCGGCGAGCCCGGCGGGCCCGGCAGGCTCGGGCGCGCGTTCGGTTGGGCCCTGACCCTGGCCATCACCGCCGCGGGCATCGTGCTCCTGCGCGATGCCATGGCCGGCCGCGACTACCCCTGGAGCCAGGGCAAGATCTTCTTTGGCGCCGTGCTCCTCTGGATCGCCGCCATCCGCGGCCGCAACGGCGTTGCCCGGCTCGTGCGCGGCCGCGAAACCGGCGACGCGCTGGGCTGGCTCGTCTCCCGCCTGGACCGCGCCCTCATCCTCGCGCTGGTGTGGTTCCCCGGGCTGGCGGTCGGCTGGTACTCCATCGAGGCGGCGAACCGCCCATCGCGGAACTCGCGCGGCCAGGACATTTGCGATGTCTCGAGCGCCCAGTTCTGCGTCTCGGGGCCGCGCGCCCTCATCCCCTGGGCGATCATCCTGCTCGTTTTCTCCGCGTTCGCCACCTGGTTCTTTCTGCGGAGCTGGGGCAGCGCCCGGCGGCGCGACCCGGAGCCGCCGCACACCGCCGCGCAGGCAGCCCGCGAGCGGGTGGAGCGCGTGATTCCCGCGGACGCACCGGGCACGCCGGGGCCGGTGCAGACACCGGCCGCCACCTCCGACCCGCGCGAGCGTTTGCGCCCGGTCGACCCCGACTTCGACGACGGCATGGCCCGCCTTTCGGAGCTGGTGCGGATGAAGCAGGGCGGCTTCATTTCGGACGAGGAGTTCGAGCGGTTGAAGCGCGAGATCGTCCTCAGGGCGACCGACGGGGCCTGATGGAGCAGCCGGCCGCAGGCGCGGGAGCCCCTTCCGGGTTTGGCGGCGGATCATAACGGCCCGCATTTCCCGTAGACTGCGCGCGTAGAAACGCGCTCACGGGAGCACCCATGCCTTTCACCGACCGCTACGGCCTCGCCCTTACCACGTCATCCGCGCAGGCGGCCGAGCTGTACTCCCGGGGGCTCGACCACTCCCTTGCCGCCGAGGCGCAGGCCGAAGGGTGCTTCGCCGCCGCCCGCGAGGAAGACCCGGGGTTCGCCCTCGCGCACATCGCCGAGGCGCGCATGCTCCAGTTCCGGGGCCGGCCGGCCGAGGCGAAGGCCGCCGCCACCCGCGCCCGCGAGCTGGCCCCCGGCGCGACCCGCCGCGAACAGCAGCACATCGACTGCATCGCCACTGCCGTCGACGGCGACCCGGTGGGAGCGCTCGCGAAGCTCCGCGCGCACATCGCCGAGTTCCCGCTCGATGCGTTCGTCCTTTCCCAGGCGTGCGGGGTCTATGGCCTCATCGGCTTCAGCGGGCGGCTCGAACGAAACGAGGAGCAGCTTGCCCTGCTGGAGCCGCTGGCGGCGAGCTACGGCGACGACTGGTGGTTCCTTTCGCAGATCGCTTTCGCCTACAACGAGCTCTTCCGCCACGAGGAGGCGCGCGTAGCCGTCGAACGCTCGCTCGCGGGCTACGAACGGAACGGCCACGCCTCGCACACGGTCGCCCACATCGCCTACGAAACTGGCGACGCCGAGGGCGGCGCGGCCTTCATGCGCGATTGGCTCATCGGGTACGACCCCGCCCACCAGCTCTATGGGCACAACCACTGGCACCTGGCGCTCTTCGAGCTGGCCGCCGGGAACCTGGACCGGGTGCTGAAGCTGTACGACGCGGTGATCAAGCCGAGCGTGTCGACCTCGGCCGCCCTCGGGACCATCGCCGACGCGGCATCGTTACTCTGGCGCTGCACGCTCACCGAGCGGCCGGCGGACCAGCTCCCCTGGGGGGAGGTGGCCGAGTTCGCGGCGCGTTCGTTCCCGCGTTCGAGCATGGTCTGGGCCGATGCGCACTGCATGATGGCCTGGTGCGCTACGAACGACCAGGCGCGCCTTACCACGCTTATCGGCCAGCTGCGCGACCGCTCGGCCGGCGGGAAGGTGTATGCCGGGCCGATGCTGCTCACGCTCGCCGAGGGCTACTCGGCGTTCGCCGCGGGGGAGTGGAATCTCGCCGCCAACCTCTTCGAAACGGCCGCGCCCGAGGTCATCCGGCTGGGCGGCAGCCACGCCCAGCGCGACGTGTTCGAAGAAACGCTCATCGAGGCCAACCTCCGCGCGGGGCGCATCGAGCGCGCCCGGAGCCTGCTCGAACAGCGGCTCGACCGGCGCGCCAATGGCCGGGACGCGCGCTGGCTGGCCAGGATCAACGAGCGCTACGCCGCGGCCCCGGTCTGAGCCCGCCAGGGACACGCCCTTCCGCTCTGTGAAGATTTCGCGCTGTTATGCGAATGAAATGCGCACGTCCGCCGTCGCAGCGCATCCGTGATGCGGCCGGGTCCACCATGGCGGGCAGCGTCCCGCAAGGAGGAACCGCCATGAGCACGACATCCAATATCCAGCACCCGGCGGCCGGCGCATCGATCTGGACGAGCGACGGCAAGCAGTTCGGGTACGTGAAAGAGGTACGGGGCGACTACTTCAAGGTCGACATCCCCTGGGCGCCAGACTACTGGCTGGCCTGCGCCCACATCGCGGAGGTCGATGGCCCGCGAGCCATTCTGCGCCTGCGCCAGGATGAGCTCGACGACCACCGGCTCGAGCAGCCGGGGCTCGATGCGATCGATGAGCGAGCGCCCGGGGTGTTCACGGCCGAGGAAGTCGCCAATCAACGGGAGCGGATGGAACGGGAGCTTGAAATGCAGAAGGAGCGGATGCGGGCCGGCCTGCAATAGCCCGCTGCCCGCTCCAGCCTCCACGGGCGGCTCCCCCCACCGGAGCCGCCCGTTCTTTGTGCCAGCTATTGACGCCCTGCCAGCGGCGCCTTGGCGCTCTCGCCTCCAGGCGCGACGTTGGCGGGACCACCGCTGGAGGTCCCCCATGGCTATCACTGTCCTTCACCCGGCGTTCCCGCTGGTCCGGTGGCTGGGAGCGCTTGCCATCCTGGCGCGCGCTGCGGCCATGCTGCCGGCTACCGCGCTCCGCCACCCCGGGCAGCGTCTCGTCATCAACCGCGGCAGCGGCCGGGTGGCAGCTCGATGAGCGAGGACGTGCCGGTCGGCCGGCTGGTCTCGGTCATTGTTGCTGTGCTCGCGGCGGCGCTCCTCATCTCGCTCGCGGGGCTGGTGGTGCTGGGCGCCACCGGCGGCGATGCGGCGATCGGCACGACCCTCACGCACATCATCGAGACGGTCCTGGGGGTGTTCGTGGGGATAGCGGCGGGCAGGCTCGCGAGCGAGGAGTGACGGTTCAGGCGAGGCCGGCTACAACTGGAGAGTAATTCGCAAGGCCGCTTCTACGGAGCGCAACGATCCCGGCGAGAGCGCGCCCCATTTGCGAATCAGCCGCGACTTCGCAAGCACCCGGATGTGCTCCGTGCGAGCCACCGACTCAGAGGTGAGGCCGCCATCGCCCTCCGGGATCACGACCTGGCTCGGCAGCAACCGCGAACCCCGGCTCCGCGTAATCGGCACGGCAACCACGTGGGTCCGCGTCTCGTTCAGGCTGTTGCGGGAAACGATGACGACTGGCCGGGTTCCGGCCTGTTCCGAGCCTTCAACCGGATCGAGGCGAGCAAGGTAGACGTCGCCGCGGTTCACCCGGGCCAGCCGCCGTCGGTCCCGTTGAGCGCCGACCAGCTCTCGCGGTCGGCGCCGGCAAAGGCCGCATGGAGTTCCCGCTCTTCCACAGCGAGGTCCGGGTCGTTGGCCAGTTCGTAGAACGCCCGGTCAATCTCCTCCTCAGCCCGCCGCTTCAGGTCCGCATCCAACGCTTCGATGATGAAAGCCGCGCGGGAGGCGGCTCCGCCACGAGCAACAAGGGCATCGACCCGGGCAAGCAAGTCCGCGGGGAGGGAGACGGTGGTTCGCACGGTGGCCGGGCGTGTTTCGCTGATAACCATGATGATGCCTCCGCAGGCATCATATCACGCATCAATCCGGGCATCGCTCAGCGCTTCAGGCCCGGCGTCTCCTTCCGGTAAGGGCCTTCGCGCCAGTCGAGGGCGCCCTTCAGGCCAGTCCCGGCCTCCGCAGCCTCGCGCATCTTGTCCTGCCAGCCGTAGCTGAAGCTGGTGAACTGGCCGGCGGCATCGAGATCGGTGGAGCTGCGGACCGAGGAGTAGATGCCCATGTTCTCGTAGAAGCGGTTCATGTTGACCTTCAGGATCGCCAGGTGGTCGGCGGGCATGATCGCCACCCTGTCGGCCAGGCCGATGGTGTACTCGTCCAGCACGTCCTTCGGCCAGGCGTAGTTGATCATCCCGATGCGTTCGGCCTCGGCGCCGGAGATAGCGTCGCCGGTGTAGT
>CAYUVT010000173.1:0-6372 GCA_964448165.1 uncultured Anaerolineaceae bacterium | reverse complement strand
CCTGGTGCCAGAGCACGCCGAGCTGGCGACGCTGCTCGGCTGGTTTCTGCCGGTCTCCATGCTGGAGCGCAACCCCACGCTCAAGGCCGAAATGGCGGCGCTGGAAGAGCCTGAAGACGGCTCGCAGGAACGGAAATCGGTCCCGGTGGCCTTCTACACGTACCCGGTGATGCAGGTGGCGAACATCCTGATGCCCCGCGCCCACCTGGTGCCGGTCGGCGAAGACCAGCTGCCGCACATTGAGCTGACCCGCGAGACGGCGCGGCGCTTCAACCGGCGGTTCAAGCACGTGTTTCCGGAGCCCGAAGGCCTGGTAGGCCGGGTGCCCCGGCTTGTGGGGACCGACGGCAACGCCAAGATGAGCAAATCGCGCGGCAACACGATCGACCTCAAGGATTCGGCCGAGACCGTGGCGAAGAAGGTGCGCGGGATGTACGCGGGCCCACCTCGCGGCGCGACCGAGCCGGGCAGGGTCGAAGACAACCCGGTTTTCCTCTACCTCGACGCGTTCGACCCGGATACGGAACTGGTTGCCCAGATGAAGGCGGAGTACGAAGCCTCCGGCCTCCCGAACAAGGTCCTGAAGGATCGGCTGACCCAGGTCCTCAACGACCTGCTCGATCCCTTCCGGGAGCGGCGCGCGTACTACGAGGCGCACATGCGCCAGGTGCGCGACGCACTGGAGGCTGGCACCACACGCGCCCGGGCAATCGCCCAGGAAACCATGCGCATGGTCCGCGACGCCCTCGACCTCGGGTACCTGGAGAAGTACTAGGATGCTGCACCCGACGCTCGATGAGGTGAAGGCACTCGCCGGACAGGGGCTGGGGAACCTGGTGCCGGTCTACCGGGAGGTGACCGCCGACCTGGAGACGCCCGTTTCCGCGTTCCTCAAGGTGCGGACGGGGAAGTATTCCTTCCTGCTCGAGTCGGTGGAAGGCGGCGAGCGCATGGCCCGGTACTCGTTCATTGGCACCCAGCCGTACCGGGTGCTGCGGACGGGGCCGGGCGAGGAGTGGGAGGGCGATCCGCTCATCCCGCTCGAACAGGAGATCGCCCGCTTCAAGGAGATTTCCGTGCCGGGCGTGCCCGCGTTCACCGGGGGGGCGATCGGCTATGTGGCGTACGATGCCGTGCGGCACTTCGAACCGCGGGTTGTCCCGCCGGAAAAGGACGAACTCGGCATCCCGGAGGCGATCTTCCTTTTCTGCGACTCGATGGTCGTGTTCGACCACATCCGCCACACCATCAAGGTGGTGGCCCACTGCCGGCTCGATGGCGACATCGATGCCTCGTACCGGCAGGCCGCCTTCCGGATCGATGAGATCGTCGAAAAGCTCAACAACCCGACGATCCAGCTCCCGCACGAAGAAGTGGGCGCGGTGCTGCGGACGAACGGCCAGGCCGAATCGAACGTTGGCCGCGAGGGCTACGAGCTCATGGTCGAGCGGATCAAGGAGTACGTCGTCGCGGGCGATGTGATCCAGGCGGTGCCGTCACAGCGGCTCAGGCGGAAGGTCGCGGTCCATCCGTTCAACATCTACCGGCAGCTCCGGATCGTGAACCCGTCGCCCTACATGTTCTACCTCGATATGGGGGATTTCCAGATCGTTGGTGCGTCGCCGGAGCTGCTGGTGCGCGTCGAGGACGGCGTCGTCTTCACCCACCCGATCGCCGGGACGCGCCCGCGGGGGGCATCGCCGGAGGAAGACGAACGGCTCGCCGCGGAGCTGCTCGCCGACGAAAAGGAGCTTGCCGAACACATCATGCTCGTGGACCTCGGGCGGAACGACGTGGGGCGGGTATCGACCCCTGGCACGGTCCACGTCGATAAGCTGATGGAGATCGAGAAGTACTCCCATGTCATGCACATCGTCTCGAACGTTTCCGGCAGGCTGGCGGCGGGCAAGACACAGTTCGACGCGTTCCGGGCGGTATTCCCTGCCGGGACGGTGAGCGGCGCGCCAAAAGTGCGGGCGATGGAGATCATCGCCGAGCTCGAGCCATCGAAGCGCGGCATCTATGCCGGGGCCGTGGGTTACGCCAGCTTTTCGGGCAGCCTCGATACCTGCATCGCCATCCGCACTCTGCTGGTGAAGGATGGGTTTGCCTATCTCCAGGCGGGCGGCGGCATCGTCTACGACTCGGTGCCCGAAACCGAGTACTTCGAAACGGTGAACAAGATGCGGGCACTGATGCGGGCCATCGACCAGGCGGAGATAGCCACCGCGGAAATGAAGACCGGGAGCCTGGGCTATGGCTAGCCGTTTCTGCCGGAGGGAAGCGTGAGCGATCGGCGCCCGGACTGCGTGTACGGGATCCTCGTGCGAGACGAGCGCGTGTTCCTGCGCGCCTACGGGGAACAGCTTGGGCTCCCGGGCGGGGTGTTCCGCCCCATGGCTGACGACCGCAAGGCCGAGCTGCGCGCCCACCTGTGGGATCAGCTCGGCATCGAGGCGACTGCAATCTGGGCACAGGGCGCGTTCGATTACCGCAACCCGGATGAGGAACGCGAGCGGTTCAGCGGTTTCTACACGGTGTGGGAGTGGCGGCCCGACGTGCCCGCCGCATCGGGCCTCTGGCTGGGGAGCAACGAGGTGGCAGCGAGCCCCATGGTTCCCTCGCTCCGCATACTCTTGTTGAGCGTGCTGGCCACGCTGGCGATCAGGACGACATGAAGCAGGACATTCGCATGGCGGCGATCCTCGAGCGCGATGGCCGGCTCTTCCTGGTCAGGCCACGGCCCGATGCCCCGTGGGCGTTGCCCGGGGGCCCCCTCCCCGAGCACGCCGACGACGTGGACCGCGAAATGGATGACATCCTCGGACGCCTCGGAGTGTTCGCCCCGGCAATCGAGGAGGACTTCCTGCAGACGCACTTCTTCCCGACCGAACAGGGCCAGATCGTGTTCAATCTCTATGCCGCGAGCGAATGGACCGGCGACCCGGTGGTACCGGCCGGGCATGGCGGGGGCTGGTTCGCCATCGACGAGATCGACGCCATCGACATGGATGAGCGGGAACGCAACGCCATCCTCGAGGCGCTTGGAGTGCGCACGCCCGAGGACCGGACGGCGGCGATCCTCGCTGCCCTGGGGGGCGAACTCCAGGCGCCGGGCCGGCCGGTTGCAGCCGAACCCGGCGGGGAACGCCACCACCCGCCAGGCCGGGAAGCGGGCATGGATGTCCTCCGCACGCTCACCGGGGCCGACCCGGAGCGGGTGGCGGCGATGGCGGCACGCCAGCAACCGGAACTCGCCGACGACCAGATCGACTGGGTACTCGGGCAGGTGTGGGCCCATTCCGCGCTCGACCGGCGGACGCGCAGCCTGCTGGTGGTGGCGATGCTCGCCGCGACGGGCAAGACAGGCGGCACCCTGCGCACGCACATCAACGGAGCGCTGAACCACGGTGCGACGCCTGAGCAGCTGGTCCAGACCATGCGCATGGTGGCCGCTTACGCGGGCTTCCCGGCCGCGCTGGAGGCATGGCCGGTGATGGAAGACGTCTTCGAGCAGCGCGGCATCCCGCGGCCGGGGAGGACCGAATGAGCGTCATCCTCTGGGACCTCGACGACACGGTGCTCAACACGCTCCCCTGGCGGATGAGCGCCCTCGCGCACGCGCACGAGACACTCCTGGGCACGAAAGTCGACCCCGAGGCGCTCTGGCGCTCCCATGGCGGTGGCACGCTCGAAGACCTGGGCCGCAAATTAGTCGGTGATGACTACTGGAAGTTCGCTTCCGTGTACCGCGAGCGGTACTTCGGCTCGGCGCGCGTCATCCGGCCCTACCCTGGTGTCGAAGCGGTCTTGCGCTCGTTCCACGCGGCCGGGTTCGATATGGGAATCGTCACGTCGAAGGTCTCCTGGGGGGCCACGGAAGAGCTGACCCTGGCCGGCATTCTCCAGTACTTCCACACCGTTGTCGGATTCGACGATACCGATAATCACAAGCCAGACCCGGAGCCGATCCACGCAGCGCTCGACCGCATGCTCGCCGACGACCCGTCGTCGGCCGTGTTCATCGGCGATAGCCCGGCCGACATCTGGGCGGCGCGCAACGCTGGCATCCGTTCGATCGCGGCGCTCTGGGGCACGCTCGACGCCGAGCTCTTGCTCGATGCCATGCCGGATTTCACGGCGAGCAACCCCGGGGAAGTGTTGACCATCGTGGCCGGGGACGGGTTCGGCCGATGACCACCGGGATGGCGAAACAGGTGACGCACGTGGGCGTCCGGTTCTACCGCACCGGCGGCATCGAACTCATGCTGGTGCCGCTGTTGAAGGAGTCGGCGAGCTTCACCCGGTTGGCGGGCGACGGCTACTTCTTGGTGGCGCTGATGGGCGAGCCGGGTACGGCCTACCCGTTGAACCTCGCTTCGCCCGGCGCCTACGACCCGGCGTACCTGGGCCAGAAGTTCCGCCTGGACCGCCGGGGCTATGGCTGCACACCGGAAGAGCTCGCCGCTTCGCTGCGACTCATCCGCGACGACCTTGCGAACGAAGAGGGAATGGACCGGTGACGACTCTGCTCATCGACAACTACGACAGCTTCACCTACAACCTGTACCAGTACCTGGCGGAACTCGGCGCCGACGTGAAGGTGTTCCGCAACGACCAGGTCACGCTCGAGGAGTGCCGGGCGCTCAACCCGGACCATGTCGTCATCTCTCCGGGGCCGGGTGACCCCGACGACGCGGGCATCTCGCGGGATGTTATTCGCGAGTTCGCCGGAAAAGTGCCTGTGCTCGGCGTCTGCCTCGGCCATCAGTGCATCTATGACGTGTACGGCGGCACCGTCGCCGGCGCCGGCGAGATCAAGCACGGCAAGACGTCGGTCATCAGCCACGACGGGAGAGGCGTGTTCGAGCACCTCCCCGACCGGTTTAAGGCCGTCCGCTATCACTCGCTGGCGGGAACGCCGGACTCCACCCCCGCGGACCTGGAGGTGACGGCGCGCTCGGAGAGCGGTGTCATCATGGGTGTCCGGCACAGGCAACTGAAGGTCGAGGGTGTGCAATTCCACCCTGAATCGATCGCGACCGAGCACGGCAAGGAGCTGCTGAAGAACTTCCTGGAAATGGAGGGGGGCCGATGGTGATCCAGGAGGCGATTCGTGCGCTCGTTGACGGCGGCTCGATTGATGGTTCGCTCGCGGCGGGAGCCCTCGAGGAGATCATGACGGGAGCGGCCACGCCGGCCCAGATCGGCGCCTTCCTGGCGGCCCTGCGCGTGCGCGGGGAAACGCCCGAGATCATCGCCAGCTGCCTCGCCGTCATGCTCGCGCACGCGGAGCCCGTCACCGCACCCGGGGCCATCGACATCTGCGGCACCGGCGGCGACGGCACCGACACGATCAACGTCTCGACCGCGGCCGGGTTCGTAGTCGCCGCGGCTGGAGTGCGCGTGGCGAAGCATGGCAACCGCGCCGCCTCATCGAAGTGCGGGAGCGCCGACGTGCTGGAGGCGCTGGGTGCGCGCATCGACCTTGGCGGCGAGCAAATCGCCCGGGTCATCGATAGCTGCGGATTCTGCTTCCTCTTCGCGCAGCGTGTGCACCCCGCCATGCGGCACGTGGGGGGGCCACGCCGCGAAATGGGCGTGCGCACGGTATTCAACATCCTGGGGCCCCTTTCCAACCCGGCCGACCCCCGGCGCCAGCTCGTCGGAGTGGGAACCCGGGCGCTCGGCCCGCTCGTCGCGCAGGCGCTGGCACTCCGCGGACTTGAGCGCGCGCTCGTCGTCCACTCGGATGACGGTCTCGACGAAATCAGCCCCGCGGCGACAACGCACGGATGGGTGGTGACCCGGGGCGCGGTGGAGGAACGCAAATTCGGCCCGGGAGACTTCGGGCTGCCCGCGCACCCACTTTCGAGCGTCGCCGGCGGCAATGCCCAAGAGAACGCGGGCGACATCCTCGCCATCCTCGACGGAGCGGAAGGCCCGAAGACGGACTTCGTGGTGATGAACGCCGCCGCTGCGCTCTGGGTGGCGGGCCGTACCGATGATCTCGCGGCGGGCGTCCGCCTGGCGCGCGAGGCTATCGGCTCGGGGCGTGCGCGCGAAGTGCTCAATCACTACGTCTCGCTGAGCCAGGAGCTCGCCGATGGCTAGCCCGACCATCCTGGACACGATCGTCTCCCGGCGCGAGAAGGACGTGGCAGCCGCGAAAGCGGCCGTACCCGAACCCGAACTCGAGCGGCGGCTTGCGTCAGCGCCAGCGGCGGCCGGGTTCGAGGAGCGCCTGAGGCGCGATGCGCCCATGGCAGTCATCGCGGAGGTGAAGCGCGCTTCGCCCAGCAAGGGCGACATCGCCCCGGGGATGGACGCGGTCGACCAGGCGATGAAGTACGCGCGTGGCGGCGCTGCCGG
>CAYUVT010000172.1:2390-6375 GCA_964448165.1 uncultured Anaerolineaceae bacterium | reverse complement strand
GAGCCGGAGCCGGGCTCGCTATAGCCCTGGCACCACTGCACCTCGCCGCGGAGGATGGCGCCCAGGTGCTCCTTCTTCTGGTCTTCGTTGCCATGGATGATGAGGGTAGGGCCGATCATCGAGGTGCCCATGCCCCCGACATTCATGGCCCGTGCCTCGGCGAACTCCTCGTTCATGATGAATTGTTCCATCACGCTGAGGCCAGCGCCGCCGTATTCCTTCGGCCAGGCAGGGGCCACCCAGCCTTTCTTCGCGAGCTTGTCGCGCCACTCTTTCATGTAGCTGCTGCCCCTGCGCATGGCCTCCATGGGGTTGGCATCGGGGTCGATCTTTGGCTTTTCGGTCTCGAGGAAGGTGCGAACTTCGTTGCGCCATGCGGCCTGTTCAGGGGTATCGCGGAAATCCAAGTGGGTCCCTCCCGGGGATACAGTGGTAGAGATCGATGGCGGACACACTAGCAAGCCACAACCCTGACGTAAAGGGAAAGGTCGCGCGCGCGTTCCAGCTCTGCCAGGCGCCAGTGCAGTGCCGCGCGGCGGTCTGTAGACTCCGGTTCGCAACACCCGCCCGGGAACCGGGCCGAAGGATGACCGCATGAAAGTTGGTTCAGGATTTGGCGGCGGCTGGCTAACGGCCGTTGCCGAGCAGGCGCGCCGTGCCGAGGAACTCGGCTACGACTTCGCCTCGACCCCCGAAACGCAGCACGACTCCATCCTCGCCGCCACGCTGGCCGGCGCGAACACCGAAAAGCTGGAAATCCAGACCAGCGTCACCATCGCCTTTCCCCGCAGCCCCACCGTCCTGGCGATGGAAGCATGGGACATCCAGCACCTGACGAAGGGCCGCTTCACCATCGGCCTCGGCAGCCAGGTGAAGGGCCACAACCAGAACCGCTTCAGCGTCGAGTGGCCTGGCGCGCCGGCGACCCGTATGAAGGAGTACATCCGCATGATGCGGGCCGTGTGGCACTCCTTCCGCACAGGCGAAAAACCTGACTACGTCGGCAAGTTCTACCACTTCACCCTCATGACCCCGAACTTCAATCCGGGCCCAATCGACTACCCGGATCCGAAGATTGGACTCGCCCTTGTGGGCGACGCGATGGCCCGCGTGGCCGGTGAGGTTGCCGACGTCGTGATGCCCCACGGTTTCATGACCGACAAGTACATGCGGGATGTGGTCCTCCCCAACGTCGCCATCGGCCTCAAGCGCGCCGGCCGGACGTGGCAGGACGTCGAGATCTCCGGCGGCGGCTTCACCGTGTTTGGCGAGACCGAGTCAGAGATCGAGCAGGGGCTCGATCGGCTGCGCCAGCCGATCTCGTTCTACGGCTCGACCCGCAGCTACCACGAGGTCTTCGAGGTACACAACCTGAAGGACCTGGGCATGCAACTGCACGAGCTTTCCCTCAAGGGCCAGTGGCAGGAGATGCAGCGGGTTATCCCCGAAGATGTCCTGCGCGTTTTCGCGCAGACCTCGACGTACGACAAGCTGCCGCAGTTCGTTGCGGAACACCGCGAGTACGCCAGCCGGATCGGGTTGGCCCTCCCGGCTGGAACCCCGGAACAGCGCGAACGCGCCCGGCACATCATCAAGGAAGTCCAGAAGGTCCAGGTTCCCCGCGTGCCGCGCGGGCTGGAAGACCTCTCGAAGGTGGGCGCCTGATCCAGGTCCCCCGAACAAAGCACGAAGAGGGCGCCCGGGGCGCCCTCTTCTCGTCTCGCACTGGGGCGCAGCACGTCCCCGTCCGGCGGTGGCATGAAGAGCCCTGTCGAGACCTTCCGGCGTGTTGTCGCCGCACCCAGGGTGTACCGTGAACGCATGTTCATGGCGCCCGCACGACGGGCTCGCGGCGTAAAGGATTTGGCTGGCGGCGGCTCGTTGCCGGCCATGAGGCGCGCGTCTCTGCCACATCCCCGCAGCATGCGAGCCGGGCGGTAGCCTCCCATGGGCAGCTCTGGCACACCCCAAACGTGGTTCTTTCGCCAGCGAGGCACGGTGACGCTGGCGGATGAGGTCCGGGTCGCCGTGTTGTGGGCAGCGAGGGGACTGGGTGCATTGGCGCTGGGCCTGTTTCTCATCCTCGCGAGCCGCGAAGGCGTACCGGGAGGTGTACTGCATGAGCAGTGGGAACCGGCCGCGCAGTACGCCCTCTTCGCGCTCGTTGCGGTGGGCTACGGACTGGCATGGAAGTGGGAAGGCCTCGGCGGCGGGGTCATGCTGGCGGGTTCAGGGATGCTGGGAATCCTTGCGACGCTCGCCTTCGACCCGGCGGTGGCGCTGTTCGGCTGCATCGCGTTCTTCGTTCCCGGCGCACTCTTCCTCCTGCATTGGCAGCACCACCACCGGCCCATCACCGTGGCCAGCACCATCGCGGCGATCGTTGGGCTGCTCGTTTTCGGAGGCATGGGCGCGAACCGGGTGTACGACCACTACCTGGGGCCCACGCACCCTGACTCCACGGCGGCCCGCATCCCCGTTGACCTGGCACGCTGGGTACTCGCAGGCGCTGTGACGACCGACGGTTTCACCGTCACCGCGAAGCTCGCCGACCAGGCTGCCGGCGCGGGTGAGCTCCTGGTTGCGCCCGCCGCTGGAGGTGCGTCGCTGCGAGTGGTGCAGCCGGCCGCGGGCCCCTCGCGGGACGGTGGCGTCGCCCGGTACGTCGTGGCTGGATTGGAACCGGGCACCCGCTACTCGTATGCCATCCGCAGAGACGGGCACATCGACGAGGGCAGACGGGGTGAGGTGACCACGCTGCCAGCCGGTCCCGCGTCGTTCACGGTCGCTTTCGCCGCTTGCGCCCGCGTGGAGTCGAACGGCCGCGTCTTCGACCGCATCCGGGAGTCGCGGCCCCTGTTCTATCTCAACATGGGCGACTTCCACTATCAGAACATCTCGGACAACAGCCCCGGCGACATCCGGAAGGCTTACGACCGCAGCCTGGGCACGCCGGGGCAGCAAGCGCTCTATCTACAGGCGCCCATCGTCTACACGTGGGACGACCACGACTTCGGCGGCGACTCGTCGGACCGCACCACCGCTTCGCGGCCGGCGGCCCAGGCAGTTTACCGCGAGTACTTCCCTCACTACCCCCTGGCCACCGGCGACAGCCCCGGACCGATCTATCACGCGTTCACCGTGGGGCGCGTCCGCTTCCTCGTCACCGACGGGCGCTCGGAACGCGACCCCGCCGGCATGGCGGACGGACCGGGCAAAACGCTCCTTGGAACCGTTCAGAAGGAGTGGCTCAAGGCCGAGCTCCTGGCCGCACGGGACACAGCCGCGCTGATCGTGTGGGTCAACAGCGTGCCCTGGATCGCGCAGCCGGAAGAAGGCGCCGACCACTGGGGGAACTACGCCGCGGAACGCGCGGAGCTGAGTGATTTCGTTGTGGCAAACCGCATCGCAAACCTGGTCATGCTCTCTGGCGATGCGCACATGGTGGCGGCCGACGATGGCTCGAACAACATGTTCGCCAGCGGCGCAGCTGGCCCTGGATTCCCGGTATTCCACGCAGCCGCCCTCGACCGCCGGGGGTCGGTAAAGGGCGGCCCGTATTCCGAAGGTACGTTCCCCGGGGGTGGCCAGTTCGGGCTGCTCGAAGTGGCGGATGATGGCGGAACTGAGATCAGCGTCACCTTCAGAGGGCTCACGTGGGAGGGCACCGAACTCATCCGCTACTCGCGGACATTCGCCGTGCCGCGGGAATAGCCCCTACGCGTTCCCGCCGAACGTTCAGTGCCCGGGGGCTGGCTTCGCCGAGGCGATGCGGTCCAGGTTCTCGACGATGACGTTGACCTGGCTTTCGCTAAGGTGCTCATCGAGGATGGTGAGGTAGGCGGCATCCTCGGATTCGAGGTGGCCCCGGGCGAGCCCGTACAGACCGTAGAGCAACGGATTGAGGTAGCGGCCATAGCCTGCCGGGTCGTTCGCAGCCCGCGCCGCGGCAACGACTTTCTCCAGGTCGGTGGTCATTTCGACG
>CAYUVT010000172.1:0-2380 GCA_964448165.1 uncultured Anaerolineaceae bacterium | reverse complement strand
CTACTTCATTTTCTGCATCAGATTGCCTATAAATTGCATATGTAACAATAACTGCACCTGGTGCTGGGCACGCATTACTGCGACGGCTCCCGTGGCGCCATACACGCCGTCGACCGCGATGAAGAGGGTGAACTCTTCCGCATCGCAGGCCGGGAGCAGGGTGCCTCGCAGGTACGCCAGGGCCCGGTCAAGCGCCCGCATCGCGCTCGCCGGGTCCGCGGCTGCCACGGCTTGGGCAGCCGCGGTGAGAGACGAAAGCCCGGCATGCAGAGGACGGCGCCAATCGCGCAGCGGCGCAACCACGCGGTCGTGGAATTCGGGCTGCCCGGCCGGACCGGTCACGGCTTCCATGTAACGACCCCCAGGGGAGTTGGCTCGGCGGTCACCTGGATCCGCCCGTCGGCCGTCCGCGGCGCGCGGTCGATCGCGGCGAGGAGGCGAGCCTCTTTCTCACCCCCGGGTTCGATGAACAACTGCTGGCGAAGGAAACCGAGTGCCGCCTCAGCCGTTGGATAGGCGACGGGGGGCCGCTCGCCGAGCCACACCGAGAACACTTTTCGCCGCGCCAGCAACACCGCAAGGAATTCGAGAAGCCCGGGAAGCGGAATCCGGGGTACACCGTGGACTGCCTGCCAGAATGGTTCGGCAGCCGCTGAAGGCGCCCTCGCCAGGAGCACGGCCACACACAGGCGCCGGGCATGCTCCTCCATCGCCTCGATGAACGGCCCGATGTCCTCGATGTCGTAGCTAACGTGGGCGATGAACGCGACATCGGCCATCGGCACCCCCTCCGCGGGCCAGCGCCGTTCCACCGTCTCGACGCCGGGAACGCCGAACTCGGTTGCCGCTTCGCGTAACACAGCGAGCATCGCTGGCGACGGGTCGAGCGCGGTGACGCGTGCACCGGCCAGCGCCAGTGGCAACGCATACCGCCCGCCGCCCGCGCCGATGTCGAGCCATGACTCTCCCGGCACCACGAGCGAGCGGAGTACGTCGAGGGCGGGCTCATCCGTGCGGCGCGGGTCGGACTTGAATCCGCCGGCTACGGGCGCGTAGAAGTCCGGGCGCTCCGGGGCTTCGCGGAACGCATCGGCCTGTTCGCGGTTGCGACGAACCTGGAGCGCCCAGGCATCGAGGAGTTGTTTGGGGTCGAGCCCCAGGGGTCCAGTCATTGCGCGAAGTCTGCGGGCGAACCGCGGGCGCCGCAAGTTCGGCGCACTGTGGTAGGCTTTCTCTACCAGATTAGTCAACAATAGGAGTTCACGTGGCTACCAAGGACCCGCGCGAGCCGTTCACCCGCATATCCGTCACCGAAGCAAAGGAGAAACTCGACAGGGGCGAGGCCGTCATGGTCGATGTCCGGGAACCGCACGAGTACGCCGAGGTGCACGCCAGCGGTGTGCGGCTCATCCCCGTCAACTCGGTGATGGGCGAGGTGAAGCAGATCCGCGACTTCGCCGCCGGGAAGGAAGTGCTTTTCATCTGCAAATCAGGCCAGCGAAGCGCCCTGGCGGCCGAATTCGCGACCGCAGCGGGCCTCGAAGACCTCGCGCTGTACAACGTCGAAGGCGGCACGCTCGCCTGGGTGGAAGCCGGACTGCCCACCGGGGACTGAGCCGTCGCACCGCGATGCTTTCCACAGCGTTCTCGCATACCGAGATTTGACGCAATCGAAACCGAAAACTAGCATCCGCGCGACTGCGTACCCTTACCGGAAACCTACCCACCGGTAGGGGTGCCAGAGGAGGGATGCACATATGAAACGGTCTTACTGGAGCCGCCTGCACTGGTTGCTGGCGGCCTTCGCCCTGGTCGCGCTCGTCGCCGTGGCCTGCGGCGGAGACGATGATGATGATGATGGTGGTGGGGGCGGCGAAGTCACCTACGGCAACGCCGGCTTCAAGACAGTCGAAATCGCTGCGGGCGCGCCGATCAAGATCGGCATCTCGAGTGTCACCTCGGGCGACCTCAAGGGCCTCGGCCAGCCGATCGTCGATGCGGCAAAGCTGGCCGGCAAAGACAAGACCATCCAGGGTCACGCCATCGAGTGGGTGGTGAAGGATGACCAGTGCTCGCCCGATGGCGGCGCCGCGGCGGCGACACAGATCCTCCAGGAGGGGGTCGTGGCGGCCGTCGGGCCCATCTGCTCGGGTGCCGTGGTTGCGGCTCAGCCCCAGTACGAACAGGCCGGCGTGACGCATGTCTCGCCCTCATCGACGGCGCACAAGCCAACCTTCCCCGATCGCGGACAGGTGTTCCAGACGTTCCTGCGGACGACCTATAGCGACGACATCCAGGGCCCGGCGCAGGCCAAGTTCGCCATCCAGACCCTCAAGGCCAAGACCGCCTACATCGTCTACGACACCGACGCGTATGGCTC
>CAYUVT010000171.1:0-6413 GCA_964448165.1 uncultured Anaerolineaceae bacterium | reverse complement strand
ATGCGCGCCAGCCGCCGGTAGGCGCTGCGCACTTCTTCCGCGCTGGCCGAAGGCGCCACCTCGAGCAGGGCGTAGTAATCCGGTAGCGCGGTCACCCCCCGATCGTATCAGCGCCTTGACCTTCGGGCCGATGCCGGCCGCCCGGTAACTTCACGTTTGCGTCAAGGTATGATAGGCTCGGCCAACGAGAAGGGGGACGTTTCCGTGCGCTGGCTCCTACGCCTGATTCCGTACATGAAACCGTATAAGGGCCGTATCACCCTGGCCTGGCTGTGTGTCCTGTTCGCCGGCGTCTTCGTCATGGTCAGCCCGCTCCTGGTGCGCTACGCCATCGACTTCGGCCTGGATCCCCAGCGCGATGCAACCGGCAGGCTCATCGGCCTCAATGGAGACGAAAAGCTGCTGCTCCTCGGCGCTGCGGCCATCATCCTGTTCGCCATCGGCCGCGGCGTGGCCGCCTTCGGCCAGCAGTACCTGGGCGAGTCAGTCGGGCAGAGCGTTGCCTACGACATCCGCAACCAGATTTACGACAACCTCCAGCGCCTGAGCTACGCCTACCACGATAAGGTCCAGACCGGCCAGATCATGTCCCGCGCCACGCAGGATGTGGAGAACATCCGCATGTTCATCAACATGGGTGCGCTGCGGTTCGCCTACATCATGCTCATGCTGGCGATTTCGATTGTGGGCATGTTCGTTATCAACTGGCAGCTCGCCCTGGTGAGCATCGTCAGCCTGCCCATCCTGGCCTGGCGTTCGATCGTCACCAGCCGCCGCCTGCGCCCCCTCTGGCTCGAAATCCAGCAGAACCAGGCAGAGATGACACAGGTCGCCGAGGAGGGCCTCACCGGGATCCGCGTGGTCAAGGCCTTCAGCCGCGAACCCTTCGAGAGCAAGAAGTTCGCCGATGCCGCGCGCAAACAGGCCGACCTCAGCTACACCTCGTCGGTTATCCAGGCGCGGAACCAGCCCCTGCTCCAGGGCATTTCGGCCGCCCAGGTGGGGCTCACGGTTGGCGTCGGGGCCTGGATGGTGTCGAAGGGCAACGCCCAGGCGTCGGACATCATCGCCTTCACCCTCTGGCTCAACCTGCTCCAGCTGCCGATGCGCACGATCGGCTTCATCATCAACATCTTCGCCCGCTGCATCAGCTCGGCCGAACGCGTCTTCGAACTCATCGATGCCCAGTCCGTCGTCCAGGAAAAGCCCGATGCCAAACCGCTCGAAAACGTCGCCGGCCATGTCGTCTTCAACAACGTGAGCTTCGGCTACGACAACCTGAGCGCCGTCCTGAGCAACGTGAACATCGATGCGAAGCCCGGCCAGGTGATCGCCCTCCTCGGCCCCACCGGGAGCGGCAAATCCACCGTCGTCAACCTCATCCCCCGCTTCTACGACGTCACCGAGGGCGCCATCACCATCGATGGCATCGACGTGCGCGATGTCACCATCGAATCGCTCCGCCGCAACATCGGCATCGTCCAGCAGGATGTCTTCCTCTTCATCGGCACCATCCGCGACAACATCGCCTATGGCCGCCCCAACGCCACCCAGGAAGAGATCGAACGCGCCGCCAAGGCCGCCCGCATCCACGACTTCATCGTCAGCCTGCCCTACGGCTACGACGAATGGGTCGGCGAACGCGGCGTCACCCTCTCCGGCGGCCAGAAGCAGCGCATCGCTATCGCCCGCACGCTCCTGCTCGACCCGCGCATCCTCATCTTCGATGACTCAACGGCCAGCGTGGATACGCAGACCGAGTTCCTCATCCAGCAGGCCCTCCAGGAGCTCATGAAAGGCCGCACCACCTTCGTCATCGCCCAGCGGCTCCGCACGGTCATCCGCGCCGACGAGATCATCGTGCTCGACCGCGGCCGGGTGGTGCAGCGCGGCAAGCACGCCGAGCTCCTCGAACAGGAAGGCCTCTACCGCCGCATCTTCGACCTCGAACTGAAGGACCAGGAAGAGGCCCTCGGCCGCACCGCTGCCCAGGCCGTCGCCGCCAATGGCAACGGCGCATCGGGCGAGCGCGCCCGGCCCGGCCCCGGGGTCCTGACCACCTCGCCCGGGCAGTCGGGCGCCGGGGGTGCATCGTGAGCGCATCGCAACACCATCCGCGCTTTGCCGCTGAAGGAGGCCGCTAATGGGTATGTGGGGTGGCGCCGGCGCCGGTGGCTGGAGCTCGGGCATTGGTGGCCAGGCCACCGGCCCCATGCGCCACAGCCGCGGCACCGATGGCTGGGACGACGAATACCTCGGGAAGGCGTACGACGCACAGGTCGTCCGCCGCATCCTCCCCTACCTCAAGCCCTATAAGAAGCAGGCCGCGCTCGCGCTCAGCTGCATGATCATCTCCGCGGTCACCAGCTTCATCCAGCCCCTCCTCATCGGCCTCACCGTGAAGGCCGGCGTCGAGGGCGATACCCGCCGCATCTGGATGCTCCTCGGCATCATGGTCGGCGCTGCCTTCGTTACCTGGATCTCCGCCTACGTCCAGCTCCTCACCACCGCCTGGATGGGCAACCGCCTCCTCCTCCAGCTCCGCAGCGAGATGTACGACCACATGCAGGGCCTCTCGCTCAGCTTCTACGACGAAATGGAAGTCGGCCGCATGATCAGCCGCCTCACCAGCGATGTCACCGTCATGCAGGAGCTGCTCACCACCGGCTCGCTCACCTTCCTCGCCGATTTCGTCGGCCTCGCCGTCGTCGTTACCGTGCTGCTCACCCTCGATTGGCAGCTCGCCCTGGTCACCTTCGCCATCGTCCCGCCGCTGGTCCTCGTCATGATCTGGTGGGCGCGCCACGCGAAGGCCGCCTTCGTCAACGTCCGCGTCAAGATCAGCGCCCTCTACGGCACCCTCGCCGAAAACGTCTCCGGCGTCCGCGCCGTCCAGTCGCTCTCGCGCGAAGACGAGAACGCCCGCCGCTTCGATGCCCTCAACCAGGAAAACCGCCGCGCCAACATCTGGGCCGGCATGCTCAGCGCCGCCATCATGCCCGTCATCGAACTCGCCGTGGCCATCGCCACTGCCGCCGTCGTCGTCGTTGGCGGCATGCGCGCGCTCAATGCCTCCGATGTCAACGTCGCCCACCTCCTCGGCGTCCTCACCGCCTTCACCATCTACGTCGGCCGCTTCTTCGACCCGATCCGCGACCTGGTGCTCCAGTACACCATGCTCCAGCGCGCCATGGCCGGCGGCGAACGCATCTTCGAAGTGCTCGATACCGAGCCCCGCATCAAGGACAGGCCCGGCGCAATCGAGCTCGAGGAAGTCGAGGGCCGCGTCGACTTCGACAATGTCCACTTCCACTACACCGAGGGCGTCCCCATTCTTCGCGGCATCGACCTCCACGTCGAACCCGGCGAAACCATCGCCTTCGTCGGCCCCACCGGCGCCGGCAAAACCACCATCACCTCGCTCATCAGCCGCGGCTACGAAGTCACCGGCGGCGCCATCCGCATCGATGGCCACGATATCCGCGACGTGAAGCGCCGCTCGCTCACGAAGCACATGGGCGTGGTGCTCCAGAACCCCTACCTCTTTAGCGGCACCGTGCGCGAAAACATCGCCTACGGCCGCCCCGATGCCACCGACGAAGAAGTCATCCAGGCCGCCCGCGCGGTGGGCGCCCACGACTTCATCAGCCGCCTGCCCGATGGCTACAACACCGTCCTCCAGCAGCGCGGCCAGAACCTCTCCGTCGGCCAGCGCCAGCTCATCAGCTTCGCCCGCGCCATCCTCGCCGCCCCCCGCATCCTCGTCCTCGATGAGGCCACCGCCTACGTCGATACCCAGACCGAGGTCATCATCCAGCGGGCCCTCCGCGAGCTCCTGAAGAACCGCACCTCCTTCGTCATCGCCCACCGCCTCTCCACCATCCGCGAGGCCAGCCGCATCGTCGTGCTCGACCAGGGCCGCATCGCCGAGATCGGCACGCACGAGGAACTCCTGGCGAAGGGCGGCATCTACGCCAACCTCTACAAGATGACCTACGAACAGGAGCAGGCCCAGCAGGCCGCCGCCATGATGGGCGAGGACGAGGCCTTCGCCCGCCGCCGCCGTGGCGAGGTCCAGGCCCCGCCCCAGGCCGCCCCATCGCCCGCCGCGGGCAGCTGATCCCGCTCCCCCACGCGCACCACGAAGGCCGGCATCGCCGGCCTTCATTCGTTCCAGGTTTACTGAGCAGCTGCAAGAACCCCGCCCGCGGGGCTACGCGGCTATCGGGGTTTTGCCGATACCAAGAATACATCCTGCTGAACGAGGAAAAGGGGCGTCCTCATGCTCGGCGATATCGCCTCCCTGGCACGGCTTGCAGCCACCCCACCGCGCGAGGCCGGCGAACAGACCATCCTCCAGGCCTGCGCCCTCATCCGCGAATTCTTCGCCGCAAACGATGCCTACGTCATCCGCGCCGGCGACCCCAACTTCGTCCGCCTGGGCAGCAGCGAGGATCCCCGCGCCTACGAGATCAAACAGCGCGGCTACTGGCTCGTCTGGCGCGCCGGCGCCGAAGAACCCTCCGCCCCCGGCGGCGTGTTCACCGTCGCCGACCGCATGGTCCTCGACCTCCAGGCGATCGCCCCGGGCATCCCGGCAACCCACTTCGCCACCCTCCTCCCGGGGAACGAAAGCAACTCCGAAATCCTCGTGGTGCGCGGCCCCTGGCCCGCCGGGCTCACCCCAGAACAGGTCGACCTGGTCGCCACCATCCGCCCGCTCCTCGCCTACCTGGCTGGCAACGTCCTCGATGCCGAGCGCCAGCAGCGCCAGCGTTCCCAGCTCAGCGCCCTCGCCGATGTGGCCGAGGCCTTCAGCCGCTCCGACGATGTGAACGAAGTGCTGACCGGCCTTTCCACCGCCCTGGCCAAGGCCTCCGGCTTCGCCTGGGTTGCCATCACCCTCACCGACGCCGCCATCGAACACGTCACCGACCGCGCCCTGAACGTGGGCCGCCACTCCGGCACCACCATTGCCGAGCAGGGCCGCACCGGGAACATGGGGCCCACCGCCCTCGAGCGCGACCTCCGCGTCGCCCGCCACCTCGCCTGGACCCGCATGCCCTACCTGGTGCCCGATGTGTTCGACCCCGCCGAGCAGATGCTCGTCGACGATAGCCTCCGCGGCTACTACCAGCAGGCCCACATCCTCTCCATGGCCTGCTTCCCCCTCTTCTTCCGCGACCAGCTCCTGGGGAGCGTCACCTTCTGCGCCTCCGAGGCGCACTCGTTCGAAGAAGCCGAGGTGAGCTTCCTCAACGCCCTCGTCTCCCAGGCCAGCAACACCGTCACCGCCTTCCGCCTCAACCGCGAGCTGCGCGAGGCCGAGGCCCAGCTCCGCGCCGTCTTTGCCAACTCCCCCGCCCTCATCACCGTCATGCAGCCCGATGGCACCATTACCCTCTCCGAAGGCGCCAGCCTCCCCCGCGCGGTCCGGGCTGGCGGCCTGCTGGTGGGCGCCTCCGTCTTCGATGTGCTCCCCCCGGAAATCGCCGCGACCACCCGCGAGCACATCGCCCGCTGCCTCGCCGGCGAATCCTTCTCCGCCAGCGCCCACGCCAGCGGACGCGACTACGAAACCCAGTTCGCGCCGCTCCGCGATGACCGCGGACTGCCCGTCGCCGTCATCACCGTCACCATGGATGTCACCGAACGAGTCCACGCCGAACGCGAACTGCGCCAGCTCAACGAGGCCCTGCGCGCCGCCAAGGAGCAGGCCGAAGAGTTAGCCCGCGCCGCCGAGGTCTCGCGCCGCCGGGCCGAGTACCTCGCCAGCCACGACGGGCTCACCGGCGTGCTCTCGCGCCGCGCATGGTTCGAACTCGCCGAATCGCGCCGCCCCTCGGCCATCGCCATCTTCGACGTCGATTCCTTCAAGGCCATCAACGATGCTCACGGCCACCCCGCGGGCGATGCCGTCCTGCGCGCCGTCGCCGAGCGCATCGCCGGCGCCGCCGGTTACGCCGGCACCGTTGGCCGCCTGGGCGGCGAGGAATTCGCGGTCCTCTTCCACGGCTCCGTCGAAGAGGCCGAGACCGTGGCCGCCCGCATCGTCGAACGCGTCGCCGCCGAACCGGTCACCTTGCCGGGCGGCCTGCCGATAACGGTCACGGTCAGCGCCGGCCTCGCCCCCTGCCGCCGCGCATCCGATACCGCCGCCGTCACGGTCGCCCGCGCCTACGACCTGGCCGACAAAGCCCTCTACTCAGCCAAGGCCGGCGGCCGCCACCAGTTGGTGATCTCCGGCAAAGCCGCCTGAGGCCCGCCAACCCACCACCCCGAGAAAAAACCCGAGGCGGGTCAGTCATGACCCGCTGCAGCGTCACTCCCCCGGACCACGCCCCGCGCCGCCCACCCCTCCCCTCACCCCACCCCAAGAAACCCGAGGCGGGTCAGTCATGACCCGCTGCAGC
>CAYUVT010000170.1:0-6604 GCA_964448165.1 uncultured Anaerolineaceae bacterium | reverse complement strand
CCGCTGGCACTCCGCCCGCCGAAAGGCGAGGCGTACGCGCGCATCGAAAGCCCACGCGGCGAGCTCGGGTACTACCTGGTCAGCGATGAGAGCCCCGCGCCCTACCGCTTCCACATCCGGCCGCCGTCGTTCATCAACCTCTCCGCACTGAAGGAGATGACCGTGGGTGGCACCGTGGCCGACGCGATCGTGGTGCTTGGCTCCATCGACATCGTCGTGGGGGAGATCGACCGATGACGCCGTTCCTCGCGACCGACAACTGGTACGACATTCGCGACCTCGCGAACCTCTCGCGCGAGATCCTTGAAGCGGCCGACAAGGTCCTTCCGTTCGGCGTGGTGTATGTGCTGGCTGCGCTCATCGGCTTTGTCGCCAGTTTCCTGATCTTCGTCCTCCCCTCGCAGCTGTTCGTCGGCGTGTATGGCGAACGGAAGTTGATTGGCCGTATTCAGTCGCGGTACGGCCCGAACCGGGTGGGGCCGTTTGGTCTGCTGCAACCGATCGCCGACGCCATCAAGCTCATCCAAAAGGAAGCACTGACCCCGGCCCGGGCCGACCGGGTTGTGATGTACATCGCGCCCATCGTCTTCGTGGCGCCAGCGGTGCTGTTGTTCGCGGTCATCCCATTCGGCCCGAACATGGTCTTCGCCGATATCCCGGTGAGCCTGATGTACTTCCTGGCAGTGTCCTCGCTCCCGGTGCTTGCGAACTTCATGGCCGGCTGGAGCGCGAATAACAAGTACAGCCTCTTCGGCGCCATGCGCATCGTCGCGATGACGATCAGCTACGAGTCACCGCTGGTGATGTCGCTCCTCGGCGCGGTGGTCATTAGCGGCACCCTGAGTCTCCAGGGCATGGTGTTCTGGGCGGATGAGTACAAGATCTGGCTTGGCTTTGTTCAGCCGCTCGCCCTCGTCATCTACTTCATCTGCGTGAGCGCCGAGCTGAACCGGACGCCCACGGACATCGCCGAGGCCGAATCAGAGATCGTTGCCGGGTACCTGACCGAGTACTCGGGCATGAAGTGGGGCCTGTTCTACGGCATGGATATCGGCTACGCCCTGGCCGCGTCGGCCTTCGCGGCGACGGTTTTCCTCGGTGGCTGGACGCTCTTCGGGCTTGAGGAGTGGGTGCCGCCCTGGATGATCTTCATCGGCAAAACGCACCTCTTCTACTTCCTGTTCATCTGGACGCGCGGCACGCTCCCGCGCCTGCGCTCGGACCAGCTGATGGCGTTCGCCTGGAAGTACTTGCTGCCGCTCGCCCTGTTCAACCTGTTCATCGCCGTGACCGAGAAGATGATCTGGGCCGAGCAGGGGTACGACAAGGCGTTCGTCTACCTCTTTGCGGCGTTCAATATCCTCATCTCCTTCCTGCTCGTCCTCGCCTGGGCGCGCTTCAATGGCTACAAGCCCGAGACGGTGCCGCTGCGCCCACGGCTCGTGAAGGAAGCGCGCGGCTACGTCCCCGTTGGGGAGGCCGAGTGATGGACGGTTTCGGGGTTACCGTCGCGTTCTGGATCCTCGCCGGCATCACGCTCATCGCCGGTGGAGGAGTGATGGTCTCGCGCAATCTGCTGCACGCGGTGTTGTTCCTCATCCTCGCGTTCGTTGGCGTGGCGGGTTTCTTCGTCCTTCTCTCCGCCGAATTCATTGCGATGGCGCAGGTGATCATCTATGTCGGGGCCATTGCCGTGCTGGTCCTGTTCGCGGTGCTGCTGACTCCGCGGGCCGGCCGCGACAACGGCGAGACGGTCTGGGCGCTGCCCGGGGTGTTGCTCTCAATCTGCCTCGCCGCCATCTTCCTGTTCGTGGTCCACGACACCGGTTGGAACACGGTGGAGGAGACGCCCGCGCTGAGCGCCCAGGACCTCGGCCGTGCACTGCTCGGCACGTGGGTCCTGCCATTCGAAATCGCCAGTGTGCTCCTCACCGCGGCCCTCGTGGGTGCCATCATGCTCACTCGTTCGGCCGAGGAAGAAGCGGAGGATGCGCTCGCATGAGTGTCGGCATCGAACACTTCCTGACCGTCGGGGCCCTGCTTTTCTGCCTGGGCCTCGCGATCGCGCTCTCGAAGCGCAATGCCATCGGCGTGCTCATGGGTGTCGAGCTGATGCTCAACGCCGTGAACCTCACCCTGGTGACGTTCTCGCGTTTTTCGGTGAGCGACCGGCCGATCACTGGCCAGACGTTTGCCGTGTTCATCATCACCGTAGCGGCCGCCGAAGCGGCGGTCGCCCTCGCCCTCGCCGTCTCGGTCTACCGCAATCGCGAGACCGTGGACGTCGACCAGATCAATCTCCTCAGGTCGTGATTTCCGATGTGGGTTGAGTTCATGACCGTGCGCAACGCCTATGTGGCCCAAACGTGGAGCGAGTTGTTCGCTGCCGAGGGCCTCTCGGTGCGCATCGTTCCGCCAATCGGGTACGGCGAAAAAGCATCCATGCGCGACGAGCGCACGCTCTACGTTCCCTCCGGGAAGGCCCACGTCGCCCGGGAAATCCTGAGGAAGATCTAGCCGATGTTGTTCCTCGAAGCCGCTCCAGCCTCCGCACCGACGATCGCCGAAGAGGTCCTCTGGGCGATCATGCTCTGCCCGCTTGCGGCGTGGGGGCTCATCGCGCTCTACGTCCGAAAGATCCCGGTAGCCGCAGGGTGGCTCGCCATCCTTGGGGTGGGCGCTGCCTGCGTCCTGAGTTACGTCGTCCTCTTCAACGTGATGGATGCCGATGGCGGCGTCGCGGTCCACAGCCACGAGTGGTTCTCCGCAGGAGACCTGCAGGTGAACCTCGGCGTGCGGATTGATGGCCTGACCGCTGTGATGCTCGTGGTGGTTACCACGGTCGCGTTCCTGGTGCAGGTGTATTCCACCGGCTACATGCAGGGTGACCATGGGTATGGGCGCTACTTCGCCCATATGTGTCTGTTCACCACGTCGATGCTCGGCCTTGTGTTGGCCGACAACCTCTTCCAGATGTTCATCTTCTGGGAGCTGGTCGGTCTCTGCTCCTACCTGCTCATCGGCTTCTGGTTCCACAAGCCGAGCGCCGCTGCCGCGGCCAAGAAAGCGTTCATCGTCACCAGGATCGGTGACCTTGGCCTGCTGGCTGCCCTGCTCCTGGTCTGGACTCGCGCGGAGACCTTCGACGTGACGGCCATCCAGGAATGGGCCGCAAGTGGCGAGCCCGAAGGCTACATCGTCACGCTGTTCGCTCTCGGGCTCTTCGCCGGAGCGGCCGGCAAGTCGGCCCAGTTCCCGCTGCACGTCTGGCTTCCTGATGCGATGGAGGGCCCGACGCCCGTCTCCGCCCTCATCCACGCGGCGACCATGGTTGCCGCCGGCGTCTACCTGGTGGCTCGCTTCTTCCCGGTCTTCGAGGCCTCGCACGATGCCGCCGACGTCGTCGCGTGGATCGGCGCCGTCACGGCCATCGTTGCCGCGACCATCGCCCTGGTACAAACCGACTTCAAGCGAGTCCTGGCGTACTCCACCGTCAGCCAGCTGGGCTACATGATGCTTGCGCTGGGGGTCTTCGGGTACGTGGCCGCCATTTTTCACCTCTTCACCCATGCATTCTTCAAGGCGCTCCTCTTCCTCGGCAGCGGTTCGGTGAACCATGCGACCAACACGTTCGACATGCGCCAGATGGGCGGGCTCAAGAAGTACATGCCCGTGACCTACTGGACGTTCGTGATTGGCTCACTCAGCCTGGCGGGCATCTTCCCGCTCGCGGGGTTCTGGTCGAAGGACGAGATCCTGCTGGACGCCTGGCGTCACGACCGCGCGCTCTGGGTAATTGGTCTGACGGTCGCGTTCATGACCGCGTTCTACATGTTCCGCGCCATCTTCCTCACATTTCACGGGGAGTACAAAGGCGGCCAGCCGGTCGACCACCACGATGAGGACTCACATTTCCACGGCGATCCCGCGCACCCGCATGAGTCACCGTGGGTAATGAAGGGACCCCTGATCGCGCTGTCGGTGCCCGCCATCGCCGCCGGGTGGCTCGCCTACGATCACATGTTCAAGGACTTCATCGAGGCGGCGCTCCCTCACGCCGAATCGCACGGGAGCACCTTCGAGATCGGCATCGCGATCAGCTCGTCGATCGTCGCCGTCGCCGGTATTGCCACGGCCTGGGCCATCTACATGAAGCGCTGGGTGACTTCCGAGTCCATCCGGGCCACCTTCGCGCCGCTCGCCATCACGTTCGAAAACAAGTACTTCCTCGACCGCCTGTACGAAGACGTGTTCGTCCGGAACATCTTCCAGCGGGGCTGGAACGCGCTGCTGCAGGCCAACGACCGTTATGTGGTCGATGGCATCGTCAACGGCTCGGCCACGGTCGCGCGCGGTATCAGCGATCGTCTGCGCGTCATCCAGACCGGTCAGGTCCAGAGCTACGGGCTCGGGGTCGTGGCTGGCGTCATCATCATCGTCGTCGCCGTCATCACGGCGAACCCGCTGTAGGAGGCGGCCGTGGAACTTACTCTCCTCGTCTTCCTCCCGGTGGCCGCTGCCGCGCTCATCCTTCTCTTGCCGCGGAGCATGGAGCAGCACTCCCGCTGGATCGCGCTTGCGGCTTCCGTGGCTGTCCTGGCCATTTCACTCCAGATGTTCTTCTCGTTTGACCTGGACAGGGATGGCTACCAGTTCGTCGAGCGGCACAAATGGGTGGATATCGGCGCCTTCAATCTGCAGTACTTCCTCGGCGTCGACGGGCTGAGCATGCCGCTTGTCCTGCTTACCACGTGTCTCACGCTTGCTTCGGTGCTCGTCTCGTTCAGTGTGACGCTCCGGCCCCGCGCGTATTACGCCTGCCTGATGGTGCTCGCGAGCTCGGTCATCGGTGTCTTCACCGCGCTCGACTTCATGCTGTTTTTCCTGTTCTGGGAGCTCGAGCTCTTCCCGATGTACCTGCTCATCTCAGTCTGGGGCTCGGGCCGCAAGGAATACTCGGCGATGAAGTTTGTGCTCTACACGATCGCCGGGTCGGCCTTCATGCTTATTGGCATCCTGGTGTTGGCCTTCAACGCGAACACCTTCGATATTGAGGTGCTCAGCCAGACGGACTTCCAGGACACCCTGATCCCGCTGGGGTGGGTGTTCTTCTTCCTCTTCATCGGGTTCGCGGTGAAGCTCCCGATCGTGCCGCTTCATACCTGGCTCCCCGATGCGCACGGTGACGCGCCGACGGCAGTCTCCGTAATGCTGGCTGGCGTGCTCCTGAAAATGGGCGGCTATGGCCTCATCCGCATGTGCGTGACCATGATGCCCGGGATCGCTGACGACTGGGACACCTGGTTCGCGGCGATCGGCGCGATCAGTGTGCTCTATGGTGCGTTCATCACGCTCCGGCAAACCGACGTGAAGCGGCTCATCGCCTACTCGTCAGTCAGCCATATGGGCCTGGTGCTGCTGGGCATTGGGGCGCTCGGGAATACCGGCCTCGTTGGGGCGACCTACCAGATGCTGGCCCACGGCCTCATCACCGGCCTGATGTTCGTGATGGTTGGGCTGATGTACGAGCGGACGCACACTCGCGAGATCGCACGCCTGGGCGGCCTTGCCCGGCAGATGCCCCTCATCGCGACCGGGATGGTGTTCGCCGGGTTCGCGAGCCTGGGGCTCCCCGCGCTCGCGGGCTTCATTGCCGAAATCACGGTCTTCCTGGGGACCTTCCAGAAGTACGAGTGGGCGGTGCTGATGTCCATCTTCGGCGTGGTGCTCTCCGCAGGGTACGTGCTCTGGATGCTCCAGCGCGTTGTCTTTGGTCCGGTGAAGCACGAATGGGACGGGTTAACCGACCAGCGCCACTGGTGGGAGCACACGGTGGTTGTTGGGCTGGCGGCGCTGGTCATTCTCCTGGGCGTCTATCCCGACATCATGACCGAGATGATTGAGCCCGCCATCGAATCCATCATGCTGAGGGTTGAAGCGTGAACAGCCTCGATGTCGTTGGCCCTCAGCTCGCAGTCCTCGTCGCCGCTGGCCTGGTACTGCTCGTGGATTCCCTGGTCCCCCAGCAGCGGCGGGTATTGCCAATCGTCGCGCTCCTCGGGCTCGCCACTTCCGCGCTATGGACGACATCGTGGGTTGGGCGGGGCGACTACCAGACCGTGTTCGATGGCACACTCTCGCTGGATAAGTACTCCGTTTTCTTCTACTACGTGTTTGCTGGCATCACCGCAACGGTGGTGCTGGCCTCGGTCGACTGGGTGAGCCGCGAAGGCCGCGGCCAGGGAGAGTACTACGCGCTGGTCCTGACCGTCTGTGCCGGGCTAATGTTCCTTTCTGCCTCGCGCGACCTCATTACCATCTTCCTGGCGCTCGAACTCTCCTCCATTCCGCAGTACATCCTGGCCGGCTGGGGCAAGGATGCGAAGTCGAGCGAGGCTGGCCTCAAGTACTTGCTCCTTGGCGCCATTGCCTCGTCGCTCCTGCTCTATGGCATGGCGCTCGTGTACGGAATCACCGGGACGACTCTCCTGCCGGAGATCGCGGCGGCCATCAGCGCGAATGGCGAGAGCTACCGGGGCCTGCTCGTTGTCGCCACCGTCCTCCTCATCGCCGGGTTCGGCTTCAAGATGGCCGTGGTCCCCTT
>CAYUVT010000169.1:0-6630 GCA_964448165.1 uncultured Anaerolineaceae bacterium | reverse complement strand
TGCATCGTCTATGGCCGCTTCATCATGAATCAGCCAGTCGACCTCGACGTCTTTGATCCGGACCGATGCCCCGGGGGGAACATCCAGGACTGCATCGTCGAGTTCGATCCGGGAGCCACCACCAAGATTGTCCAGCTCATCGACTAGACCGCACCCCGCCGGAGGAACGCCATGACAGAGGCACGCACATTCGCCATGGGAGGGAGCAGCCGGATCGGCCTCTTGCTTGCCACCCTGCTCGCCCTCGCCACCGGGGTGCTGGTCTTCGCGGCCCTGCGCGGCGGCGGCGATGAGCCACTCGTCCGGAATTCCTCCGGCGGCGCCGAGACGACGGTCGTCACGGCAAAGCAGGATATCCCCGCGCGCACCGAGATCACCGCCGGCATGCTGCAGCTCACGAAGGTGCCCGCCAGCGCGCTGCTCGCCGGGGCCTTCTCCGATGTCTCGCTCGTCGAGGGACGCGTGGCCCGCATCCCCATCTATGCCGGCGAGCAGCTCGTCCAGGAAAAGCTCGCCTCCGTGCGGAGCGACCTTGGCCTGAGCTACATCGTCCCCCGCGGCATGCGCGCCATGGGCGTGAAGGTGGATAAGGTCATCAGTCCCGGTGGCCTCACCCGCCCGGGCGACCGCGTCGATGTCATCGCCGTCGTCGATGTCCAGTACAAGGACCTCATCACCGAACGGGAGTTCACCGAGACCCGCGCCTTCACCATCGCCCAGAACGTGCAGGTACTCGCAGTCGAACAGAAGCTCGAACGGCAGCTCGCGCCCGCCGCCGGCACCACGCCGGTGGCCCAATCAGGTGAACCGTCGCCCGTCGACCAGCCCGAACCCGAGCCCGAGGGAACAGTCGTGACGCTCGCGCTCGCTCCCGAGGCCACGCAGCAGGTCTTGCTCGCCGAAACGAAGGGCAAGATCCGGCTCGTTGTCCGCGCCCCGGGCGATGACGACGTGGTCGAGACCCAGGACTCGACATTCCTCTCGCTGGCCGACCCGACGTTCCAGCAACTCATCATCGAAGCGCTTCGCCGATGACCGGGCAGGAGTGGAAAGGGGAGGCAGGCATGGGACGAAACCCTCTCGTCATGATCATCGATGAAGACCCCATCTTCCGGCAGGAGCTGCAGGGCATGCTCACGCCCGCACGGCTCGCCGTGGTAGCCGATTGCGGCTACGGCATCGAAGCCGCTTCTCTCGCGGAAGAGCTGAAGCCAGACCTCATCCTCGCCTCGATCGAGGAACCGGTCGCGCGCGCCATCCAGACGGTGGAGGCCGTCCGGAGCATCCGCCCGGAAGCTCCTGTCATCGCCTATTCCAGCTCCACGGAGCTTCCCCTGGTCCGCCAGGCGATGCACGCCGGGGTGCGCGACTTGCTCGCCCACCCCTTCAAGGTCGGTGAGCTGCTCACCGCCATCGAGGCAGTGATGCGGACCGTCCCAGCCGCGGGAGAAGCCGCCCCACCACAGGCGGCCGGCACTATCCTCACCGTCTTCGGCGCCAAAGGTGGTATCGGCAAGACCACCATCACCACCAACATCGCCACGGCCATCGCCCGCGACACCGACAGCTCGGTGCTCGTGATGGACCTGGACACCCGCTTCGGCGATGTCGCCATCATGCTCGATATCGAACCCACCGTGACCGTTGCGGAAATGGCCGCGCAGGTGGCCACACTCGACCGGGCGACGTTCAAGGCGGCTCTCGTTGAGCACTCTTCGGGCGTGTTCGTCCTGCCATCGCCCAAGCACCCGAACGACTGGCGCCAGGTGCAGGCCGAGGACATCAAGGAGCTCGCGCGCTTCGCCAGCCGGATGTTCGACTACGTGATCCTGGATACGCCGGGTGCGTTCAACGATGTCGTCGGGGCCGCGCTGGAAGTGGCCACCCAGGTGCTGGTCGTGACGAGCGTCGACATGGCGAGCATCAAGGACACCTCGTTCATCCTCGATGTCCTGGAGAGCGAAGGCTTCCCCGATGACCGGCTCTTCCTCACCGTGAACCACCCGAACGGGGCGAACACCATCCGCTCCGCCGATATCGAGCGGGTGCTCCGCAAGCGCGTCTTCTGGGAGATCCCGCACGACCCGCAGATGACCATCTCCACCCAGATCGGCCTGCCGGTGGTGCTCGCCCGGCCGAAATCGCGCGCCGCCACCAATCTCTCTGGCCTGGCAGGCAAGATCACCGGGCGCACCGCACCGCCGCGCGAAAGCAGGGGCATGCTTCGCCGGCTCCTTCCCCTGGGTTCGCGCAACTAGTCCATGAGCAGGAAGAGGAGCGAATCATGAGCGATTTGCCTCGCGGCGATAACGGGACGGGCCTCCGCTTTGGCGGCTCGCGGGAGGGGCTCGCCAGCATCATGGCGGGCAACTCCCGCCCGGCGCTTAAGCCGCCCACCGGCCCCGACCTTTCCCAGATGGTCGCCTCCCTCCACGAGCGGCTCATCAACAGCCTGGACCCCGATAAGCTCTCGGGGGCGGAGCCGGCCGATGCGCGCGGGCTGGTGGAGGAGGCGGCCGCCACCATCATCGCGAACGGCGACTACCCGGTGTACGGGGAAACGCGCCAGCGCCTCATCGCCCTCGTGGCCGATGAGGTGCTTGGCCTTGGCCCCATCCAGGTCCTCGTCTCTGACCCGAACATCACCGAGGTCATGGTCAATGGGCCCGACCAGGTCTACTTCGAGCGCGAGGGCGTGATCTATCCCAGCGACATCACCTTTCGCGACGATACCCACGTGCGCCGGGTGGCCGAGCGCATTCTCTCCCAGATCGGCCGCCGGGTGGATGAAGCGACGCCGATGGTCGATGCGCGGCTTGCCGATGGCTCCCGCGTGAATATCACCATTCCCCCGGCTACCCCCGTCCACCCGACCATCACCATCCGGAAGTTCCGGCGCGATCGCTACCGGATGGAGGACCTGATCGCGGCGAACACGCTCGACGAACGGATGGCGGAGTTCCTGGGCGCCTGCACCACCTACAAACTCAACATCCTCATCTCCGGCGGCACGGGAAGCGGCAAGACCACCTTCCTCAACGCCCTCTCGGCCTACATCCCGCGCAGCGAGCGAATCGTCACCATCGAAGACCCGGTCGAACTTGCACTCCAGCAACGGCACGTCATCAAGATGGAAGCCCGCCCGCCCGATATGACCGGGGCTCACGCCATCACCCAGCGCGACCTGCTGCGGAACGCCCTTCGCATGCGCCCCGACCGGATCATCATCGGTGAAATCCGCGGCGCCGAGGCCTTCGAAATGCTCCAGGCGATGAACACGGGTCACGAAGGCTCGCTCTCAACGGTCCACGCCAACAGCCCGCGCGACGCGCTCGCCCGCATCGAGAACATGGTGCTCATGGCCGGGGTTGAGCTTCCCGTCACCGCGATTCGCGAACAGGTAGCCTCGGCCCTCCATCTCATCATCCAGCTCCAGCGCTTTCCCGATGGCGTGCGCCGCATCGTCCGCGTGAGCGAGGTGACCGGCATGGAGGGCTCGACCGTCACCCTGCAGGACCTGTTCGTCTTCAAGGCCGAGGGACTCGGAGAAGGCGGCCAGGTAACCGGACGCTACCGTCCGACCGGGCTGCGCCCCACCTTCTCCGAGCAGCTCGCGATCATGGGCTGCCAGCTCCAGCCCGAACTCTTCCTCGACAGGGTGTCCCGGTGATCCCCGCGCTCGCCGCCATTCTCGGCGCGCTCAGCGTCTTCGTTGGGGTTGGCGCCCTCACCGGTCAGTTCTCCTACAACCGGCGCAAGCTCGCCGCTCGCACGGTCAGCCTCCAGCGGGGCGGCCTCGATGAGCGGCCCCGCACCCTCGGCGCCGGGAGCATCCTGAAGGAGGATGTAGTCGCCGGCAGCGAGCGGGTGAGCGCGCTCCTCCGCCGCTACAGCTGGGTTGGCTCGCGCGCCGCCCTGCTCGAACGGGCCGCGCTGCCGCTCAAGGTGAGCGAGTACCTGCTCACGCTCGTCGTGGCCTTCATTGGCGTGTCGGCGCTCGTCACGCTGACTTCGGGCATGGTGGTCATCGGCCTGTCGTTCGGGGTCATCGCGGTGCTGGGCATCGAACTGTGGGTGCGGAGCCGCGCCCGGCGCAGGCTCGAGCTCTTCAACAAGCAGCTCCCGGCCGCCCTGCAGGTGATGGCGACCTCCCTGCGCAGCGGCTTTGGCGTCATGGAAGCAGTGCAGACGGTGAGCCGGGAGATGGATGACCCCCTGGCGGGAGAGTTCGGGCTGATCATCGACCAGGCGCGAGTCGGCGGTTCGTTCGAGGCTGGCATGACCGCGATGGTTTCGCGCGTCAACAGCAGCGACCTGCGCATTGTGGCCCGGGCGCTCGAGATTCACCGCAAGGTGGGCGGCGACCTCGCGGCCATCCTCGATAGCGTGGCCGCCACCATGCGCGAACGTGAAGAGCTCCGCGGCCATATCCAGGCGCTCACAGCTCAGCAGCGGCTGGGCGGCCTCATCGTCGGGTTGCTGCCAGCCTGGGTCGTGGGCTTCTTCCTGGTGGTCAACCCGGCGTTCATCTCTCCCCTCTGGGAAGACCCGCTGGGCAGGCTGTTCCTGGCGGCCGGGGCCACCATGGAAGTGACGGCGTTCGTGGCCATGCGCCGCATCATGACGATTGAGGTGTAGGAGATGATCCTGCTCGCGGCTCTCTGCGGCGCGGCCGCTGCCTTCATCGGCGTGTACTCGCTCTTCGGCGCTACGAACCGGGCGCTGCCCGAGCGGCTGAACCGCCTCGAACGCACCGGGCTCAAGGACCGGCCGGAACTGCTGGCCGAGCCGTTCGCGACCCGGGTCGCCGTCCCCCTGGCACAGCGCGTGCGCGCCTTGCTGACGCGTCTCCTCCCGGGCTCCTGGGTGAGCGGCATCGAACACCGCCTCATGCTCGCGGGCGACCCGGTGAGCCTCCATGTGATGCTCACGGTCCAGTTCGTTGCGATAGCGGCCGGGGTGTTCGTCGCATTCGCCGGCCTGACGGCGGGCGGGCCTGCCCCGCGCATCGCCGCGACACTGGTGGCCGCGATCGTCCTGGCAGTGATGCCGCTCTACTGGCTGCGAATCCGCGTCGCCGCCCGCAAGCGCGCGTTGCTCAAAGCGCTCCCCGATGCGGTGGACCTGATCGTGACCACCGTGGAGGCGGGGCTCGGCCTCGATGCCGCGCTCTCTGAGGTTGGCCACGAAACGCGCGGCCCCCTGGGAGAGGAACTGCGGCTGACTGTCCGGGAAACGACGCTGGGCCGCAGCCGTCGCGATGCGCTCACCAGGCTCAACGAGCGGACGGGCGTGCCCGAACTCAAGAGCTTCGTCCAGGCCGTCATCCAGGCCGAACAGACAGGCATCCCCGTCGGCCAGGTGTTGCGCACCCAGGCCGCCCAGGTTCGCCTGAAGAAACGGCAGCGGGCGGAAGCCGAAGCCCAGCGAGCCCCGGTGAAAATGGTGGTGGTGCTGGCCCTGCTCGTGCTCCCCGCCATGCTGTTGATGGTGATTGGCCCGGCCGGCATCCGCATGACCGAGCAGTTCTGAGCTACGCTGCCCGCAGCTCCCCGCGCTCGGCCCTGCGGTAGTCTTCCAGGCGCACGAGCGTCGCCGGCCGCACGTCGGCGATGAAGGCCGCAGCGAACGATCGCGCCACCATCCGCACCTGGAGCGCGCTGAAGGGCACCAGCATCGGCACCAGGAGCGCGAACGAGAGCGGTGCTCCCGTGAAATGCGTGACTCCGGCCGCGATGTAGGCTCCGGCGAACACGCCGCCAACCAGGGCCCAGTCGATACGGGATGGCCGCTCCAGCGGGACCTTGCGGCCGAGCCGGACGTTGAGCGCCGTCTGCGCCAGCGAGACCACCATCCGGGAGGCGGCGAGCGGAGCCCAGAGCCAGGAGAGCGGGCCCATGAAGATCGCCAGCAGCCAGAGGCTCGCGAGTGAGCCCACCCGGAACCACGCGGAAACGCGCCAGTCCCAGCGCGATTCAATCCGCAGGAGCGTTGCCGTCACACCGGGAGAGTCGGCAGGCGGCCGGGCGCTCCACAGGGCGGGGCGCCGGGACCAGGGTCAGGCCCGCGCGAGCCCGCCGGCGCTCAGCGCGGGAGCGGGAAGCAGTTGCCGGTCCCCTGGATGACCGAGTGGTCCGGGTTGGCAACCAGGATGCACAGCTCCGTCGCGGCCGCGGGCCGGTCCGAAGTCCCATAGCCGGTGAACGGGCTGCCGCCGCCGTAGACAAACCACGGACCGGCTCCCGGCACCCCGGCCTGGCCTGGCGGGACCGTATTGAAGAAGAAGTGCACGTGCTGGCCGGGGAGCGCGGGCGCGAACCCGCCTGTCTCAAACGCCACCACATACTGGCTGCCGCTGAGCTCGATTCCCGTGATCCGCGAGGTATCGGGAGCCAGCGTCGCCGTTGGGGTCGGCGCCACGACCGATGTCCCCGGCGGCGTGGGGGTTGCCGCCGGCGCCGTGGGCGACGCCGTTGCGGTGGCCGCCTCTTCGGGCTCGTCCGGGTCGCCGCCGAGGAAGAGAAACGCCGCGCCGCCCGCCGCCACGACGAGCGCGACGAGCCCAAGACCGGCAGTCAGGAAGCGCCGGCTGCCGGAGCCCCCGGCCACGACCGGGCCCGGGCCGCCGCC
>CAYUVT010000168.1:0-6658 GCA_964448165.1 uncultured Anaerolineaceae bacterium | reverse complement strand
ACCTATAATCCCGCCCGATGAAGGGCATCGTCCTGGCCGGAGGCGTCGGCAGTCGTCTGCGCCCGTTCACGTACTCGGGCGCGAAGCAGCTCGTGCCCGTGGCCAATACGCCTGTGCTCCACTTTCCGGTCCGCCAGCTCGTGCAGGCCGGCATCACCGAGATCGCCCTCGTGGTCGGCGACACCGAAGCGCAGATTCGCACCGCCATGGGCGACGGGAGCGCGTTCGGCGCCAGCTTTACGTACATCCGCCAGCCCGCCCCGCTCGGCATCGCCCACGCCGCCGGCCTGTGCCGCGAGTTCACCGCTGGCGAAGGCTTCGTGCTCTACCTCGGCGACAATGTGCTGGTCGGCGGGATCGACGCGTTCGTTGCTTCGTTCCGGGAGTCTCCCGCGGCCGCTTCGGTCATTCTCAAGCAGGTTGCCGACCCGAGGGCGTTTGGCGTGGCCGTCCTCGATGGCGAGCGGCTCACCCACGTGGTCGAAAAGCCAGCCAACCCACCGACGGACCTCGCCGTGATTGGCGTTTACGCGTTTCGACCGCCTGTCTTTGAGGTTATCGAAAGCCAGCAGCCGAGCGCCCGCGGCGAACTGGAGATCGCCGACACCATCAACGGGCTCCTGGCTCGTGGCCTGCGTGTCGATACGTCGGTCACGCGGGCGCACTGGATCGACACCGGCAAGATGGAGGATATCCTGGCCGCCAACCGCACCGTGCTCGATACCTTCGAGCCGGCGATCGACCCGTCAGCAGCCCTTGCGGGATGCGCGCTCCAGGGCATGGTGCAGGTCGGGGCCGGGTCGTCGCTCGATGGGTGCACGGTCCACGGGCCGGTGGTCATCGGTTCGCATTCCCGGCTCCGCAACTGCGTCATCGGGCCATACGTTGCTGTCGGCGACGGCTGCGATGTCTCGGACGCGGCGCTCGCGAACACGATTGTCATGGAGCAATCGACCATTCGCAGTTGCCCGGGCGTGAGCGACTCCATGATTGGCCGGTTCACGGTTGTGGCGGGCGCACCGGCCGGTTCGCGCCTTACGCTTGGCGATCATTCGCGCTTCGAGGCGCCCGAATGAAGGCGCTTGTCACTGGCGGATGCGGGTTCATCGGCAGCCACGTTGTCCGTGGCCTGCTCGCAGACGGATGGGATGTTACCAACCTCGATAAGCTGACGTATGCCTCGAACCCGGCCAACCTGGCAGCCGAATCCGCGAACCCACGGCTCACGATGGTCCAGGGGGACATCTGCGATACCGCCCTCGTCCGCGACCTGGCGGAACGCGCCGATGTCATCCTGAATTTCGCCGCGGAAACTCACGTCGACCGGTCGCTCCTCGATCCCGGCGTCTTCGTGCGTACTGATGTCGAAGGCGTCGTCTCTCTGCTCGAGGCGGTGCGCGACCGCCCGGGAGTCGCGCTCGTCCACATGTCGACCGATGAGGTCTTCGGCTCGCTCCCGGACCCGGCCGAGGCGAGCGAAGACTTCCCGTTCGCCCCGAGTTCGCCCTATTCAGCCAGCAAAGCAGCCGCCGAACTGATGATCCGCGCCTACTCCGAAACCTACGGAATGGCGGTGACCGTCGTCCGTTGCTGCAACGTCTATGGACCGAATCAGCACCTCGAGAAGTTCATTCCGCTCTTCACCACACGCGCGCTGGCTGGCGAACCCATGCCGCTGTATGGCGATGGATTGCAACAGCGGGAGTGGCTCTTCGTGGATGACCTGGTGCAGGCGCTGCGCGTCATCCTGCGGCAGCTGCCAGCAACGCCCGGTGTGCAGGCGCTGCACGTCGGTTCCGGGGAGCGCGTGGCCAACATCGACGTCGCCCACCAGATCTGCAGGCTGACCGAGCGGCCGCTCGATCTCGTGCGCCCGGTGAAAGACCGGCCCGGTCACGACCGGAGGTACGCCCTCAATTCCTCGCGCCTCCGGGCGCTGGGCTGGGCCCCGCGGGTTCGGTTCGACGAGGGCCTGGCGGCCACCGTGCGCTGGTACGCCGGGAACGCCGAGACCTGGGGGAAAGTCGTCACCGAAGATTTTGGGGGCTATTTCGCCCGCCAGTACGGTGAGCGCCTATCCGGGGGCTAGGGCGCGTGCTCCCAGTCGAGCATCATCACCTCGATCTCGTCCCCCGGTTTCGCCTCGGGCAGGCTTTCCGGGATGATGGTGAGCGCGTTCGCCGCGCTCATGCTGGTCAGGATGCCCGAACCCTGGGGGCCGGTGAGGTCCGCATACCAGCGCCCGTCCTCGCCGCGCGACACGATGCAACGGGCATAGAACCGGCGCCCATCGGCGTTGACCACCCGGTCGCGGGTTACCGCCCTGATGATGGGCCGTTCCCAGTCGCTCCGCCCCAGCATCTTGAAGATGGCCGGCCTCCCAAAGAGCTCGAACGACACCATCGAGCTCACCGGGTTCCCGGGCAGGCCGAGGTGCCCAACGCGCCGGCCGTCGGGCGCGGTGAACGCACCGAACGCCAGCGGCTTGCCCGGCTTCATTCGCACGGTCCAGAAGTCGATCGCCCCCTCGCGCGCGAGCACATCCTTGACCACATCGAAGTCGCCGCGCGAAACGCCCGCACTGGTGACGAGCATGTCGGCGTCCAGGCCTTCGTGGATCTTCCTCGTCATGTCCTCGACCGTGTCCCTGGAGACACCGAGCAGCCGGGGGATACCGCCGAACTTCCGCACCATGGCGGCCACGCTGTAGGCGTTGGCATCGTAGATGCGCCCGGGAAGGAGCGGCTGGCCTGGCTCAGTGATCTCGTCGCCCGTTGAGAGGACGGCCACCACGGGGCGCCGGTACACAGCCACCTCGTTGAGCCCGATGCTGGCGAGCACGCCCACCTCGGAAGGCCGCAGCACGCGGCCAGCGGGCACCACCGCCTGCCCTTGTTTCACATCCTCCGCGCGAAAGCGGATGTTTGCGTGCACGTTCGCCGCTTTCATTACGCGCACGGTTGCGCCCTTTCGCGGGGCCTCATTGGGCCCGCGAAGGATCTCGTCGGTCTCTTCGAACGGCACGATCGCATCGGCTCCCGGGGGCATCGGCGCCCCCGTCATGATCCGGATGGCCTCGCCGGGCCCGAGCGGTGTCTCGTGGATGTAGCCGGCGGCAAGATCGGCCACCACGCGGAGCTCCACGGGAGATGACTCCGAGGCTCCGGCGGTATCGGCTGCCCGGACCGCGTACCCATCCATCGCGGTGTTGTCCAGCGGCGGGATGTCGAACGGGGCGACAACGTCCTCCGCCAGCACCTGGCCAAGTGCATCGAGCAGCGGCTTGCGTTCGGCGGGCAGGCGGTCGAAGAACGCGAGTATCCGGTCGCGCGCTTCTTCGACACTGATCATGTCGGATTCGGAGTGCATGGTCGCCCTCGGTCGCGGGCTTGCCACGAGCCGGTTCGCTCACGTGGCGAGCACCGCCAGTGATGTTCGGCGATCAGGGTACAGGGCTTCGCGAAACGCCGCAGGGCGCCCCGCCGGGGCGCCCTGTGCGATGAACGATCCGAACGAGTCTCAGGCGAGCCGCACCGCAAGGCACGTTGTCGTCCGCTGCACACCCGAGACCTTCTGCACAGCGTCCGTGATAGCGTTCCCAAGACGGTCGAGGTCATCGGCCTCGAGCTGCACGATCACGTCGTACGGCCCCGTCACGGTATCCACCACCACAACGCGCGCCCCGGGATATGTGAAGTCCTGGATGGCCGAGCTCACTGCCTTGGCCTTGCCAACATCGGTTTCGATCAGGACGTAGCCGCGCACGGCCATGGGGCTTCCCCTCCAGGTAAATGTTGGGGGCCATCATAGCGCATCCCGCAATCCGGTCCCGGCGCTCATGGTCAGCCAGACGCCCGGGGCAACTCGAACTCCACCACGATCTCTGATTGCGACGAGATCGGGGTTACCTGGACCGGCACCACGAGCTCGAACAATCCCACAAAGCAGAGCGCCTCCGCACCGGTTCGGCAGTAGTACGCGGAGACGGTCGCGGTCAGCGTAGCCGTTCCTTCGGACAGCACGACCGGCACCGGGAACGTAACCGCTTCCTCGTCGGTCGACCAGGTCAGGGTGCGTTCCCCGAGCTCCACCACCGATGCGTTGGATGTCGCCAGCTCCAGCTTCGATGGCGCCGAAGCATTGAGATGGAAGTCCTCCGGGGTGGTGATCGTGAAGCGAAGGTTGCTGGCTCCCGGAGCCACCCGCCGCCCGGCGAGTTCGACCTTCGTCACGCGGCCCGGCATCGCGCCGGCAATGGCCGAAAGGTTGGTAAGCGTCAGGGTCGATACCGACCCGGTGGCCGGGTCGTACACCCGCACCAGGTGATTGTTCGTGTCCGCGATGTAGACCAGCCCCCCCGCAGCGGAGAGCCCACCGGGCTCATCGAACTTCACGTTCCCGGCCGCCCCATCGGACCAGCCCCTGTCGGAGCCGGCAGCTGTGCCCACCTCCATGGAGATTGGGTCGTAGACACGCAGGCGGTGGTTGTAGGTATCTGCCACGTAGACTGCCCCGTCCAGGAGGGCGAGGCCCTGCGGGTGCTGGAACTGGGCCTGCCGCCCACGCCCGTCGCGGTCTCCATAGTCGAACAGCCCCGTGCCCACGAGCGTCTCCACGTCGCCCTCGCTCGCCAGCGGCACCCGGCGGAGGGCGCTCGATTCGGGGTCGACCCAGTACAGCCACTCCCCGTCTGCCGCCAGTCCGGAGGGCTGGGCCAGAGTGGCCATCGTCAGCCGCGGGCCATCGTCGATGCCTTCGCGGCTCGTCCCGGCGAAGACGGCGATCTGCCGGGTCAGCAGATCCATGGACCAGATCTGGTGGATGCCCGCCATGGAGATAAAGAGGTCGCCATCCGCCAGCACCACGTCCCACGGAGATGCCATCGCCGTCTCCAGCGCCGGTGCGGCACCCACCGGAAGGCGCTGGAGCTGCTGACCCGTGCCCGCGATGGTCGTCGTGATGCCACTCGCCAGGTCGACCGCCCGCACGGCGTGGTTGCGCGTGTCGGCGACGAAGAGCGTCGCGCCATCGGCTGAGAGTGCGAGGCCCTGGGGCTGGCGGAACGCCGCTTCGCCCGGGGCGCCATCGGCGAACCCCTCCCTGCCCGAACCGAAGGCGCGCACCAGCGTGCCATCAAGCCTCGCTTCCAGGATGCGGTGGTGCCCACTATCGGCGATGAACAGGCGGCCGCGCTCAGCGTCCGCCAGGACCTTGCCCGGATAGGAAAGCACTGCAGTCGCCGGGGCCGCCGCCAGCGAAATCGGCAGCGGCTTCGGCGAAAGCTGCCCCTTTTCTCCGAACTCGGCGACGAGCGATGCCAGGATGGGCTGGAAGAGCGGGTACACGCCTTCGCCAGCGTGACCGCCTACCAGGTTCCCGGCGGGGTCGATGAGCACCAGTGTCGGCCAGGCGCTCGCGCCGAAGGTGCGCCACACCACGAAGTCGGGGTCGTTGATCACCGGGTGTTCGATGCCAAAGCGGCGGACGGCCTCGAGGATGCTCTCATCCTCATGCTCCGTCGCGTACTTCCCCGAGTGCACGCCGATGACCACGAGGTTGTCGCCGAACTCCGCCTCGAGCCGTTTCAGGTCGGGGATGATGTGCTGGCAGTTGATGCAGCCCAGCGTCCAGAAGTCGAGCAACACCACCCGGCCCTTGAGTTCATCAAGTGTCAGGGGCCGCTCGACGTTGAACCAGGTGACATCGCCGGGGATCGCCGGCGCAGGCTCCGTCCCTGCCCATGAGCGCCGCGATCCTTGTTGTTCCGCCACGTCAGTACCTCCGGCTGGTTCGGGCCGTGATCGCTCGCCGCTGCACGAGGCAACGGCCAGCCCGAGGGCGAGCGCGACACATACAACCATGATACGGAGCGCCGGGAAGCGCGTGGGGCACCGTGGCCGAAGCATCCCGGCCATCGTACGCCCTCGCCCCCCAATGGCCGGGTAAGGGGCGTTGGAGACGGACGCTAACCGCGCCACGCCCTATACTTCGAAGTCCCATGCCTGATCGAGACCCGCGTATTGAGAGCCTGCGCACCGGGGCGCTGGCAGCGCTCGCCTCGGCTTCTGACGAAGCCGCGCTGGAACAGTGGCGCATCACCTACTTCGGGCGCCAGGATGGCCTGGTTACCGCACTCCTCCGATCGATCAAGGATGTGCCGGCCGGCCAGCGCGCGGCGTTTGGCGCCGCCGCGAATGCCGCCAGGGCGGAGCTTGAAGCGGCCTTCGAGGCGCGCCGCGATGAGCTCAAGCGCGCGGCACTCGAGGCGCTCACCACCCGGCAAGCGCTCGATGTCACACTCCCGGGCAGGCCTCAGCCCCTCGGCCGCCTTCACCCGGTGACGCAGACCATGCGCGATTGCCTCGCCGCCTTCAATGAGATGGGGTTCCGCGTGGCCGAAGGCCCCGAGGTCGAATGGGCCCGGTACAACTTCGATGCCGCCCGCATTCCCGAGGATCATCCAGCCCGCGACATGTGGGACACCATCTGGGTGAATACGCTGGTCGATGGGCAGCGCAAGATGCTCCTCCGGACCCACACCACGCCGAATCAGATCCGCGTGATGGAGCGCACACCGGAACCGCCGGTGCGCGTGGTCGTTCCCGGCAAGTGCTACCGCCAGGAAGCGACCGACGCTACCCACGAGTGGATGCTCACC
>CAYUVT010000167.1:0-6685 GCA_964448165.1 uncultured Anaerolineaceae bacterium | reverse complement strand
CGAAGATCGGCGAGCCGCTTTGGCCCTCGTAGATGTCGACGTCGGTGCGGCCATCGCTGTGGAAGATGATCACCTCGTTCGTCTCGGTGCCGAACCCTGAGCCGGCGGCGCTCACGTCGTTGGCGACGATGAAATCGAGGCGCTTGGCCGGGATCTTTTGCTGCGCATATTCGCGCAGGTTGCGTGTTTCAGCGGCGAAGCCGACGCGCACGCCGCCGCCCGGGAGTGTCGCGATGATGTCGGGATTCTGGACAAGCTCGATGTTGAGGGCGCCATCGCCCTCGGACTTCTTCAGTTTGTGGCCGGCCGGAGCCGCAGGACGAAAGTCCGCCGGGGCGGCAGCCATGATGATGGCATCGGAATCGGCAGTGGCCTGTTCGAGCGCAATGAGCATCTGTTCGACTGTCGCGACATCGATGCGGTGGATGCCCCATGGGGATTCGAGGGCGACCGGGCCGGAGACGAGGGTGACGCGTGCGCCACGGTCGCGAGCCGCTTCGGCGATGGCGAAGCCCATCTTGCCGGTGGAGCGGTTGCCCACGTAGCGCACGGGGTCGATGGGCTCCTGGGTGGGTCCAGCGCTCACGACGATGTGGCGGTCGCGGAGGTCGCCGGTACGCTGACCGAGGAGCGTGCGCAGGGCGCCAACCACCTGGAGCGGTTCGGCGAGGCGCCCGAGCCCGGTGCGGCCGGTGGCCAGGCGGCCGAGCATGGGGCCGACGATTTCGACGCCGCGCTCGCGGAGAGTGGCGACGTTGTCCTGGGTGGCCGGGTGCTCCCACATCTGGTTGTCCATGGCCGGCGCGAGGAGAATGGGGGCGGTGGTGGCAAGCGCGGTGAGCGTGACCATATCGCCGGCGTTGCCGTGCGCCAGGCTTGCGATGCAATCGGCGGTGGCCGGGGCGATGACGAAGACATCGGCGCGGCGGGCGACCTCGACGTGTGCCTCAGCCTCGGCGGTTGCGAACATGTCGACCACCACATCGCGCCCGGTGAGCGATTGGAACGTGAGTGGGGCGATGAATTTCGCGGCGGCTGGCGTCATGACGACTTCGACTTCGGCGCCGGCCTGGCGGAGCTTACTGGCGAGGTCGGCAGCCTTGTAGCAGGAGATGGAGCCGGTGACGCCGAGGACAACGTGGCGCCCGGAAAGAGGAAGGTCGGGATAGCGGACGGGAGGCTGTTCCATCGCGGGCCTCAATGCCCCTCGGCGTTGAGTTCGTAGATGAGTCGAAGGCCGATGAGGGTGAGGTCGCCGTTCACGATGTCGATGCAGTCCGTCTCGGAGGCGATGAGTGATGAAAGCCCACCGGTGGCAACGACTTTAGGGTTGCCGCCGAGTTCGGCCTTGAAGCGCGCGACGAGGCCTTCGACGAGGCCGACGTAGCCGAAGAGGATGCCGGACTGCATGGCGTGGATGGTGTTTTTGCCGATGGCGACGGGTGGCCGCTCGAGCTGGACCCGGTAGAGCATGGCCGCGCGGCTGAAGAGGGCCTCGCTGGCGATGCCGATGCCCGGGGCGATGGCGCCGCCGAGATAGTCGCCCTGTTCGTTGACGGCATCGAAGACGGTGGCCGTGCCGAAATCGACGATGATCACCGGGGTGCCGTAGAGCCTGCTCGCGGCGACGGCATCGATGATGCGGTCGGCCCCGAGCTGTTTCGGGTTGTCGTAGAGGATGCGGACACCGGTGCGGAGGCCGTGGCCGACGAGCATCGGTTCGATTTTGAAGTACTTGCGGCACACCTGTTCGAAGGTAGGGATGAGCGGAGGCACATCGCAGCCGATGATGCAGGCGGTGACTTCCGCGGGACTGATGCCGCCGCTGTTGAGCAGGGTCATGAGGAGGACGCCGTATTCATCGGGGAGTTTTTCCTGTTCCACGCCGATTCGCCACGTGTTGGCGATCCGGTCGCCCTCCCAGAGTCCGATGTGGATGGAGGTGTTGCCGATATCGAGCGCGAGAAGCATGCCTGCGTACCGTCCTGGCTTCGGGCCATCGGTGGTCCCGGTGCCGCGCCAAGGGTACAGGGTTTTGGAGGGAGACGGGAGGTCAGGCGGGGCCGGGCTGTTCGCCGCCGAGAAGGCGCCGCGGCCATTCGCGAATGGGCGGGAGTGAATCGCGGTACTTGAAGTAGAACACCGTGGACGGGACGAGCAGCGCGACCACGATGAGGGAGAGCGTGACGGCCTGCGCTTCCCAAGACTTGCCGAAGGAATCGCCGAAACCGACCACCACGGTGGTGGGCACAATGGAACCGAGGAAGACCAGGGTGATAAAGAGGCGGAAGGACATGCCGGTAAGACCGGCGGCATAGGCGGCGAAATCGAACGAGACGGGCATCATGCGCCACCAGAAGACGATCTGGGGGCCCATCTGGCGGGCCATCTGATCGACCCGCCTGGCGCCTTCCTCGCCGATGAGGTGGGGAATGAAGCGGCGGCCGAGCCGGTGTGAGATGTAGAAGATGATGGCGGAGCCAATGAGCTGGCCGGTGACCGAGTAGACGACGCCCCAGAACGTGCCCCAGGCGATGCCGGCGGCAATCATGAATGGCGGGTTGGGGATGGGCGCGAAGACCATCGCCACCGCGAGGACGGTGATGAGCAGGACGGGCCCCCACGGGCCGAGGTCGCGAATCCACTCACGCACGTCGTTGACCTGGAGATCGCCAACGATGAAGTCGGTCATGATGAGGGCGGACGCTCCGGCCAGGGCGACGAGGCTGAGCAGCCGCCGCCGGGTGCGGGGGTTGGCGAGGAGCGGGGAACCCCTGGGCGGAGAGGGCTGTTCGCCCCGGAAGAGGTCGCCGATTTCGCCCCAGACCATGTAGGCGGCGACGATGCCGAGGCCAAGGGCGACGCCGCGCGAATGGACCGTGAGGTAGGCTCCCGCCGTCACCGCGATACCGGCGATGATGGCCAGGGCAACGACGACGTTTTCGCGCATGAGTGGAATGCTACGGCACCACGGTCAGTGGGCAACGACGGCTTGCCCAGGGCTTGACGGTGGCGCGAAACGCGGCGGAAACGCGGATGCCGCAGAGTGTGAGGATGACAGTACCAGCGGCGCTGGTGGTTCGGCGGGCATGCCCGGCGGACCTGGAGGCGATCAACCGGATCTACAACCACGAGATCGTGCACGGGACGGCGACCTGGGACACGCAGCCGTGGACCATCGAGCAGCGCCGGGACTGGTGGTCGGAACACTGCGACCCGCTGCAGCCGGTGATCGTGGCAGAGGACGCGACAGGGGTGGTGGGGTTCGCATACCTGACGCTGATGTCGAAGAAGTACGGCTGGCGGTTCACCCGCGAGGACACGATCTACGTCGATGAGCGCGCGCGGGGCCGGGGAGTGGGAAAGACGTTGCTCGGGGCGTTGCTTGAAGAGGCCCGGGCCATCGGGATGCGGCTGGTGGTGGCCTCGATCACATCGACGAACGAGGCGAGCATCGGGTTGCACCGGCAGTTTGGGTTCGAGGTGATGGGCACGTTGCGGAACGCCGGCTACAAGTTCGGGGAATGGATGGACACGACCTACATGCAGGTGGACCTGGGAGCGCCGGTTAGCGAGTAGCCAATACGTGTTACGGATGGCCCGTATCGATTAGCCGGGCGGGCGGTGTAGCATGCGCGGGCTTCGCCCGGGGAGATTCGCCCGGGAGGCTGCGGAGGCAGAAATCGGAGGAGGATGCACATGCGAAGACGCGTCGTGGCGATTGCGCTCACCCTGGGACTGCTGGCCGCGGGGCTGGGCTCGGCGGTGGCGATCACCGACGGGGAACCTGATGGTAACGGCCATCCCTACGTGGGGCTGATGGTGGCCCAGGATGGCGACGGCAATCCGCTGTGGCGGTGCAGCGGGACGCTGATCTCGCCAATGGTCTTCCTGACGGCGGGGCACTGCACCGAAGCCCCGGCGGCGCATGTGGAGATCTGGTTCGACGCGGATGTCCAGAGTGGCATTCCAGGAAACGGGTATCCGAACAGCGGAGATGTGGGAGGGACGCCGCATACCCACCCGCAGTACAACCCGAACGCGTTCTACCTGTACGACCTGGGGGTTGTGGTGCTGGACGAGCCGATGGTCATGGATAGGTACGGAGCACTGCCAACCCTGAATCAGCTCGACTCGCTGGCGAAGAAGCGCGGCAAGCAGGACGTGACGTTCACGGCGGTGGGCTACGGGCTCCAGAAGGCCTTCCCGGACGCCGCAAGCTGGAAGACACAGGCGCAGAAGATCCGGATGGTGGCCCACCCGACCCTGGTGCAAATCAACGGCGGGATCGTGGGGGATTCCTCGCTCATCCTTTCGAACAACACGAATACCGGCGGGACATGCTTCGGCGATTCGGGCGGGCCAAACTTCGTCGGGACGTCGAACGTGATCGCCGGGGTGACGTCGTTCGGGCTGAACGGGACCTGCGGAGGGACCGGCGGGGTGTACCGGGTCGACCGGGCCGACGACCTGGAGTGGATTGCCACGTTCCTTCCGTGATTTCTGACCGTGGTATCGGGCGCTTCCTTTGTTGAAGGGAGCGCCCGCCGGTGGTGAGCTGGCTGCCGGGTTCGGAGGTGCCACTTCGCACCCTTCCTCACGGGCGGGGCTCGCAGTCTGGGTGATGGTCGAGCAGCGTTCGGGCGGAGATGGTCCAGGCCCTGCGGGGAGCATCCCGCTGTTACTCAGCGGATGACGAAGTAACGGGCTTCGGGGTGGTGGACGACAACCGCGCTAGTGGTCTGTTCGGGGTGCCACTGGAAGGTTTCGCTGAGCTCGACGCCGATGCGGCGCGGGTCGAGGAGCGTTGCCGTCTTCGTTTGCTCTTCGAGGTCGGGGCAGGCGGGATATCCGAAGGCGTAGCGGGCGCCCTGGTAGCCCTGGGCGAAGAGCTTTCGCATGTCCTTCGCATCGTGACCGGCGATGCCGAGCTCCTCACGCATCCGCTTGTGCCACATCTCCGCCAGGGCTTCAGCACTTTCGACCGCGAACCCATGCCAGTGGAGGTAGTCGCGGTACTCGTTGGCTTCGAAGAGTTGCTTTGCGAAGGTGCTGGCCCTGTCGCCCATGGTGACGACGAACAGTCCGACGACATCGTATTGTGGACCGCCCGGGTTGGCCATCGCCTCTTCGGCAGAGAGGAAGAAATCGGCGATGCAAAGGCGGCGGCCGGTGGGCTGGCGGGGGAAGCTGTAGCGAACGGGCTGGCCAGCCGGCCGGCCGTTTTCGAGGCCTGGCCAGGTGACCAGGTCGTTCTGTTCGGCCAGGCAAGGGAAGTAGCCGTAGACCACCTGGGGCACCAGGAGCTGCTCGGCGATGGCGCGCTCCTGCCAGCGGCGGAAGATGGGGCGAACCTCTGATTCGACGAACTCCGCGTACTCGGCCTCGGTGCGGTCGCCCCGCTGGTATTGCCACTGGCCGCGGAAGAGGGCGGTTTCGTTGATGAAGGGGTAGATGTCGCGGAGGGGAAGACCGCGGACGACGCGGCTGCCCCAGAACGGCGGCGTGGGGATGGGCACACCGCGCGAGACGTTCGAGGGGGCGTAGTCACGTTCCCCGGGGAGGCCCTCGGCCGGCGGGACGTTCAGGCGGACTTCGTCGTAGCCGCTCTCGCCGCCACCTTTCACCTCCTGGCCGCCGCGGGTGAGGAGAGGCAGGGGCTTGCCTTCGCGCAGGGCGGGAATGACGCGATCGAGGGTGGCAAGCCCCTCGAAGGCATCCTGGGCGTAGTACACGCTGCCCTTGTAGATGCCGCGGAGATCGTCCTCGACGTACTTTCGGGTGAGGGCGGCCCCGCCGAGCACGACCGGGTAGTGGAAGAGTTCGCGGGCGTTGAGCTCTTCCAGGTCTTCGCGCATGACGACCGTGCTCTTGACGAGGAGGCCGGAGAGGCCGATGGCATCGGCCTGTACTTCCTCGGCCTTTTCGATGATGTTCTGGATGGGCTGTTTGATGCCCAGGTTGTAGGTGGTGTAGCCGTTGTTGCTGAGGATGATATCGACCAGGTTCTTGCCGATGTCGTGGACATCGCCGCGGACCGTGGCGAGGACGATGCGGCCCTTCGTTTGGCCTTCGACCCGCTCCATGTGCGGTTCGAGGTAGGCAACCGCGGTTTTCATCGTCTCGGCAGACTGGAGGACGAAGGGCAGCTGCATCTTGCCGGAGCCGAAGAGGTCGCCGACGACGCGCATGCCATCGAGCAGGTGCTCGTTGATGATGGTGAGCGGGTCGAAGTGGCTGAGCGCCTCCTCGAGGTCGTCCCCGATCCCGCGGCGGTCGCCGTCGATGATGCGCTGCCTCAGGCGCTCTTCGACCGGCAGGGCCGCACGGTCGGCCTTCGTTTCTTTCGCCGCTTCGACGTTTTCGAAGAGGCTGATGAAGTGGTGGAGGGGGTCGTAACCCTCACGGCGGCGGTCGTAGATGAGGTCTCGGGCGGTTTCTAGCTGCTCTCCGGGGATGCGGTTGAGGGGGAGGATCTGCTTCGCGTTGACGATGGCAGCATCGAGGCCGTGCTCGATCGCTTCGTAGAGGAACACGGAGTTGAGGACACGGCGGGCGGCGGGCTTGAGCCCGAACGAACAGTTCGAAACACCGAGGACGGTGTGCACGCCGGGGAATTCGGTCTTGAGCTGGCGGATGGCGTTGAGCGTCTCCATGGCGTCGCCGCGGAGATCTTCCTGCCCGC
>CAYUVT010000166.1:0-6695 GCA_964448165.1 uncultured Anaerolineaceae bacterium | reverse complement strand
GATGGCATCCTGCCGGCGCCGCGCGGCATCCCCCAGATCGAAGTCACCTTCGATATCGATGCCAACGGCATCGTGAACGTCTCGGCCCGGGATAAGGGCACCGGCCGCGAACAGAAGATCACCATCCAGTCCTCCAGCGGCCTCTCGAAGGAGGAGATCGAGCGCATGCAGCGCGAAGCCGAGCTCTTCGCCGATGAAGACCGCAAGAAGCGCGAAGCCATCGAGCTCAAGAACACGGCCGACTCCATGGCCTACCAGGCCGAGAAGACCCTCCGCGATAACGCCGACAAGATCCCGGCGGCACTCAAGGAGGAAGTTGAGGCGAAGGTGAAGGACGTCCGCGCAGCCATCGAGGCGGAGGACGCCGCCCGCATGCGGAGCACCACCGACGCCCTGGGCGCCTCGCTCCAGAAGATCGGCGAGGCCGTCTATGGCGGCGCCGGCGCTGAAGGTGGCCCCGACGGTTTCGCGGGCGGCGAGCCCGGCGCTACCGGTGGCGCCGAGGAAGGCACCGTCGAAGGCGAATTCCGCGAAGTCTAAGCCTCGCCGAAGGCCGAATGCCCAACCAACCGGGGCCGCTCTCGCACACGGAGCGGCCCCGTCGTTCTTGCGGGACCCGGAACCAGTTTCCCGGTTTGCTGGTAAACTGGAGATATGAAGACCACCGTTGAACTGCCCGATGACCTCATCACGGAGATCAAGGTCCGGGCCGCGATCGAGGGCCGCCGGCTGAAGGACCTCATCCCCGAACTGCTGAGAAAGGGCCTCGATTCCGGGGGCGGGCCGCGGGACGCCGGACGCCGGGTGCGCTTCCCGTTGATCCGGACCGCCCACCCGGCCTCGCCAGGAGAGGAACTCACACCCGAACGGGTCGCCGCGATCCTGCTCGACCAGGACGTCGAGGCAGTCACCCGGTGACCCGCTACCTGTGCGACGTCAACGTTTGGCTCGCGCTGCTGATTGATAACCACGCCCTGGCCCCCCGGGCCCGCAGCTGGTTCGATGCGATCGATGAACCCGGGAGCCTGTTGTTCTGCCGTGCCACGCAACAGTCCCTGTTCAGGTTGCTCACAACACCCGCAGTGTTCGCTCCCTATGGCAGCGCACCCCTCGAAAACCGCCAGGCCTGGCAGTTGTGCGAGACGGTGCTGGCCGATGAGCGGGTGACATTCCTGGGCGCCGAGCCGCCCGGGCTGGACCGCCACTGGAGGCAGTTCACGGACCGGCCCACCGCGTCGCCCCGCCCCTGGATGGATGCCTACCTTGCGGCCTTCGCGCTGGCCGGCGGCCACACGCTCGTCACCACCGATGCGGCGATCGGGCAGTTCGCCGGTCTCGACCTGCTGCTCCTCGAGGGCTGACGGGAGTGGCGCGCCCCGGGGAAGTCCTCCCGGGGGTACCGTCGCAGGGCCGGATCGCCATCCGCCCCCGCCCCCCCGGACCCGTTCCCGGTCGGGCCTCACTGCGCCCGGAACGTGGTCTCCCTGTCGTTCACCTGCACCGTGTAACGCCTGCCCGGCACGAAGTCCTGCCCCAGGTCGACGTTCGATTCGTGCAGCCCGTAGATGTCGGTGCACACCACCTCCGGGCCGGCTGGCACCGTGTTCGTCACCCGGATTGTGATCGTGGTCCCCGCCCGCCCGGTCAGGCGCGCCTCGTGAAACGTCGCGCAGCCCGAAGGCAACCCCGAAACGATGTGCGCCGTGTACCCGGGCGGGAAACTCTCCCGCACCAGGATGTCGATACGCTCGATCGGCGCATCAACCACCTTGCGCGGGTAGTCTTCCGGCTCACGCGGCGAACACCCCGCCAGCACCAGGCCGAGCCACCCGGCCACCACTACCCCACGGAGCGCCCATCGGCCACGCATTGCCCCCGAGCATAGCCCACCCCGGCCGGCATTCGTTGGGGGTGGATGGCCACACGCCCCGGCGGCCGGCGCCGAATCACCCCGGCACATATTCTGAAAGGCACGTCCACCGCAGGCGCCCGTTCCGCCGCCGCCGCAACACCAGCCCCGCCTCCGCGCACAACCGGTCGAGCACCCCGGCCTTGATGTAGTCCGGGTCGCCCCGCACCTCGTTCACCACCAGCCGCCCGCCGGGCCGCAACGTCCGCCGCACCTCTTCCAGGCACGCACGGCGGTCGGGCACCTCCCCCAGGACCGCAGCGATGAACACCAGGTCGAACGCCGCCGGGGCGAAGGGCAACGCCATCGCGTTCCCCGCGACGGCGCGCACGTTGGCCCTGCCCTCCAGCCGCTTCCTGGCGATCTCCAGCATCCCGGGCTGCAGGTCGAACAGCACCAGCCGCCCGCGCGGGATGGCGCTGGCAAGCGCGATGCTGAAGTACCCCGGCCCACAGCCGAGTTCGAGCACCGTCTCGTCGCCGCCCGGGCCGATCCAGCGCACCACCCCCGCCGGCGGCTGGATGAGCCGCCGCACCGGGTGCAGGAGTGACCCGGCCTTCTCGTGGGGGAACACCTTCCCCTTGCCCAGGCCAAACGCAACCGGTCTGGTCATCGCCGCCCAGTCTACAGGCCGCCCCGCCCTCCCCGGGGCCGCCGCAGCGCTCCCGGTTGGTGTAGCCGCTTCCTTTACCGGGCGCCGTCACCCCCGCGAGCGCTCGCGCCATATCCGGGGCAAGAGCACCACGGAGCAGCCCGGCCATGACCACCCCACCCATCAGCATCGCCTCCCGCGGGTACATCGTTCAGGCGGCCAACATTCCCGGGGGCTTCGCCGCCCACCTCCAGCGCGAAGGACTCGCCGGCCTCACCGCGCACACGCCCGAGGGCCTCTACCTGGAACCGCGCGCTCCCCTCACCGCCGTCTTCGCCGCCTTCGAGCGGTGCGGGATCCGCATTCGTGGCGTGCGGCGCGCGGGCGGCGAGCCCTCGTGGCAGACCCACGCCCGCCCCGCCGCCAGGGCCCGCGCCCGGCTCGCCAACCGCCGCTCGGCCGAGTGGCTCCCCACCCTGCCCGGCGCATAGCGAACGAAGTTCGTACAACAAATCCACAACACGCCCGCGATGTCCTATCATGCGAGCCACGGCGAGCCCCGGGGGTGTCCCTTCGGCTGGCTCAGCACACCGCAAAGGAACCCCTCTTGGAACTGCAGAACGTCGTGATCGTGGATGGTGTCCGTTCGGCCTTCGGCCGCGGCGGGCGCGGCAAGCTCGTGGCTACCCGCCTCGATGAGGCTGGCGCCCAGATCGTCCGGGCCCTCATGGACCGCAACCCGAAGGTCTCGCCCTGGATTGTCGAGGACATCGGCATGGGCAACGTCGGTGGCGCCGGCGAGCTCGCCGGCATTGGCGCCGACACCATCGCCCGCCTCGCTGGCCTCCCCGCGGAGATCTCCGCCTTCGATTCGAACCGCCAGTGCGGCTCCAGCATGGAAACCCTCCACCGCATCGCCCAGTCGATCCAGGTCGGCGCTACCGAATGCGGCATCGCCATCGGCGTCGAGCGCATGGGCCGCCAGCTTGGCGGTGGCGGCGGCGCCCGCGCTACCACCCGCATCACCGAGTTCAACAAGCGCCGCCTCGAGCAGACGCCCGAACAGCGCAACCTCGCCCCGGACCACTTCGAGAACTTCAGCGTCCCCTTCCAGGACCAGATCCTCGACTACTCGCCCGTCCTCTCGATGACCCAGACCGCCCAGAACGTCGCCGAGGTGTACAACCTCAGCCGCGAAGAGATGGACCAGTTCGCCGTCGAAAGCCACCGCAAGGCCGTCGCCGCCTACGAGAAGGGCATCTACAAGGACGAGGTCATCCCCCTCGAAGTCGAGGAGCCCGTGTTCGATGCCGAGGGCAACTGGGTCGAGGCCGAGCGCGGCAAGACCATCGTGTTCGACCGCGATGAGTGCATCCGCCCCGGCACCAACATCGAGACGCTCTCGCAGCTGCCCGCGGTCAAGGGCATCGTCAGCCCCACCGGCTCCGAGCTCCGCATCACCGCCGGCAACTCCTGCCCCACGAACGACGGCATCAGCGCCGTGCTCCTCATGAGCGAGAAGAAGGCGCTCGAGCTTGGCCTCGAGCCGCTGGCCCGCATCGCCGGCTATGGCATCGCCGGCGTGAAGCCCCAGGTCATGGGCCTCGGCCCGATCCCGTCGACCAAGAAGGCCCTCCGCCATGCCGGCATCACCGCCGACCAGATCGACCGCGTCGAATTCAACGAAGCCTTCGCCGCCCAGGTCATCCCCTCGTGCAAGGAGCTGGGCATCCCGATGGACCGCGTGAACGTGAACGGCGGCGCGATCGCCATCGGCCACCCGCTCGGCGCCACCGGCGCCCGCCTCGTGCTCACCGTCGCCCACGAGCTGCGCCGCAGCGGCGGCCGCTATGGCCTCGCCACGCAGTGCATCGGCGCTGGCATGGGCATCAGCACCATCGTCGAGCGCATCTAAGCTCCGCACACCGGCGCGAAACAACGACGGGGGCCAACTGGCCCCCGTTCGCTGTCTCCGCCACCGCTGTCCCTTCACTCCGGCAGGCCCTGCGCCGTCGACGGCCGAACTTCGCCGGGCGGTCGCACCTTGCCCCTTTGCGCCCCGGCCTTCCACAGCCGGGTGGCCGCAGGAGGGCTGACGGCCGGACCGCGTTTTCCGTACACTCCCCGCCAACACGGTCCCGGGGGGAGACCCATGCCCGCACTCGATGGCGTCAAAGTGCTCGACCTTACCCAGTACGAGGCCGGCACCACCTGCACCCAGTACCTCGCCTGGTTCGGCGCCGATGTCGTCAAGATCGAACGGCCCGGCGTGGGCGACCCGGGCCGCTACGTGGCCGGCGGCCAGCGCGACTCGTACTACTTCCTCTCCTTCAACAACAACAAGCAGAGCGTGGCCATCGCCCTCGATACGCCCGAAGGCCGCGACCTCTTCCTCCGGCTCGTGCCCCGGTTCGATGTCGTCGTCGAGAACTTCACCCTGGGGACGATGGAGAAGCTCGGCATCGGCTACGACGTCCTGAGCGCCATCAACCCGGCCATCATCTACGCGACCATCAAGGGCTTCGGCACCAGCGGCCCGCGCAGCGAGTACAAGTGCTTCGACATGATCGCGCAGGCTGCTGGCGGCGCCTTCAGCGTTACCGGCCCGCCCGATGGCCCGCCCATGCGCCCCGGCGCCACCTTCGGCGATACCGGCTCCGGCGTCCACGCCGCCCTGGGCATCCTCGGCGCCTACATCCAGCGGCTGCGCACCGGCCGCGGCCAGGTCGTCGAAATCGCCATGCAGGAGATCATCGCCAACTTCATGCGCGAACCCATGTCCCAGCGCGAATGGCGCGGCAGCCCGATCGCCCGCCGCGGCAACCGCACCGTCGTGCCGACCGACCTCTACCCCTGCGCCCCCGGCGGCCCGAACGACTACCTCTACATCATGATCGTGACGTCGCGCATGTGGGATTCACTCGTCGCCGCGCTCGATATGCCCGAGCTCGGCATCGACCCGCGCTTCGCCACCGTCCGCGACCGCCACCAGCACGGCGACGCGCTCTGGGAGATCATCGCCGGCTGGACGCGCCAGCGCACCAAGTGGGAAGCGATGGATCACCTGGCGGCGGCCGGCGTGCCCTGCAGCGCCGTCTTCGATACCGACGACATCTTCAACGACCCGCACCTGAACGCGCGCAACATGATCCGCACCATCCAGCACCCGGTGGTGGGCGAATTCCAGCTCCTGGCGCCGCCCATCCACCTGAGCGAACCGCAGGCCGAGCTCACGCGCGCCCCGCTGCTCGGCGAACACACCGGCGCCATCCTCGCCCGCGAACTGGGCCTGGGCGATGCCGAGCTGCGGGCGCTGGCCGACCGCGGCGTGCTCGGCATCGAGCCGCCAGTGCCTGCCCCGGCCTGAGGCACACCCGCACCCGGCCAACCGCTGGCCCCTCACACGCGTTCTGCCATGATCACTCCATGACTGACTCGCTCGCCGGGAAGCTCCTTGTCGCGAGCCTCTCGCTCACCGACCCCAACTTCTTCCGCACGGTGGTGCTCGTGTGCAAACACGATGGCGAGGGCGCGCTCGGCCTGGTGCTTAACCGGCCGCTCGAACTCGAACCGGTCGAGTTCCACCTGCCCGAATGGGGCAAGCTCGCCGCCGAGCCGGGCGTCGTCTTCCATGGCGGGCCGGTCGAAACCACGGCCGCGCTGGTCCTGGGGCGGTACACCCACCCGCTCGCGCCCGGGCTGCCTAACGCCGTCACCGGCCGCAGCGCCCTGCTCGATCTCTCCCTGCCGTTCGAAGAACTCGCGCCCGGGCTCGAGGCCGTGCGGCTCTTCGCCGGCTATTCCGGCTGGTCCGGCGGCCAGCTCGAAGGTGAGCTGGAACAGGAAGCCTGGTTCGTGGTCGACCCCCTCGAAACCGACCTGTTCACGCCCGAACCGCAGACGCTCTGGCGCGACGTGTTGCGGCGCCAGCCTGGCAAGCTCGCCATGTTCGCCTTCGCACCGGCCGACCCCAGCGTGAACTGATTGACCGCCGGCCCCCAAGGCGAGACCCTGCGCGCATGACCGACCGCATTTCCTGGTTCCCCATCGCCGACCGCGAGACGCTTTCGGACGAGACGAAGGCCCTCTTCGCCCAGATCGAGGAGAAGCTCGGCTTCGTGCCCAACGTGTTCCGGGCCTTCGCCTGGCGCGAGACGCGCATGAGCAAGTGGTGGGCCCACTTCGACGACCTGA
>CAYUVT010000165.1:0-6953 GCA_964448165.1 uncultured Anaerolineaceae bacterium | reverse complement strand
AAGAGGGTAGTTATTCTGTCAGGGTAGTTGAACCAAAATTCTCTAAGTATTACCCCCATATCGAGCAGGTTCACGAAGAAGTCGTTGCTGAGCATCCCGGGCCGCTTCGTGAACACCCCGGCGCTCGATCCGCCCGTGTTCGCGTTCAGGGCCCGCATGCCGCCCACGAGCACCGTCATCTCCGGCGGGGTCAGCGTCAGCAGGGCCGCGCGCTCCACCAGGAGGTGTTCCGCCGGCTTCTGGATCCCCGCCCGCAGGTAGTTCCGGAATCCGTCGAAAACCGGCTCGAGCACCGCGAACGACTCGACGTCGGTCTGGTCCTGCGAGGCATCGGTGCGCCCGGGCGCGAACGGTACGCGTACATCGAACCCGGCGTCCTTCGCCGCCCTCTCCACCGCCGCGCACCCGGCCAGCACCACCAGGTCGGCCAGCGAAACCCGCTTCCCGCCGGTCTGCGATGCGTTGAACTCCGCCTGCACCTGCTCGAGCGTCCGCAGCACTTTCTCCAGCTCGAGCGGGTCATTCACCTCCCAGTGCTTCTGCGGCTCCAGGCGGATGCGGCCGCCATTCGCGCCGCCCCGCCGGTCCGTTCCCCGGTACGAAGCCGCAGCCGCCCACGCGGCCTTCACCAGCTGCGAGACGGTCAGCCCGGAAGCGAGCACTTTCGCCTTGAGCGCCGCGACTTCCGCCTCGCCGATCAGCTCATGGTCGACCGCGGGTACCGGGTCCTGCCAGATCAGCGTCTCGGAGGGCACCTCGGGGCCGAGGTAGCGCGAGACCGGGCCCATGTCGCGGTGCGTGAGCTTGAACCATGCCTTCGCAAACGCCTGGGCGAACTCTTCGGGGTGCTCGTAGAAGCGCCGGGAGATCGGGCCGTAGATCGGGTCCATCCGCAGCGCCAGGTCCGTCGTCAGCATCACCGGCGCGTGCCGCTTCGCCGGGTCGTGCGCATCGGGCACGGTGGTTGCGGCGGCGGGATCGGTTGGCACCCACTGCCACGCGCCGGCCGGGCTCTTCACCAGGTCCCAGTCGTACCGGAAGAGCGTCTCGAAGAAGCTGTTGTCCCACTTCGTGGGCGTCGGGGTCCATGCTCCTTCCAGGCCGCTGGTGATGGTGTCCGGGCCCTTGCCCGTGTCGTAATCGCTCTTCCAGCCCAGCCCCTGCTCTTCCAGTGGCGCCCCCTCGGGCTCTGGCCCCACGTGGCTCGCGGGCGCCGCGCCATGCGTCTTACCGAAGGAGTGGCCGCCCGCGATCAGCGCCACCGTTTCCTCGTCGTTCATGGCCATCCGCCGGAACGTCTCGCGGATGTCCTTCGCTGCGGCGAGCACGCTCGGCTGGCCGTTCGGGCCCTCCGGGTTCACATAAATGAGGCCCATCTGCACCGCGCCGAAGGGATTGGCCAGCTCCCGGTCGCCGCTGTAGCGCTCATCGCCCAGCCAGGTATGCTCCGGCCCCCAGTCGATGTCCTCCGGCTCCCACACGTCTTCCCGGCCGCCCGCAAAGCCGAACGTCTTGAACCCCATCGATTCGAGCGCGCAGTTGCCCGCCAGGATCATCAGGTCGGCCCACGAAATCTTCCGGCCGTACTTCTGCTTCACCGGCCAGAGCAGCCGCCGCGCCTTGTCCAGGTTCGCGTTATCCGGCCAGCTGTTCAGCGGCGCGAAGCGCTGCGTCCCCCGCGAGGCTCCGCCCCGGCCGTCGCTGATCCGGTAGGTGCCCGCGCTGTGCCACGCCATCCGGATGAAGAGTGGACCGTAGTGCCCGTAGTCGGCTGGCCACCAGTCCTGCGAGGTGGTCATCACCTGCATGATGTCCTGCTTCACGGCCGCCAGGTCGAGCGACTTGAATTCCTCGGCGTAGTTGAAGTCCTCCCCCATCGGGTCCGATGTGGGGCAATTCTGGTCCAGCACCTTGAGGTCGATCTGGTTCGGCCACCAGTCCCGGATCGAAACGGTCATGGCATTCTCCTCCTGGAATCTTGTGCGCTGCGAAAACACGCACGCGTGGGTGCGTTGGTGCCAGCCGGGCGCCGGGAGCATCCCGGGAGCCCCGCAGGCCGGTGAATTGGGGGACAAATCGTTCGCCCCGCCCAACAGCTTGTCAACGGCCGTTCGGGCCCCGGCAGCCAGGCGGTGAGGCCCGCATGCGGTGGTTCCGGGGCTCTCCACGAAGCCGCGGTTGGCGATGTCTCCCGCGCATGCAATACTAAGTTGCGAACGAGACTGTGTCTAGATCTCCAGCCTGAACCTATGAAGGGAGTCCCGGCGCCGTCACCGTGCGGTTGAACCGCTCCAAACGAGGCACCAGACTTGCAGCAATGCCCACGACGCCCTCCACCAGCGACCTGCTCGCGCTCCTCAGCGCGCACGGCTTGCCGGCGACCGCGCAGCGGCTCTCGCTGCTCTCTGCGCTCCTCTCGGTGAAGGAAGGCCACGTCTCGGCCGAAGACCTCCACCGCGACCTTTCGGGGCAGTTCCCCACCCTCAGCCGGGCAACGGTCTACAACAACCTCGCCGTCCTCGCCGCGGCCGGGCTCATCGAAAAGCTCGATACGCACGAAGGATCCCGCTATGGGCCAGTGGCCAGGCCGCACGTGAACCTCGTCTGCGTCGCGTGTGGCCAGATTAGCGACGTGCTGATCGGAGACCCCGCTCTCGATGCGCTCGTCCAGCGAGCGAGCGAAGCCGGGCACTTTTCCGCCCGCTCGGTCTCCGTCAGCGTTTCCGGCCTCTGCCCGGGTTGCGCCACCTCAGACCGCGCTCCGTGACAGGCGACCGCATCGCCTCTGCAGCCGCCGCCTGGTGAAGCCCCCTACCTCCAGCCTTGACGGTATACGCCACCAAAACACAATCAACAGTGCCTTCGAAAGGGGATACGCATGCATTTTCAGAAGAAGAAGTTCCTCCTGCCGCTGCTGAGCGGCCTCGCCCTGGGCACGGTTGCCCTGGCCGCCGTGGCTTGCGGCGGCGGTGACGACGACGACGGCGGCAACGGCGACGAGACGCCGTCAGGCAACGGCGGCGGCGCCGAAACCAGCTACGAACTGCGCATGAACGAAAGCAGCGGCAACGTCTTCCTCCTCGGTGAAAAGAAGAACCCGACGCTGAAAGTTCCAGCCGGCAAGGAAATCACCATCAACCTCGAAAACGATGGCTCAGCCATCCACAACATGCGCTTCGCCGGCGAGGACAACAAGTACAACACCAAGGACGACGCCGTCTCCAAGCCCGATATCGTCGCGGCAGGCCAAAAGGCCGTACTGACCTTCACTGCCCCGGCCAAGGCGGGCAAGTACACCTACCACTGCGACTTCCACACCACGGATATGCTCGGCGAGATCGAAGTCGTGCAGTAACCTGCCGCGGACTTGCGGTTGTCAGGCGGGCGCTCCACTCACCCTGGAGCGCCCGCTCGTTTCAAGGGTCAGTCGAACCCGAAAAGCGCACCAAAGGCGACCACCACGAAGGCGGCCCAGGCCCCGTACACCGGGAGGTAGGCGGTCTGCCAGCGTTCCAGCTCGATGAACCGCCGCCGGCCGCGGAGGAACCCGGACAGCAGCCAGCCCGTCCACACCAGGTTCCCGAGCAATACCACGTTCAACCCCAGCCCGGCGGTCCGGTTCGGCGTCCAGCCGAACTCCTGTATCCGCCCCGCGATGGACGCCAGCGCGACCATATCGATGACAAGCGCGCTGACCACGAGCACCAGCTGCACGTGGTCCATCAGCCCCGGTTCCGCCGCCGGGTCACGCGCTGAGATGGCGTAGAGCACCAGCCCCAGTACCACCACGAGCAACAGGTCCAGGATGATCAGGACATCGCGACCGGCGCCGATCGCGTTGCCCGTCGCCACCATCCCCACCAGCGCGGCCACCAGCATCACGGTGAAGAGCGGGGTGAAGACGCTGGTGAGGACCGGCGCCATGTTTTCGATGACGCTCTGCTTCGCTTCGACCAGCCAGGCAACCACCACCACCGCTCCGACCGCCCCGCAGGGCAGTACCCATGCCTGGACGACGGGCTCCATGTCGACCTCGATCGCAGCGAAGGTTCCGATGGTGAGGCCTGAGAGGACGCCACCGCCGAGCGCGATGAGCGTGTAGTAGATGAGCCACTCGCCGGTAAACCGCACGAAGTCCATGCGGGGCGCGCTCGCCCGCCACGCGCCCCCAAGGTAGGCCACGCCCGAGACCAGCCACAGCACGATCGGCAGGTGGAGCGCCGCAAGGGCCTCCGTATCGCCGCCCTGCTCGAACGGCATGGCGTTCATCGCCACGGCCGCCGCCGCGAAGGGAACAGCGAGCGCCGCCATTGCACGCACAGGGACCCGCCGCCGCCACGCCAGGAAGCCCGCAAGGAACGGCAGGGCGAGCAGCGCCGCGTTTCGCAGATAGAACGACTCGTCCGCGGCGGATCCCCCCGGGCTGAACGGGTCGACGCCCAACAGGACCGGCAACTTGAACGCGGCCGCGGCCGCAACAGCGAAGCCGGCCACCACTGCGACCGTGGCGTGTTCCGTGGCCGCGGCATCGCTCGTCCCATCGCCAGCAAGCACAAGCTGCTTCCACAGCCGCGAAGAACGTTCCCGGGCGAACTCCCGCGAAAGTTCACTGATGCCCCCGAGCCGCTTTATCGCCACCAGGAACGACTCGTCCTGGGTGAGGCCTGCCGCGCCCAGCTCCGCCATCTCGCTCCGCAGATGGTCCTCAAGCTCGTCGACATCCACCCGGTGGATGGCGCCTCGCCGCTCGAGGTACGTCCGCCACTCACGGATCTGTGTCTCGATCCCCCCGTCAAACGTCGAATCCATCATCGCGCTGGCTCCTCCGCCGGTAGTGGTGGCGCTGTTGGAACCCGCATCGCGTGCCAGGCGTTCCGGAGCGCTCCTGTCACCACCTCCCATTGCCGGCGTTGCTCGGAAAGCGCAGTCCGCCCCGCCGGGGTGATGCGGTAGTAGCGCCGCTTGCGGCCCCCCTCCGTCGATTCCCACCGGGCCTCGACATACCCCAGCCGGTCGAGCCGGTGCAGCAGGGGGTAGAGCATCCCGTCGGTCCACTCCAGCTCCCCGCCCGAAAGCTCATCGATCCGCTTCAGGATGGCGTACCCGTAGCTCTCTCCCTCTTCGAGGATGGCCAGCACCATCGGCATGGCCGAGGCCGCGACCAGGTCCTTCCCGATGCGGCCGTCCCGGAACCCTTGCATAGCAGCACTATACATTGCACTGCCAGGTATTGAGTCAAGGCGTCTTTCAGCCCGCCGGCGCTCACCGGGGCTTGATGGCGGCCGCCTGCCCTGAGACGCTGCCAGCACCCTGCCGCTCCCGCCCCGGGTGCGGCATTCCACCGGTGATGTTCGTGGGAACCCCGCGTCCCAGACACACGTTGCCCGCCCGCCACGCCGCCATCCGGAGGTTCCTCCGCCGGCTCTCCGTCGTCGCGGTCCTCGCCCTCCCGCTGCTGGCCGCTGCCTGCGGTTCGAGCGCCAGCCCCGCCACGGAACTTCGCCTCGAATGGCGCGCCGGCGAGGGCTTCCAGGGCCAGGTCTCGTTCCACGAAGCGCTCCCCGGACAGCCCCAGGCCGAGACGCTCACGTTCCGCGCGGGCGACGAACCCACCCTCGGGCCGGAGATCCCCGGAGGGGTTGTCCACTCCGAAGTCGGCGCCGTTGCCCGGGTGGTGGTCGTGGTCCGCAATCCCACCGATGAGCCGCTGCGGTTCTGGGTGACGCCTCACCTGCCCCAGCCCTACACCGCCGAAAGCGGGCTCGTCATGCACTGCCTCTGTACGGGCCAGCAATACGAGCTCCCGCCCCACGGAATGTGGACCCGCGTGATAGAGGCCGGGCTCAGCCCCCAGGCCGGCACCCGCGGCCCGGTCGTGGTCACCCACGCGTTCATCGCCGGCGACGTGCCCCGGCCAGACTGAACTCGTCTCGCCCCGCTCTCGTCCCTTCACGGCGGCGGCTCCAGTGCCCCCGGGCTGGCGCGCCCGGCCTCCCCCGGCTACCATTCCGTGCCGTAATGGATCGCAACGCCACCACGGAGACGCTCATCCGCTCGCTCACCGCGACGCCGGCGCACGTCGAGGCGGTCAATCGAGCCCTCCCGGCCGCTCGGCTCACGGCCGCACCCGTCTCCGGCGGCTGGTCGCCGAACGAAATCCTCTGGCATATCCGCGCGGTGGCCGATGTCTACGGCGAGCACGTGCGGCGCATCCTCGATGAGGACAACCCGCGCTGGCGCCATGTTTCGCCGCGTGCGCGGATGAAGAAGGCCCGTTACGACCAGCTCCCCTTCGCCGAGTCAGCCGCGGCCTTCGCGCTGCAGCGAACTGGACTGCTCGCGCGGCTCATGAGCATCCCGGCCGAGGCGTGGCACCGGTTCGCCATCGTCCGGGTTGATGACCGCGAACAGCCGTTGACGCTCGAGGAGCGCATCCGCGGTATGGCGCGGCACGAGGAAATCCATTGCGCCCAGCTGGATGCAGTAGCCTCGATGCTGGCCATGGAGGCGTAGGTCGCGCCGCCCGCCCGGCTACACCTTCCCCCAGCCCGGCAGCTTCGCCGCTTGCCGTACCCACTCCGCAACCCGGGCCTCGTCGTACTTGCCTTCGTAAATGTCGATCCAGCGGGCGTCTTTGTCCTTGCCCCTCCCTGGCGGTTCGGGCTCGAGCGCCGCGCCCTGGAAGAACGTCACCTTCACGTACTTCGTGAACACGTGGAGCGTGACGATCCAGCCTTGCCCCTCGATGCCATAGAACGGGGAATTCCAGCGCACCGCCTTGCGGATGCCGGGCACTTCCCGCGTGATGAGTGCATCGAGCCGCTCTCCGAGTTCCCGCTTCCAGCCGGGCATCGCCGCGATGTACGCCTGCACCGGCGCGTCGCCGTCGCCTTTGGCGATCTGCGGGTTGCCTCCAGAAAGCAGCACCGGCCCGCCATCCGGCGGCCTGGCGG
>CAYUVT010000164.1:0-6994 GCA_964448165.1 uncultured Anaerolineaceae bacterium | reverse complement strand
CTCAGCGCCCACGTCGAACTGAACGACGCCGGCTGTACCGAACACGTCCTCACCGACCTGGCAACACTCTTCCGGGAGCGGTTCGGCATTGGCCACGTGACGCTCCAGCCCGAGACGCCCACCCTGCACGCGGCCATCGAATGCTGCATGAGCCCTGACGCCGGCCGCATCCAGCTCGCTGAGCACTCCCACGGCACGAGGGCCGGGTGAGCCAGGCCCGCCGCTTCAGCCGCAGGACATTCATCGCCGGCGGGGTGGCCGCCGCCGGCGCGCTTGGCGCAGGTGCCGCCGTCCTCGCGGGCCGCTCCGGCTCCTCCTCGCCGGCGGCGCCATCGGTCACGCCCCGGCCCACCTCGTCCGCTGCGCCGTCAGCGCCTTCGCCATCCCCCACCCCGCTTCCCCGCGGCGGCGCCATCCGCCTCGCGGCCCCGCACCGCTTCAACTTCGATACCTTCGATGCCCAGCGCACTGGTGAGCCCCCGGTCGTCGAGATCCTTGGCCGCACCCACTCCCGGATCGTCGAGTGGAGCGACTTTCAGGCCCCCTCCCTCGGCCCGGGGCTGGCTGCGCGCTGGGAGCAGCCCGACGCACGCACACTCCTCCTTCATGTCGCTCCCGCTGCCCGCTGGCACGAACGCTCCGGGTTCGCCGCCCGTCCTGTGACAGCCGACGATCTTGTCGGGCACCTTCAACGCGCCCTGGAGATCGCCCGCTCGGGCACAGCTCCGCTCGCCCAGCACTACGCTGGCTACGCCTCGTTCGAGAAGATCGATTCGCCCGCCACGGGCGTGGTCCGCATCGCGTTCCAGTCGCCCGACCCCCTTGCCCTCGAAACACTGGCCGGTGAGTTCGCCCTCGTGCAGGCACCCGAGGCGGTCGCCTCCCTCGATGCCTCCGCCTCCCCCGTCGATGAAAAGCTGATCACGGGCTCGGGACCCTTCCTCCTTGACGGTACCCGCGACGGCGCCCTGGTGTTCACGCCCGCACCCGCCGGTCACGTACCGCCCCCGGTCTTCGATGAGCTCCACGTCTCCGAGCCATACGATGTCGTTGCCCGCTTTCACGATGGCGATCTCGACGAGGTGATTACCCGCGACCGGCGCGATGCCGCCGCCGTCCGTGCCACTGGCATCGCCGACGAATATCCGCGCTTCGAGCGGGAGATCGTGATGTCCTCACTGGATGCCGGCGCGCCGCCCTGGAACATCCCCACCATCACCTCTGCTCTCAGCGGCGCGCTCAACCGCTTCCGCCTGGCGAACGAACTCTTTGGCGGCCGCGCGGCCCCGTCCGGCCCGGTGCCGCCTGTCCATGGCGCGTTCGCCCTCACCGAGGGTGTGCTCGCGCTGTACCCTGGCTACCGCCGGGACCCTGGCGACGACGCCCGCGATGCCCGCCAGCGCTGGGAAGCCGCTGCCGGCCCGTCCCTTGGCACCATCACCATCGACTTTCCGAGCGTTTTCGACCCCCTCTACAGTGCCAGCTCCATCGTCACCGGCATCCTGAACGAAGTCCTGGGCGACCAGTTCCGTCCCGCCGTCGAGACCTACACCACCATCAGCCGCCGCGTACAGGACGGCTATTACGGCAACGGCCGCGCCGCTTTCTGGTTCGGCTGGGGGCCGCCCATCCCCTCGCCTGATCCCCGCCGCGCCTTCATCGAGCGCTATCGCGGCCTCCCCGGGCTGCCGGCCGGCCTCTCATTCGACGGCGCGGCAACCCTCGATTCCGCCCCGCGCCAGCGCACCGAGGTCCAGGACCTGCAGCAGGTGGTCATCCAGGCGGGTTTCGGCGGGGTCATCCCGTGGGTCCAGCAGCGCTCCGAGCTCTTTCGCCGCAACGGGGTTTCGGGGCCCTGGCCATCGCCCTTCTGGGATCACCACCTCGACGCAGCACGCCACGTGCAGCGCTGAGCTACCCGTGTTCCTCCGCCGCCTGGGCCTCGTCCAGCGCCTCCATCAGGTGCAGCACCCGCGCAGCGATTCCCGCCTCCGCCACGGCCGCGTTGTACTGCAGCTGGCAGCCGGGGTTCGCCGTCACCACGATGTCCGGTCGCGCCTCCCGGAACTGCTCGGCCTTCCGTGTCCGTAGCTGTGCCGACATCACTGGCTGCACCATGCTGTAGATTCCTGCTGCTCCGCAACACACGTCCGCCCCGGGCGTCTCAACCAGCTCACAACCCTCGATGCGGCGCAGCAGCGCTCGGGGCTCCTCGCGGATACCCTGCGCGTGCGCGAGATGGCATGCGTCCTGGTAGGCCACACGCGCCTTCAGCTGTCCGCTGAAGGTCGGCCCCAGTGCGACCAGGTATTCGCCCGGATCCACTACGCGGGCCGCGAACGTCCGCGCGCGCTCTGCCCAGGTCCCGTCCGCGGCGAGCAGGTCGCCGTACTCTTTCATCGCCGCCGCGCAACCGGCCGAGTTCACCACCACTGGCAGGTCACTTCCCTCGAACGCCGCGATGTTTCGCTGGGCCAGCTGCCGCGCGAACGCAAGGTCGCCGTCGTGCGCGTGCAACGCCCCACAACAGACCTGGCCATCCGGCGCCTCAACCGAGATGCCCTCCCGCGCCAGCACCCGCCCGGTCGCGCGGTGAACGTCGCCGAAGAGCTCGCCCATCACGCATCCGCTGAAGAGCAGGGCCCGTCCACGGGCGTTACCCGGCTGTGTCAGCTGCTCCCCCGGCCGGAACGGCCGGCCCACCCTTCCGGGCAACTGCCGCTCGGCCGCTCCCAGCCGGCCCAGCAGCCGCAGCACCCCGCTCCGTCGTATCACGCCGCGCACGGGCGACCCCACATACCATCGCAGCGGCGCCATCGCAGCGGCCAACACATGCCGCCTGCCAATCACGTTTCGAAGCATGAATCGCCGCAGCTGCCGCTGCACCCGCTTCGATGGCGCCCCCGCGCCGAGTTGTGCCCGCGCTCGCTCCTGGATCCGCCCGTACGCCACCCCGCTCGGGCACACAGCTTCGCAGGCCCGGCATTGCAGGCACAGGTCCCAGTGCCGCGCGATGGCCGGCGTCAGCTTGCTCCTTCCCTCGTCGATCAGCTTCGCGAAGTGAATCCGCCCCCTGGGCGACTCCACTTCCAGCCCTGTGACGAGGTACGTCGGGCAGCTGCTCAGGCACAGCCCGCAGTGCACGCAGCGGCTCAGGTCCTCGGTCGAAGGGGCCTCGGCCGGGAGTGGCCAGCGCGCATCAGATCCCACCGATGAACCTCCCGCGGTTGAACCGCCCCTCCGGGTCGTACGCCTCCTTCACCTTCCGCATCAACACGGCCGACTCAGGCGCCGCTCCCCATGGGTCAAGCCCCGCCTCGTAGTCGTCCGGCATGCGCTCCACCACCACTGACCCGCCCGCCGGAGCCAGCCACCCCCGCAACCCTTCCACCACAGCCCTGGCCTCCCCCGGCGATGGCACGCCTCCCCTCTCCCATGCTGCACGCACCGCCCCGGTCAGCGGCCGGACCGTCATCACCCCCGGCCGCAGCCCGGACAGCCGCGAAGCCGCTTCTGCCGCCTGCCCCCCCGTGCATGCCACGCGCAGCGTCAGGATGTCGTCGTCCCCGAACCCTGCCTCCCGCGCAAGCTCGTACCGTTCGGGCCCGGCCTCGCGCACCGGTCTCCCCTGGCAGGCACGCCGCACCATCGCCGCTGCCGAAACCGGGACGCGCACCAGCAGCCGCCAGCCATCCGGTGTGCCAACCACCTCTGCAACTTCCGGACGCGTATCCGCTCCCGAAACCGCTCGCGCGAGCGCGATCCCCGCCGCGGCATCGGGCACGTCCACCTCGATGTCCACGCTCTCCTGCAGCGGCAGCACCCGAAGCGCCACCTCCGCAATGATCCCCAGCGTCCCCAGCGACCCGCACCACAGGCGCATCAGGTCATACCCGGTGACGTTCTTCACCACGCGTCCGCCTGCCTTCACCAGCTCGCCATCCGCCCGTACCACCGTCATCCCGAGCACGAGGTCTCGCGGCAACCCGTACCGGGTCTGAAGCGGGCCGCCAGAGCCCGCGGCCAGCGTTCCGCCGATCGTCGCCTGGCCGGGCCGCGGTGGATCGAGCGGCAAGAACTGTCCGTGTGCCCCGAGCTCGCGGTTCACCGCCTCGATCGTGGCTCCTGCCGGGGCAATCAGCGTCAGGTCCTCTGGCGCATGCTGGAGCGCTCCTCCCAGCGCGCCGCGGACGTCCACCATCGCGAACGGCCCCTCCGGCGAATACCCCAGCCCCAGTCGCGTTCCGCCGCCCACCGGCACAAGCGTTCGCCCATCGCGCACCCGTACCAGCTCTTGCAACTCTTCGAGACTCGCGGGCGTTACAACCCGTTCTGCTGCCCGCCCACGCACGAGCACACCACCCGGGCCCACTCCTCCCTTTTCCCTCCTCCCTCCTCCCTCCTCACACATACGCATCCGGCCCGGCGGCCCGGATTGCGGCCGCCTGCTGTGCCATCTCGCCGCATCCCGTCCCGGCGGGTAGCACCTTGCAGGGATTGAACTGTCCGGTGTTTCCAAACGCGCCTCGCAGGCGCTCCATGTTCTCCAGGTCGGTCTCGTTGTACAGCCACGGCATGAACTGTCGCTTTTCCGCGCCAATGCCATGCTCCCCGCTCAACGCACCGCCCGCTTCCACGCAGGCGCGCATCACCTGGGCAGCCGCCTCCAGCACTCGCCCGGTCATCCCCGGTTCGCGTTCATCGAACAGGACCAGCGGATGGAGATTCCCGTCGCCGGCGTGACAGACGTTCGCAATGGGGAGGCCGGTCCGCTCCGCCACCTCGCCCACCACGCGCATCACGTCCACGAGCTTCGACCGCGGCACTACCCCGTCCACGATGTAGTAGTTCGGGGCCAGCCGTCCGAGCGCCGGGATGGCGTTCTTTCGCCCCTTCCACAGCAGGGCCCGCTCCAGATCGCTGTTTGCGATCCGCACGTCCTTCGCTCCCCGCTCCAGGCACTCCGCGCGCACCCGCGCTGCCTCCGGGTCGATGACTTCTGGGAGCCCGTCGAGCTCTACCAGCAGCACCGCGCCCGCATCCGGCGGATAGCCGCACTGGAAGCCCGCCTCCGCCGCCTGGAGGCAAAGCTGGTCCATCATCTCCATCGCCGCCGGGATGATCCCGCCCTCGATGATGCTCGACACTGTCTCGCTCGCCTGCTCCACGGTGTCGAACGCTGCCAGCAGGGTCACCACGCTCGCCGGCTTCGGCAGCAGCCTCACCACCACCTTCGTTACGATCCCCAGCGTCCCCTCGCTCCCGATGAACGCCCCCCGCAGGTCATAACCGAACGAATCGGCGACCCGGCCGCCAAGCCATGTCACTTCCCCGCCCGCCGTCACCACCTCCATCCCCAGCACGTGGTTCTGCGTCACCCCGAGCGCGAGGCAGTGCGGTCCGCCCGCGTTCTCCGCGACGTTGCCGCCAATGCTGCAGGCCTGCTGCGAACTCGGGTCTGGCGCATAGAACAGCCCCAGTCCGGCCGCCGCCTTCGAAATGTCCAGGTTTGCGACTCCGGGTTCCACGACCGCTACCCGGTCGATCGGGTCAATCTCCAGGATTCGCCGCATCCGGCCCGTCCCGATCACCACCCCCCGCTTCGCGGGGACCGAACCACCGCTCAGCCCTGTCCCCGCACCCCGCGGCGTGATGGGGATGCCCAGCCGGTTGCACACGCGCACAACCGCCGCGACTTCCTCCGTTGTCCCTGGCAACACGACAGCGTGAGGAGTCGACCGCTCGATCGTCCCATCGAACTCGTAGACGGCCAGGTCCTCTTCGCGCCAGAGCACGTAGTCGCGTCCCACCACGCGCTCAAGCGCAGTAATCAGTTCACGACGCGTCGGCATCTGCGGCACCGGCCATCTGGCACTCCCGGCACAGGCCGAAAATCGCGAAATGGTGCATGTCCGGCGCGAAGCCGAAATCCTTCACCAGCGACGTCTCCAGCGGCTGGAGGTAATCGTGCCCCACCTCCTGCACATGTCCGCAACTCGAACACACCAGGTGGTGGTGCGGCTCCTCTGGCGCCCACTCAAACAGCACATCGCCCGACCCCATGTCCGTCGAAGTCGCCAGGCGCATCCGCTTCAGCACATCGAGCGTCCGGTACACCGTGCTCACATCGACAAACGGGTACACCTCGCGCACCTGCTCGGCAATCTGCGCCGCGCTCATGTGCCCCTCCGCATGCCGCAACACCCGCACGATCATCAGCCGCTGCGGGGTCATCTTGTGGCCCGCCCGGCGCAACAGCTCCGCGGTCTCTTCTTCGCAGGTCATGCATGCTCCAGTCTACACGCGCCCCCGCTCAGGCTCCTCCGCTGCGCCAGCGCCACCATCGCGCCGATTCTCAAGGTGTGAGCATCTCCTCCGACGAACGCTGGCTTGCTGGCGCCCGTGCCCGCGCCGCCGCCGGTTCATGGGAGCGCGGTCCCGATGAGATCTTCGCCGAGCTCCGCCGCCTGGCAGCCGAACGCCCGCCAGCACCGCCCGGGCCCCGCTGCCCCTACTGCGCGGACCATCCCGGACTGGTGACCTTCCGGCGCTACGAGCTCCAGACCATCGACCCGCTGCGCTTTTGCGGTCAGTGCTATGGGTTCTGGGCCGTCGGCGATTCGCTCTCACGGGGCGTCGCCGAGCCCGGGTACGGCCACCCCGCACTCGAACAGGCGCTCGCGCCTCGTCGTTGCCGCGCCTGCCACGGCCGCCTCAAGCCCGATAATACCTGCCGTTCCTGTGGCCAGGCTCTGCCCGCGCTCGACTGCCCCGGCTGTGGTAACCCGATGGAGCGGTTCGAAAGGAACGGCGTCTGGCTCGATCAGTGCTCACCGTGCCGGGGTACCTGGTTCGATGTCGGCGAAATTGTGGCGGTCTATCAACTACCGCCGCACCAGGGCCTCGCAGCGTCCACCGTCGATGAGCACGCCACCGACGACGATCCCCCGGCCTGGGAGATCGCACTCGGCATCGTCAGCCGCATGCTCCTCCC
>CAYUVT010000163.1:0-7075 GCA_964448165.1 uncultured Anaerolineaceae bacterium | reverse complement strand
GAAAGTTAGCGAAGGCATTCCGGGGCAGGAGTAGTAACCGACAATGGCAGCTGAATCATCCGCCGCGCCGTGTCCGGGGCGCATCGAGCGAGCCCGCCAATCCGAAGCGCGCAAGCTCGCTCGCCGGTCCTTCCTCCGCGTGAGCGTGTTCGCCGGGCTGACGCTCTCCCTTGGGGCGATGACCGCGGGCTTCCTCGGCTTCTTCAACCTTCGCAAGCCCACCGGCTTCGGCGGGACGGTGAACGTCGCGGCGAACCGGGTGCCGCTTCCCGGCGCCGAACCCGTGCGCATCAGCGAAGGGAAGTTCTGGCTCGTGAACCTGGATGGACCGGAAGGCGATGTCCTTGGCGTGGGCGGCACGGGCGGTCTCCTGGCCCTCTACTGGAAGTGCCCGCACCTGGGCTGCAGTGTCTCCTGGCTCCCCGGCTTCAACGGCGCCGAAGTGAACTTCCCCGGCATCACCGGCTGGTTCCGCTGCCCCTGCCACGGCTCCACCTACTCGCGCGCCGGCATCCGCGTGTTCGGCCCTGCCCCCCGCCCCATGGATACCATGGCCCTGACCGTCAACAGCAACGGTTCCATCGACGTCAACACCGGCGCCGTCACCAGCGGCAGCGCCGATAACCCGCTTCGCGCGGTTCCCTATAACGGCTAGGCGGAGGATCGATTGAATACCCAGAAGCAGATCGTCCTCATCGTCGCCCTGATGTTCATCTTCGTGGGCGGCTGCGCGGCCTACACCGCCATCGACCTCCCTGTGCGCGCGCCAGACCAGGAGGAATGGACCCAGAACCAGTCCATCGAACGCGGCGCCCTCCTCTTCGCGAACAACTGCCGTACGTGCCATGGCAACAAGGGCGATGGCGGCGTCGGTCCAGCACTCAATCGCGCCGACCTGCAGGACCAGGACCCGCTCGTCCTGAAGCAGAACCGTGACCTCGTCCGCCGCACGCTGCAGTGCGGCCGCGCCGGTACGCTCATGCCGGCATGGCTCAACACCAATGGTGGCGCACTCAACGCCATCCAGATCGAGCACCTGGTCAACCTGATTACCGCGCCAGCCACTTCCGAAGACGAGTTCGGCAACCCGACGAACTTCGGCTGGACCGAGGCCGAGCACTTCGCACACAACCTCAACCTTCACAGCACCGCTGTCGTTGGCGGCGATACCCTCTCCCTCATCGCGCGGGCCCACGGGATCGGGCCGGCAGAACTCGCCGCACTCAACAACCTCCCCGTGGAAGGCACACTGAAGCAGGGCATCAAGCTCAAGATGCCCGCCAACCGCGCCCTGCCCAACGGCTACACCTACACCGTCTACAAGGACAACGAGACGATCACCAAGATCGCCGAGGCGCACTTCGTGGGCGCCACCATCATCGCCGACCTGAACCAGCTCCACTACAAGTTCACCGTCAAGCACGGTGTCGCGACCATGGAGCTGCTTTCCGCCGATGGCCAGCCCCGGGCCGGCCTCTTCCCCGGCGAAAAGCTCGCACTCCCCGCAGGCGCCATCTACATCGTCTCCGCCGGCGATACGGTGAAGGCCATCGCTGAACGCCATGGCATCACCGAAGCCGCGCTCGTCGCCGAAAATCGCGACGCTCTCGGCAGCCTCGAGCCCGAGGCCGAGATCCCCGCTGAAGTCACCCAGCTCAAGCTGCCCAAGATCGATGGTTACGTCGTCAAGGGCCAGAGCCTCGCTGACGTCGCCCTCACCCTCGCCAACACCACCGCGGCCATGCTCGCCGAAGCCAACGGGCTCAAGTCCAGCGATGTGGTCGCCATCGGCACCTCGCTCCACATCCCCCAGGACTCCTGGGGTTCTGCCCCGCCCGACCAGAAGAACAACGGTACCGCCTGCGTGCAGTGGGCTGTCCCCCAGAGTGTCTTCGACACCCTTCCCGGTGTAGGCACGGCTACTCCCGCGGCCGAGCCTGCCGAACCGTCCACCGTCTCCACCACCGTCACCATCTTCGCGACCCAAACGGTGCCGGAGTTCGACTGGATCATCGAAGCCGATGGCGTCCGCAGCGAGCCCAACGTTGGCGCGGTGAAGGTTGCCAAGGGCACCGCGATTACCTTCGAGAACGTGGCGGGCCTCCACACCATCACCATCAACGGCAAGGCCGATAAGCCCGATATCGGCCCCGCCGCGGGGGACAAGCGCACGATCACCTTCAACGAGACGGGCAAGTTCATCATCACCTGCGACTACCACCCCGCCATGAAGGGTTGGGTCTGGGTCGAATAGCCCGTACCCGCGCGATCAACCGTGCGAAGGGGCCCACACGGGCCCCTTTCGGTTTGACCGGCTCGGGGTGCATCCGTAGGATCCCGCACATAATCCCCGCCCCGGCGGTGGGCCGGGGCTCAGCAAGAAGAGGTTAGGGATGGCAGCAGCACAAACTGGCAAGCGGTACGTCGTGCCCGGCGGCGTGGCGGAATTCATCGTGACGAAGGGTGGCGCGGGCGAGCTCCGCTGTGGCGATGCACCCATGCAGATGCGCGGCGCCGAGGACCCCTCGGTCACCGTCAACACCGATGGCATGGAAACCGTCCAGCTCGGCAAGCGCTACAAGGACGAGCAAACCGGCATCGAAGTCCTGGTCGTGAAGCCCGGCCCCTGCGCGCTCAACGTCGATGGGCGGGCTATGGAACTCCTTCAGCCGAAGGTGCTCCCCTCGGCCGACTAGGCGCTCTCTCGCGTATACACGCGGGGCGGGCAGCAATGCCCGCCCCGTTCGTTGTCATCGACAGCGCCCTCCGCCATGCCAGACAATACCGGGAGTGGCGTTCGAAAAAGCAGTCGAATCGCAGATCCAGGATGCGATGGCAGCCGGGCTCTTCGATAACCTGCCCGGGGCCGGGAAGCCCCTCCCCCTGGGTGACGGCGACAACCTGGCCGGCGACAACTGGCTCGGCTTCCGCGTCCTCCAGAACGCCGGCATGCTCCCGGAGTGGCTGAACCTGGCGCGCGATATCGAACGGGACCGGGGACAGCTGGACCGCCTGGATGCCGAGCATGCGGCCCTCTGCCAGGCTGCCGCCCGGGGCGGCGATTGGCACGCCTACCGGCTCGCCATTGCCCGCGTAAGGGCCCGCTACGAAGAGCTCGCCCGCTCACTTCGCGCCCGCCAGGATCGCTACAACCACGATGCTCCGGGGATCCGGAGCGAGCGCCCCGCCATCTGGGTGGAGTACCACCTCGAGCGGCTGAACCAGCGCGTGCGCGAAGCGGGCGGCCCCGCTGAGTACCCTGCTGATTCCGCCTAGCGCCTCCGAGTGTTATGGTGAACGTTCTGCGGCCCGGTCCGGGCAGTCCGTTTCGCAAGAAGGCGAGGTGATAGTTCCTCTTGGCAGAAGTCATCGTCGGCGATGGTGAGGCGTTCGAAGCCGCCCTCAAGCGCTTCAACAAGCGCGTCCAGCAGGATGGCATCCTTGCGGAGGCACGGCGGCGCGAGCACTACGAAAAGCCGAGCGTGAAGCGCAAGAAGAAGGAAGCCGCCCGCCTGCGGAAGCTCCGCAAGAAGCAGCTCCGCAGCGAAGCCCGCGCGGCCAGCAGGCGCTAGCCCGGGTATCCACCGAACAACCTCGCGGGCCCGGCAACCACGCCGGGCCCGCGGCATTCTGGGAGCTCGCCATGGCAACCCTCAAGGAACGAATCCAGGCCGACCTCGCCGATGCGATGCGCAACCGCGAGGAAATCCGCAAGTCCGCCCTGCGCATGCTCATCGCCGCGATTAAGAACACCGAAATCGACCAGGGCAAAGCGCTCGATGACGACGCCGTCGTCGCCGTCATCCAAAAACAGGTGAAACAACGCCGCGAAAGCATCGTCGAGTTCCAGAAGGGCAACCGCATGGACCTCGTCGAGCGCGAATCCGCCGAGGCGAAAGTCCTCGAAGGTTACCTCCCCGAGCAGGCCACCCCCGAGGAGATCGAGGCAGCCGTAGTGAAGGCCATCGCCGAAACCGGCGCCAGCGGCCCCCGCGATATCGGCAAGGTGATGCCAGCCCTCACCAGGCAATTCGCCGGACGCGCCGATGGCCGCGCCATTAACGAAATCGTGCGGAGACACCTGGGCGCCTGAGATGGCCATCAACGCCGTACTTTTCGATTGGGACGGCACCATCGTCACCAACGATCCCGGGGCCATCGACGTCGCCGCATCCGCCGTCGAGGCGTACGCCCGCAAATACCTGGGAATCGAAGTGGCCGGCGGCGATTTTGCGCGCGCCTTCCAGGCTGTCCTTCCCGCCTACGTGCCGGGGGAAACGGAAACATGCCCGACCATCGGGCGCATCATCGGCGAGGCGTTCACCTGGCTCGGCTGGCCTTCCGGCACGAACGACGTGGAGGCCTGCGCCCGCCTCTTCTTCGACCAGGGCACGCGCTACCAGGAAGTCTACGACGATGCCCGCGCACTCCTCGGCTCGCTCAAGTACCGGGGGTATCGCGTGGCTGTCGTCAGCAACGCGATCTTCCCCGGCCACTTCTTCCAAACCAGGCTCAACGAACTCGGCCTCGCCGGCTACGTCGATAGCTTCGTCTCTTCGGCCGATGTGGGGCTCTCCAAGCCGAACCCGGCCCCCTACCTCCGCGCCCTCGCCGACCTGGGCGTCGAATCGCACGAGGCGATCTTCGTCGGCGATTCGCCGGCCACCGACATCCCCGGCGCCCGCAATGCCGGCATGCGCGCCGTGCTTCTCCAGCGCAACCAGCCCGTCCGCGACCGGTCCGGGTTCCTGGTGATCAACCGCCTCACCGCGCTCAACGACGTCCTGGGCGAAGGCACCGTCTTCTGACCCTTCCCGGCGACCAACGCTCGCTCTGGTATCCTGCGGCTGCAGCCATGATCCGCCGCAAGCCTGCCCCCACCGTGTCCCGCATTACCGCGATGGCCTTCGCCCTCGTGCTGTCGGCCGTCACGGTGGTGATGGTGGTGCCCCTCTTCCAGTTCGATGGCGAACTGAAAGAAGGCGACATCGCCCCCGCCACTTTTCAGGCGGCTCGCGATGCCCAGTTCGAATCCGTGGTACTCACCGAGGCAGCCAGGCAGGAAGCAGCCGCGTCAGTCGAGGAGGTCGCGCTCCCGGTCGACTCCACCATCCGCGACCAGCAGGCCCAGCGGCTCGACCGCTACCTCAGCCAGGTCCGGGCGATCATCAGCCGCACCGACCTGACCGCCCAGCAGAAATCCGACCAGATCGCCAACCTTTCCACCCCCAGGCCGCTTGCTGCCACCGGCCGTTCGGCCCTCCAGTCCCTCGACCCGGCGGGTTTTGACACGTTCCAGCGGCGCACCGTCGCCGCACTCACCGAGCTCATGTCGTCTCCAATCAAGCCGGACCTGCTCAATGCCGCGATTGACGACTTCCTCGCCCAGCCGGCCAACACCCCTGCATCGTCGAATGAACTGACGGCAGCCAGGGAAGTCCTCCGCGCGTTTGTGGTGGCCAACTTCCAGGTTGATGTGGCCGCAACTGAAGCGCGGCGCGCTGCCGCCATCGCAGCGGTTCAGCCGGTCGTCCGCACCATCGCGAAAGGCCAGGTCATCGTCACCGAGGGACAGCCCATCACCGCCCAGGATATCGAAGCTCTCCACGCCTCTGGCGTCGTGGATGACGGCATCGACTTCTATGGCGTCGCCGGGGGCAGCATCATCGCCGCCGGGTTCGGGATCCTGCTCGGCGCGTATGCCTACTTCTTCCAGCCCTTCGAGGCTCCAGCGCGGCGCCGCATGGCCGTGGTCACCCTGGGCATCGGCGCCGTCCTCCTCGGCGCGCGCATCATGCTGCCCATCCTCATGCCCGATACGAATAGCCACTTCTACGCGTTTGCCCTGCCCGTGGCCGCTTCGGCGATGATCGCCGCCTCGTTCGCCGACCTCTCGTTCGCGGCGCTTGTGGCGGTGGTTGTCGGGCTCTTCGCCGCCTTCGTGGGGGGCACCGCACCCCAGATCGCCGGGACATCCTATGTGGGTTCACTGCAATCGCTCGAACTCGGCATGACCTACGCCGCCGGTGGCCTGGCCGGCGCCGCGGTCCTCCACCGGGCCGATCGCCTGAGCCGCTATGCCCTTTCCGCCGTTGCGGTCGCCGTGGCCACCGGCGCAGTCATGGTGGTGTTCTGGCTCATCGGAGCCCAGCGCGCCAACGTCGAGCTCGCATGGATCGGGCTCGCAGCCGGCCTCCATGGAGCAGGTGCGGCCCTCCTCGCCGTCGGCGTGTTCATCATGCTCTCGATGGTCTTCGGAGTGACCACGCGCCTCCAGCTCCTTGAGCTTGCCCAGTCCGAGCACCCCCTGCTTCGCCGCCTCCAGGACGAAGCCCCGGGCACCTACCACCACAGCATGCTGGTGGGCGCCCTCGCCGAGCGCGCGGCGGCCCAGGTCGGCGCCGACGCCCTCGTCGTGCGCGTTGGGGCGTACTACCACGATATCGGCAAGCTCCTCATGCCCGGCTACTACATCGAGAACATGCTCGATGGCTCTCCCAGCCCCCACGAGGGCATGCCTCCCCACGAGAGCGCTGCAGTGATCCGCGCCCACGTCACCAACGGGATCGAGCTCGCAAAACGGTACCGCCTGCCCCCCGTTGTCCGTGATTTCATTCCCCAGCACCACGGCACCCGCCTGGTCACCTACTTCTACCGGCGCGCCGCACAGCAGGGCGCCCCGATCGATGCCGCCGCCTTCCGCTACGAGGGCCCCCGCCCCCAGACCAAGGAAGCCGCCATCGTGATGCTCGCCGATTCCTGCGAGGCCGTCGTCCGCGCCCGGCGCGACGAGGGCGGTCCTACCATGGAGCAGCTCATCGATGGTGTCTTCGCCGAGCGGCTCGCCGAAGGCCAGCTCGATGAGTGCGACATCACCATGCGCGAGCTCCAGGCGGTCGCCGCCAGCTTCAAGGCCACCCTCCGCGCCATCTACCACCCGCGCGTGCAGTACCCGGAGCCCACGCCCGACGAGATCGCGGCACTTGCCCGCGGCGAAACGCCGGTCTCGCACGGGCGCGCCTAGCAGGGTGTTGAAGAAGGGATCGGCGTAAGGGGCGGGATGTGGGATCGTGTG
>CAYUVT010000162.1:0-7140 GCA_964448165.1 uncultured Anaerolineaceae bacterium | reverse complement strand
ATCCCCGCGCGTGTTGCCGGCGTCGATGAGGTCTACCTTGCCAGCCCGGTCCTCCCTGATGGCACCGTGCCGCCCGTTAAGCTCGTCGCTGCCGATATCGCCGGTGTCGATGGGGTCTTCAAGGCGGGAGGCGCCCAGGGCGTGGCTGCCTTCGCTTACGGCACCGAGTCCATCCCCCGCGTCGACAAGATCGCTGGCCCCGGCGGCCTCTTCGTCACCATCGCCAAGAAACAGGTCTTTGGCGATGTCGGCATCGACAGCATCTACGGCCCTACCGAAACCGTCATCATCGCCGACGAATCCGCAAACCCCGAATTCGTCGCCGCCGACCTTATCGCCCAGGCCGAACACGACGCGCTCGCCAGCCCCATCCTCCTCACCCCTTCCCACTACCTCGCCGACGAAGTAGCCCGCTGCATTGAACGGCAGCTGCGCGACCTCGAGCGCGCGAAGATTGCCCGTGCCGCCCTCGACAACCGCGGCGGCTGCATCCTCGTCAACGACATCGATCACGCCATCGAGCTCGCCAACTACTACGCCCCCGAGCACCTCTGCCTCTGCGTCGAAAACCCGACCGCCTACGCCATGAAAGTTCGCAACGCCGGCGGCCTCTTCCTGGGCGAGGCGTCCCCTGAAGCTGTCGGCGACTACACCGCCGGCCCCAGCCACACCATGCCCACCGGCGGCAGTGCCCGCTGGAGCGGCCCCCTTGGGGTTGGCGACTTCCTGAAGCGCATGGCCGTGGTCAACCTGCCCGAAGACGACATGGAAGAGCTGAACCACTACGCCGCCATCATCGCCCGCGCAGAGGGGCTCACCGGTCACGCTCACGCAGTCGAGCGGCGGCTCCAGGGGCGCTAACCGTGGACATCCGCTCCCTCCTTCGCGACGACCTCGACGACCTCGAGGAGTACGTCCCCGTAAAGCCGCTCGATGTCCTGGCCGCCGAGATCGGCGTGCCCGTCGCGCGCCTGGTAAAGCTCGACGCAAACGAAAACCTCTACGGCCCGCACCCCGCAGTCCTTGCCGCCATCCGCGAGGCCCCCTTCCACATCTACCCCGACCCCGGGCAGGAAGCATTGCGCGAGGCCATCGCCCGCTTCGTCGGCACGGGTTCTGAAAACATCGTCGCCGGTACCGGCGCGGATGACCTCATCGATATCCTCATTCGCCTCGTCATGCCGCAGGCTGTCGCGATAGCCACCCCGACATTCGGGATGTACCGCTTCCTCGCGAAAATCTCGCGCGCCGTCCCCGTTGAAGTCCCCCGCCGCCCCAACTTCGACCTCGACGTCGTCGCCCTCCGTCACGCCGTCCACGATGGCGCCGGCATCGTCTTCCTCACCTCGCCCAACAACCCCACCGGCAACCCGGTGAATCTCGCCGAGCTCGAAGCCCTCTGTTCGCTCGATGCGCTCATCGTCGTCGATGAGGCGTACGTCGAATTCGGCAGCCAGTCCGTGGTCCCGCTCATCGCCCGGCACCCGAACCTGGTCGTCCTGCGCACGTTTAGCAAATGGGCCGGCCTCGCGGGCCTCCGCGTTGGCTACTCCGTGAGCCACCCGGAGCTTGCCCGCCACATGATGTCCCTCAAGCAGCCCTACAACGTCAATGTAGCGGCCGATGCCGGCGCTCGCGCCGCCATCGACCACTGGCCCGAAATCTCCGAAACCATCGCGAGCATCGTCGCCGAACGCGACCGGATGGCCCGCCTCTGCGCCGGGCTTGGCTGGCTCAAGCCGTTCCCCTCGCAGGCGAACTTTGTCCTGTTCGCCGTCGAAGGCCGCTCCGCGAAGGATGTCGCGGCCGCCCTCCGGCGAAAGGGCGTGCTCGTCCGCTTCTATGACCGCCCCGACCTCGCCAACTACATCCGCATCAGTGCTGGCCGCCCCCCGGATACCGACGCGCTCCTTGCGGCCCTGCGAGAGCTGTAACCTCAGGGCGCTCGACACACGCCGCTCCATGCCCCATAACAACCCCATGACCGCTCGCACCGCCACCGTGTCGCGCCGCACCAACGAAACCAGCATCGACATCGCCCTCAACCTCGATGGCAGCGGCAAGTTCGTCACCGAGACGGGGGTCGGTTTTCTCGACCACATGCTCAGCCACATCGCCAAGCACGGAGTGTTCGACCTCGAGGTGCGCTGCTCGGGCGACCTCTGGATCGACCAGCACCACACCGTCGAGGACATCGGCATCGCCCTCGGCGAGGCATTCTCTGCGGCACTGGGCGACAAGGCGGGCCTCGTGCGTGCCGGCTCCGCCTACATGCCACTGGATGAAGCCCTCGCCCGTGCCGCGGTCGATCTGAGCGGCCGCCCCTACGCCGTGCTCGACCTGCGCGCGCTCGGCCGCGAGGTCGGCGGCATGCCACCTGACCTGTTCAACCACTTCCTCGAATCGTTCGCCTTCGCCGCCAGGATCAACCTCCACCTCTCGGTGCTTGCCGGGGTGAACGACCACCACAAGATCGAGGCCGCCTTCAAAGCCCTCGCGCGTGCCCTCGATGCTGCCGTGCGTATCGACCCGCGCCGCGGTGGCGACATCCCCAGCACGAAGGGCACGCTGTAGCCTCCACTCACGTTCCGCATCAGACGTGTGATGACCGCGATCAGGTGGTGTGGCCCACCGCAGCGCCCCCGCCCGCCCTCCAATTGACACTCCCCGCTGGCGGCGACACGATTCGGGCCCCATGGAAGCGCAGATCGCCCGTTACCTCGAAGCAAAACTCCCCGCCCGGCATGTCCGCGTGAGCAACCTTTTCCGCATCCCCGGTGGCGCCTCGCGCGAAACCTGGATGTTCGATGCCTCCTGGCACGAAGGCTCCGAAGAAAAAGTCGAGGCCTTCGTCCTCCGGAAAGACCCCCCGGCCAGCCTCCTCGAGACTGACCGCGAAGTCGAGTATGCCTACTACTCCACGTTCTGGGGATCGAAGGTCCCGGTGCCGCGCATGCGCTGGCTCGAGCCCGACCCGAACATCCTCGGCGGCCCCTTCTTCATCATGGACCGCATCCTGGGCTGTGAATCCGCGACCCGCGTCATCATCGCCCCGCCCTTCACCGCCGTGCAGCCCGAAATTGCGCGGAATATGTACGAAATACTGGCCGCCATCGCCACCTTCGACTGGCACGGCACCCCGGCGGCTCGCGTCTCGCAGCCCCCCACCCCCGAGACTGCCTGGCAAAAGGAACTCGACCATTGGGAGCGCATCATCACCGAACAGGAGCTCAGCCCTCAGCCCATCATGCGCGCCGCCATCCGCTGGCTCCGCGCTAATCCGCCGCCCCCCGCCCAGCGCATCAGCGTCGTACACGGCGACTACCGCGTCGGCAACTTCCTCTACCAGGCCGATGGCTCCATCCACGGCATCGTCGATTGGGAGATGGCGCACCTGGGCGACCCGCTCGAGGACCTTGCCTGGTCGTTCAACGAATCCTGGCAATGGGCCAGGGATGGCCGCCCCGGCGGCATCGTCGACCGCGAGACCGCCATCGCCCACTGGGAACGCGCCAGCGGCCTCAAGGCCGACCGCACCGCGCTCCACTGGTGGGAAGTCTTCTCTCACGTCAAATGCCAGGGCATCTGGCTCACCGGCGCCCGCTCCTTCCAGGAAGGCCGCACCAACGAGCTCATCCTGCCCCTTGTCGCCTATACCCTCATCAACTCGCAAGACCAGTACCTGCTTCGCACCATGGGGAGGATCGCATGAGGCCAGACCCCGGACGCGTCCTGCAAGGCATCGCCGTCAACCTCCTGACCAATGTGATGCAGGAGATTCGCACACCCTTTGGTCAGCAGACCGTCGGCATCGCCGGCTCCCTCGCCATGATGGCCGGCGAGGAATTCGACCGGGCCGCCGACCGCCTGGTCACCGAAAACCGCATCGTCCGGGCACTCCTCGCCGAGGGCCTGGCCCTTGTCAATGGCCAAACCGCTCCCGCCGTCAACGCGGCGCTCGCCACGCCAACCGCACCTGACTTCCGTGTCTCATCCCTCCTTGCGGAGAACGACCGGCTGCGGGAAGGTTTGATCGCGCTCCAGGCGGCGCTCGAGCAACACCATGCGCCCGAAGCCCGCGCGCTCGACGAGCGCATCTGGGCCGAACTCATCGAATCCACCCGCCGGAGGGAGTTCAAGAACCGCCTCATATGAGAGACGATCTCCGCCGCCTCCTCGCGGCGTACGTGCCCCAGACCCAGCAACCCGACCCGCCCCCGCCCCCGGCCGGCGTCCTCCTCCTGCTCCACGAACGGCCCGGCGGCCCGCACGTCATCTTCCAGAAGCGCACCGACAGCGTCCGCGACCACAAGGGCCAGATCAGCTTCCCGGGCGGCGCCATGGACCCTGGAGATCCTCACGTCCTCCACACCGCCCTCCGCGAGACCCACGAGGAAATCGGCGTTCACCCCGATCACGTCGACATCCTCGGACAGCTCGACGACATGGTGACCGTCTCGAACTTCCTCGTAACCCCCTACGTCGGATGGCTGGACCGCTACCCCTATGAGTGGCGATTCAGCTCACACGAGGTCGCCTACCTCCTCGAAGTCCCCCTCCAGCACCTGCTCGACCCGCGCAACCATGTCCCCGACCGGCGGGTCATCAACGGGCGCGAATACGTCTTCCAGTCCTACCAGTTCGGCGACGACCTCATCTGGGGCGCGACGGCCCGCATGCTCGGCAATTTCTTGGATATTCTGCAGGCGCTCTAACCCGCGTCCAGGCCAAACCGCAGCCGCAACAGGGACAGTGAGCCACCTTCCCCCTACGATGGGTGAATGACTGTGGCCGAACCGCGTACCCTCGCATCGCTCCTTCACGAACTGCCCGCCGCCCGGCTGTTGCGGGGTGATTCGACCGCGCTGGTGTCCGCTGTCGAACACGATTCCCGGCGCGTGCAGCCCGGCACCCTGTTCGTCGCCATTCCCGGGTTCACGGTCGATGGCCACGCCTTCCTGCCCCAGGTCGCATCGGCGGGCGCAGCCGCCGCGATTGTTGAAGCTGGCCACCCCGTTCCTCCTGGCGTGAGCGACCGCCTCCCACTCATCGAAGTCCCGCGCACCCGGCCCGCCCTCGCCGCCGCGTCAGCCTGGTTCTACGGCCACCCCGGCCGCGAGATGGTGGTCGCCGGCATCACCGGCACCGACGGCAAGACCACGACCTCTCACCTGCTCACCGCTGTCCTCGAGGCAGCCGGTGGAAAGGCAGGCCGCCTTGGCACGGTCGATACCTACCTCCCCGGCGAAACCGGCAAGGTCACCGACCGCATGACCACCCCCGAGGCAAACGAGGTCCAGCGCCTGCTCCGCCGCATGGCCGATGCCGGCTGTCAGTTCGCCATCGTCGAATCCACGAGCCACGGCCTGGCGCTCAACCGGCTCGACCACGTCGAATACGACATCGCCGCCTTTACCAACATCACCGGCGATCACCTCGATTTCCACAAGACCTTCGAGGCCTACCGCGAGGCCAAGGGCCTGCTCTTCGAGGCACTCGATACTGCCGTCCACAAAGGCGTCGCCAAGGTCGCCGTCGTCAACGCCGACGACCCTTCGGCCAACTACATGCTCGACCGCTCGCGTGCCGAACCGCTCTCCTTCGGCCTGGAATCGCGCGATGCCATGGTGACGGCCCGGGATATCGTCCTCCGGCCCGATGGCACCAGCTTTACCCTGGTCACCCCCCGCGGATCAGCCGCCACCACCATCCAGCTTCCTGCCCTGTTCAACGTGCTGAACGCCCTCGCCGCAGCCTCGGTCGGGCTCGCTTGCGGCGCCGGGCCCGCCGATATCGCCCGGGGCCTTGCCAGCTGCCCCGGCGTGCCCGGCCGGATGGAACGCATCGTCCAGGGGCAGCCCTTCGAGGTCATCGTCGACTATGCCCATACGGGCGAGGCCGTCCGGAAAGTCCTCGAAGTCCTGCGAGATGTCTGCACCGGCCGCCTCATCATCGTTGTCGGCGCTGCCGGGGAACGGGACCCCGGCCGCCGCTTCGGCGTGGGCCGGGCCGCCGCCGAAGGCGCCGATTTTGCCGTCTTCACCAGCGAAGACCCGCGTTCCGAGGACCCGGCCGCCATTGTCCAGGAAATCGGCCGCCACGCCGAGGGTGCGGGCCGGGTGCGCGGCACGGACTTCCTCGAAATCGAGGACCGCCGCGAGGCGATCGCCGAAGCCCTCCGCCGCGCGGCCCCCGGCGATATCGTCGTCGTCGCCGGCAAGGGCCACGAAAAGTCCATCGTCTACGGTTCCGAGTCCCGACCATGGGACGATCGCGAGGTCACCCGCGAAGAACTCGCCCGCCTCGGCTTCCGCCCGGCCTAGGCTCCCTTTCTCGCGCGTTTCCCGGCGTGTTTGGACGCTATACGGGCCGTTCGTATACTGCTTCCCAGTAGGCCATCCGAGCGCCCTTCCCCCCAAACGAGGTTTCACCCGTGCCGAAGCGAAAACGACGCGAGCTGCAGCACCTGCGGCAAGAGCCATCTCGCCGCAAGAACTACCAGCTCGGGAGCACTGCCCCGAACGAGATCTACAAGCCCGGCTTCCCCATGAACCTCCTCGGCAACGTGAAGTTCTTCGCGATTGTCGGCGTCGTGGTCGCCGTGCTCATGGTCGGCGGAGCCCTCCTCACCACCAGCAACCTCGACCAGGGCGACCCCGACTCCCTGCCAACGAACACCCCGACCAGTTCGGCCACCGCCGATGCCTCCGCAACGGCCAGCCCCACGACAACGACAAAGTCGTTCCAGAAGGCCGAAACTGTCATCGACGCCACCACCAAGAAGTACTCCGCAACGGTCAAGACCAGCAAGGGCGACTTCGTCATCCAGCTCGATGCCGAAAAGGCGCCCAACACCGTCAACAGCTTTGTCTTCCTCGCCCGGCAGGATTACTTCGATGGCATCATCTTCCACCGCGTCATCGACAACTTCGTCATCCAGGGCGGCGACCCCACCGGCACCGGCGGAGGTGGCCCCGGCTATACCACCGCCGACGAGCCGAACCAGGAGCGCAACCTCAAGTACACCGTCTCCATGGCCAAGGTCGGCGGTCAGTCCGTCTTCGGCAGCCAGTTCTTCATCAACCTGAAGGACAATCCCTCGCTCGACTTCGACAACCCGACCGTGAACAAGTACTACCC
>CAYUVT010000161.1:0-7185 GCA_964448165.1 uncultured Anaerolineaceae bacterium | reverse complement strand
GGCGCTGAAGCCCTGGATGAACTGTTTGGTCTCGAGCTTGCCGCCGTGTACCTCACGGTCGATCGAGCGCCTCACCATCAGGTCGAAGGCCCGCCACATCTGCCCCACGCTATTCATGCAGTGGAAGACGCGGCCCGCGCCGAGCCGGTCCTGGGCCGCCTGGTGGCCGCTGCCCGTACGCCCGAGCTGGTTGGTTACCGGCACGCGCACGTTCTTGTATTCGATTTCGCAGTGGTTCGAGTCGTGTCCCCAGACCGGGATGCGGCGGACGATATTGAAGCCCGGCGTATCCGTCGGCACGATGATTTGGGTCATCTTCTCGCGGACGCCGCCGCTGCCGTCCTCTTCCTCGGTGCGGCACATCACGATGGCGAAGGCGGCCCCGTCGGCACCCGACGTGAACCACTTGCGGCCATTGATCACCCACTCGTCACCGTCGCGCACGGCACGGGTCTGGATGGCATAGGGGTTCGAGCCTGGCGCATCCGGCTCGGTCATCGAGAAGCACGACCGGATCTCGCCGCGGATGCTCGGCTCGAGCCACTTCTTCTTCTGCTCCTCGGTACCGTACTTGATGAGGATGGTCTGGTTGCCGCTATCGGGAGCCACCACCCCGAAGAGGGGGTTGGAATACGGGCTCCAGGCGAGGATTTCGTTCATGTACGCATGCTTCATGAACCCGATGCCCATCCCGCCGTACTCCTTCGGCAGGTGGGGGGCCCAGAGCCCGGCTTTCTTCACGTTCTCCTGGATCTCCAGGCGCAGGCGCTGCGTGTCGGGATTCCGGTAGTCACCCAGCCGGTCTTCAGCCGGGATGATGTAGCGGTTGACGATATTCGCCGTGGCTTCCCGGACCTGGTTGATCTCCGGGTCGAGAGTTGGGATCGGGGCGATTTCCATGACGCACCTTCGGGTAGGGATTGCCCCGGTAGTCTAGGTGAATCGCCCGCCGCCAGCCATGTCGGATCGCATAAACCGCGATGCAGCCAGCTCATTGTCCCCGGGGCATCAGGTAATCGGCCACCGGGCGCTGGCTTCGTAGGCGTGAGCGATGGCGTGATGGATCCAGATCTGCGCCACGATCTCGGCTTTCTCCATCTCGTATCCGCCGAGCTTGATCACCTTCGCCAGGTCGGCCTCATCCAGCGTGGCGGCGAAATCGGCCGAGGCGTTGTGCCCATCGACGATCGCCTGGATCACCTCGTCCCGCGACTTCTCCTTCAGGCCCGCGATGGCCGCCGCGTTGCCCTGGGCGATGCGGTCGGCGCCAATTCCCGAGAGCACGCCGGCATCGAGCAGCGGGTACAGGCCACTGAGGCCCGGGGCCGTCGCCGCGATGTGCCGAAACGCGTCCCCGCTCGTCCACTGATGTCCGAGCTGGTGCTCCCAGTCCTTCGTGTTCTGGGCGGCCGCGGCTGCCCGCCTGCCCGCGAACCGGATGCCTTCGACCAGTTCCTGCCTTGTGATCACAGCGACCTCCTGTCAGGGGCGGGATTCTACGCGAAGGGCGCGAAAAAGGGGCTCATCGCCCGCGCGGTGAGCCCCTTTCCTCGATCCACCCCTCGCGCTCGCTAATCGAAGCCTTCGTCGTCGGTGTCGACATCGATGCCGCCACCGCTGTCGAGTTCGTCGCTGGTTTCGCTCCAGCCCTCGTCCGACTCCTCTTCGACGTACTCGTCGTCGCCGAACTCGAACTCTTCCTCTTCGTCGCGGCGGAGCAACCCCTTGCGGGTGTACGCGCGAATGTCCGAAGTGCGACCCGTCGGAAAGCTGACCTTATCAATCATCGAAGGGTGCTTGAAGGTTTCGCGGAGCATCACCTTCAGTTCCCCGGTGGTGGTCACCATCGCGGCGCTGTACTGGTTGCCCGCGGTCATCATCTTCGAGAGGCGCAAACCGATGCGCGGCTCGACCATGCCGACGTAGTCGCCCTTGACGGTCAGCACGTTCACCGCGTTGCCCTGCACCTGCAGGCTGACGATATCGCCGGCATCCAGGAGGGCGCTCACCTCCGGGTTGGTTGCCTGGAGCTTCGCCACCGCGGCGGTGCCGGTTTCTTCCACGAACAGGCGGGTATCGAGCTGGCTGGGGGCGGCGCTCGCAGCGGCGGTGTCTTTCATGGCCGCCAGCCGATCGAGATTGCGGCGCGCGATCGTGTTGGTCGGGTCGAGGTCGAGAGCCTTGCCGTACGCCTCGCGTGCGTCGGAAATCTGGCCGAGTTCGGTCAGGGCCTTGCCCAGGCGGTTGTAGGCCTCCGCCTCGTCGCCAAACGTGCGGATGTAGTCGCGGTTGAGGTTGGCGGCTTCCTGCCAGCGGCTGTTCACCGCGAGCTTCACGGCCTGGTCGCTCATCTGCTTTCGCAGCCGCGTCCGTTCTTCCAACGACATCGTGTCGAGATTCGGATCGTTGCTCATGTTTTGGGTGCCCCTACCCCGCCCCGGCGAGCCGACAGGATACGGTGCCGCCGACTGTGGGGCAACGAAATTGCCTCCACCCGGGGCAAGGTTTCATCAATGCGCCGTATCGTCCCGACCCCCTACGATCGGCAGGTGGACCCGTCACCAGCCATCCGCAGCATGGTCGCGGCCTGGGAACAGGTTCGCGAACGGTTCGGCGCGTACACGCTCATCGTGCCGGGCAGCCCGGCGTTCATCTGCCGCCCGGAAGTTTGCACGGCCCATTGCTGCCACGCCTTCAGCGTGAACCTGGGAGAGGCCGAGGCGGACCGGATGACCGGAGCCACCGGCATGAAGCGCATCGAATTCCTCGAGCTCGACGACGGGGAGCCGATCACGCTGCCGCTGGCACAGCCGTTCCTCCTGGCGCGTTCCGAGGGCCGTTGCCGGTTCCTCGGCGATACCCTTGGTTGCACCGTGTACGCTGGCCGGCCCAACGCCTGCCGGCTCTACCCCCACTTCGTGGTGTTTGTCGATCCGGAGCGCGGCCGCGTGGCTGCGCCTTCGCCGCCCGCCGGCCGGACCAGCATCGAGACGGCGCTCGCGGGCGCCGTTTCGAACCCGGTGCCCTTGCTGCTCGGCCACGTCGAGTGTCCCGGCTTTACCGGTGAGCCGCTTTCGGAGTCTGACTGGCGGGACTTGCTCGCAGCCACGTACCACTTGCAGTACCAGGAAGTGTGAAGGTGGCAGCGGTCGCTTAACGGATGCCGCGTTACGCTGGACGGAGAGGAACGTTTCCACGCTGTGACCGCCCGACAATTCGCTGTGCTCTCCATCCTCGCGTTCACATGGGGCTGCTCGTTCCTGTTCATCCGGGTGATCGTCAACTCGGGCGTTGGCCCCCTGGGCATGTCATCACTGCGGACACTCCTCGGTGGTCTGAGCCTCGTCCCGTTTGCCTGGCACGCGCGGAGCGGCTTCCGGCAGCCGCGTTCGACGTGGCTTGCCCTTGCCGGCCTGGGATTCCTGAATTTCGCCCTTCCCTGGACGATTTTTGGGGTCGCGGGCAGCCGTGTCCCGAGCGGGGTGGCCGCCATCGCCAACTCCACGGCGCCGCTCTGGATAGCACTGCTTTCGGTGCCGCTCCTCCAGGCCGAGCGAGTCACCGGGCTCAAGGCGCTCGGGCTCGGACTGGGGTTCCTCGGCATCATCGTCCTGATGGGCGATGACATCACGCACGTTCATGGCGGCGAGACACTCGCCATCCTCCTCATCCTCTGTGCCACGCTCTCCTACGGGACCTCGGCGATCTACATCCGCAAACACCTGGGGCAGGTGCCGCCGCTGGTGCTCGCCAGCGGCCAGGTCGGCTTCGCAGCGCTGTATCTCGCGCCGCTTGCGCTGGTCACTGGCTCGTACGCGGGCGATTGGGAGCCGAACGTGGTGCTCAGCGTGCTGGCCCTGGGGGCGCTGGGTTCCGGGGTTGCGGTGGCCGCCTACATGTGGCTCATCCAGGAAACCGGTCCCGTGAGCGCTTCGGTCGTGACCTACCTCATTCCGCCCGTTGGCGTGGCGGTCGGGTGGGCCGTGCTCGATGAGCGTGTGGGCTGGAACATGCTTGGCGGCCTGGCGTGCATCCTCGTTGGTGTTGCCTTTGTCCAGGGTGTCCCGATCCAGCGGGTGCTGGGCCGGAGCCGGCCCGCGGTTGTCGCGGTTCCCGCCGGCGGCGAGTGATCGCGGGCGTTCTCGCGCCTGCTAAGCTTCCGGCATGAAGCGCCTTCCCATTCGGCCCGCTGTCCAGGCGATACATGAGCGCATCGTTTCCATCCGTCGCGATTTCCACGAACACCCGGAGGTTTCGTGGGAAGAGCGCCGCACCCAGCAGCGCGTGCTCGAACGCCTGGGCGAGCTGGGCCTCTCCGATGTCCGGCCGATCGCCAGGACGGGCGCGACCGGGCTGGTCGAAGGACGCAGGCGCGGCCCCTGCGTCCTCTGGCGGGCCGACATGGATGCCCTGCCCGTGCCCGAAAAGAGCGCGCTGCCGTTTGCATCGAAGAACGAAGGGGTGATGCACGCCTGCGGGCACGATGCCCACATGGCCATCGCGCTCGGCATCGCCGAAGTGCTCGCAGGGCGCCGGGAGACGCTCCCGGGCTCGGTCCGGTTCGTCTTCCAGCCGGCCGAGGAGGCGGCTGGCGGCGCCCAGGCATGCATCGCCGATGGCGTGCTCGAATCCCCTCGCGTCTCCACGGCCCTCGGCCTGCACATCAGCGCCGATATCCCCATAGGCGCGATCAACGTCGCGCCGGGCCCCTTCTTCGCGGCGCCCACCGCCTTCCGGGTCAGCATCGAGGGCCGGGGCGGGCATGCGGCGGCGCCGCACCAGTCTGTCGATGCCGTGGTGGTCGCGGCACACGTGATCACCGCGCTGCAGACGGTCGTCAGCCGTTCCGTGGCGCCCTCGGAATCGGCTGTCCTCACCATCGGCAAGGTTGCTGGCGGGTTCCGCGGCAACGTCATCGCGGAATCGGCGACGATGACCGGCACGATTCGCAGCTACACCGAGACGGTGAGGCACGCGATGCTCCGTCGCACCGAGGAGATCATCGCCGGGGTGTGCGCCGCGTTCGATGCGAAGTACACGTTCGAGCATTCCACCAGCTGCCCGCCCCTGGTGAACGACCCGGCGGTCACCGAACTTGTGCGGGACGAGGCGGCCGCGTACTTCGGCCCCCAGGCCATCCTGTCGGCGCCCACCATGGGCGCCGAGGACATGGGCGTGTTCCTCCAGGAGCGGCCCGGGTGCTACTTCTGGCTTGGTGCGCGCAACGAAGGCAAGGGCATCGCCGGGCGCCACCACGACCCGGCGTTCATGATCGATGAGGATGCCCTGGCGATCGGTGTCGAGTTCGGCCTGCGCCTCATCGAGCGGAGCCTGGGAGAACGGTAGGGGGCGGTCCCGCGCGGCCGCCGGGGTCGAGGCAGGGCTATTCGAAGATCCAGCGGTCCACGTCGCGGCCCCAGTCCACAATCTCCGAAGGCTTGAAGAACAGCTTCACCTCGCGGGCCGCGCTCTTCGGGCTATCGCTCGCGTGGACGAGGTTGCGGCCACGTTCGAGGCCGAAGTCGGCCCGGATGGTGCCGGGGGCCGCGGCTGCCGGGTCGGTCGAGCCGATCGTGGCGCGCACCACCGAGACGGCGTTCGTCCCCTCGAAGACCGCGGCGATCACCGGGCAGCTCGTGATGTAGTCGACGAGGCCGTCGTAGAAGCTCTTCCCCTTGTGCTCGGCGTAGTGCTTTTCGGCGAGCGGCCGGCTGATGTGGATGAGCTTCATGGCAGCGATGCGCAGGCCGCGCCGTTCGAGCCGGCCGATGACTTCGCCAGCAAGGCCGCGTTGCATAGCATCGGGTTTTACCAGCACAAGGGTGCGTTCACGGGGTTCCACGGGTTCCTCCAGGTGTTATGAGGCGGCGGCGCGCAGCCGTCGCGAAACAGTGATGCTGGGCTCGCGCAGGTAAAACGCCTCCGCGCCGGCGCGGAGCTCGCCCGCGCGGACCCGCGGCGCGCGATCCTGCAGCGCCGCCAGGGCCCGCTCCAGCGGGGTGACGTCGATCCCACCGAACTGGCTGGCCCCTTCTCCGCGGCTTCCTGGCCCAAGTTCCCCCGGAGCCGCGATGGCGATCCGGCCAGGGCTCGAGGGAGTTTCGAATAACTGGGCGGCGAACTCCCCCCGGCCCGCCGGGTGAATGACCGTGAACGGCCCCCGCTCGCCAGCCTGGGCACGCGCCAGGGCAACCGCCTCCATGGTGCCGATACCGAAGATGTCCGCTCCGTGTGCGAGCGCCAGCCCCTCGGCCGTCGCGATCCCCACGCGCACCCCGGCGTACGCTCCCGGCCCGGTAGTCACCAGGATCGCGTCGATGTGCTGCTCGTCGCCCAGGAGCGATGCGATCGCCGGCAGCAGGAGCGACGAGTGATCGTGGCGCGCTTCGGCGTCGAAGCTTGTCACGTAGCCATCGCGGTCGACGGCCAGCGCGAACCGATCGGATGCCGTGTCGATGCAGAGGATGGTGCTCACGCGGCCCCGAGCAAAGCGACGAGTTCTTTTCCGCGTGGCCCCCGCGGGATGAACCGGAGATTGCGGCTCCGCGGGCCGAGCACGCCCGCGCGCAATTCGACGACAAGGCCATCGCCCGGGAGCAGCTCGGCGCCGCGTTCCGGCCATTCGATGACGAGGACGCCCTTTTCGGCGTAGTCCCAGAGGCCCAGGTCGTCGAGCTCTTCCACGTCCTCGATGCGGTAGAGATCGACGTGGTAGAGCGTCTCCCGGCCGGGGTACTCGTTCATGAGGACGAACGAGGGACTGTTGACCTGGCCCTCGCAGGCGAGGCCCCGTCCAATGCCCTGCGTCAAGCACGTCTTCCCGGTGCCGAGGTCGCCGCTCAGGAGCAGGATGTCGCCCTTCTTCAGCAGCTTGCCGATGCGTTCGCCGAGCTGCCGCGTTTCTTCTTCGCTGGTCGAGCCGAGCTCAAGGTCGTGCTGTTCACCCATCACCGCCAGTATAGGCACGGCCCCCGTTATGCCATACGCAGACGGGCGGCCGGGCTGACCGCGTGCGCCCCCGGGGCGGCGGAGGCCGAAGCGCCCGAACACCCGCGCCTGTCGCCCTTGGCACCGTCGAGGCTCGATTGGCACAATACCCGTGCCGAATTGTTGGGACTGCTCCGGCAACGGCTCGAGGCCGCGCCTGACGACGCGGCCCGCGAGCGCATTCTCGCCGACTTGAAA
>CAYUVT010000160.1:0-7187 GCA_964448165.1 uncultured Anaerolineaceae bacterium | reverse complement strand
CGCCCCGGAGATGCCATGGCCGGATTGCGTATTCGCGCCCACCAGGTAGAGCCCCGGGACCTCGGTCGCATACCCTGGCCGGTTCGGGCCCACCTGGTCGAGCGCGATCTCGATGCCGTACGAGGTGCCGCCCGTCGAGAGCGTGTACTTCTCGTGCGTCACCGGCGTCGAAGCTTCCTTCCAGTGAATGTGCTCGCGGATGCCGGGGATCATCCGCTCAGCGGCATCCACCATCCGCTCGGTGAACGCGTCCTTGATGCTGCGGTAGTCCGGGTTGCGGTGGTAGCGTTCGCCGTGGGCCGGGCCTTCGTGGGTGGCCCAGAGTGCCGGGTGCGGCGGCACCAGCGTCATCACATCCATCGCCGTGTACCCCTTCGGCGCGATCCACGGCGAGTCCGGGTCCTTCACGGAGCCGATCGAAATGAACACCAGCGGGTGTTCCGGCAGCTTCCCGGCGAACGTCTCGGAGTAGGTCGCCTCCAGGTCGAGCGAGTCCGAACCCCAGAAGTTCGTTTTCGGCAACCGGTCGCGCAGGTCGATATCGAGGCCCAGGTACACCACGAAAAACGGCAGCGCCATGCGGTAGGCCCGCACGCGCGCGACCGTCGCCGGGCTGAAGTGGGCATCGCCCACCAGCTCGAACACGGTGCGCTTCAGGTCGGCGTTCGAGATGACGGCCGGGGTGCGGTACTGTTCGCCGGTGGTCAGCTCGACGCCACGGGCGGCACCCTCCTCGATGACGACGCGCTCGACGCGTGCCCGCGTGCGAAACGCGCCGCCGTTCGCGAGCAACACCTGGAGGAAGCGCGCCGGCAGCACCTGCCCGCCGCCCTTGGGGTAGTAGGCCCCGCGCAGGTAGCCATCGAGGAAGCCCGCGGCCACCGCTACCGGTGTGCGCGATGGCGGCGTTGCGTAGGAGGGGCTCTGCGCGAGGAGCACCGCCCGCGGGCCGGGCCCCAGCCCGCACTCGTCGAACAGCGCCGTCACCGGCTGCATGCCCCAGCGGAGCAGGTCGGGCGCCTGCGCCGCCAGCCGGGCCATCGCGGCCGGGCCGCCCGCGCGGAGCGCCTCGGACTGGTTCGCGACTGCCTGCAGCGTAGCGACGCAGCGGCCCACCCCTTCGGCCTCCGCGGGGAAGGCTGCCACCAGCCGCTCGCGGTAACGCTCCCAGCCCTTCGGCATCCGCACGTCGATGCCGGGAAAGCGAATCGTGTCGAAGCCGTCCGGGTCCAGCTCAATGAACCCGACGCGCTCTTCCAGCCCGAGGCCCCGCAGGATCGTGCGGATCACGCCGCCTGGCTCGCACTGGGCCAGGTAGTGGGTGCCCACGTCGAATTCGAACATCCGCTTGCGCCGGAAGACGCTCGCGTTCCCCCCGGCGATGTAGTGCTGTTCGAGCACGAGCACCCGGCGCCCCAGCGCGGCCAGGTGGGCGGCCGCGCTCAGCCCGCCCAGGCCCGAGCCGATGACGATGACATCCCAGTCCTTCTCCACCGCGCGAGGACAGCAGGGTCGCGGCGCCCGTGGGTATGACGCAGCGCAGGGATTCCTACTCGGCGATGGGCAACAGCAGGCGGAACGTGCTGCCCTGGCCGGGCGTGCTTTCGACCGTGAGCCAGCCGCCGTGGGCGCGCGCGATGCCGAGCGAGGTCGAAAGCCCGAGCCCCGTCCCCCGGCCCACCCCCTTCGTCGTGAAGAACGGGTCGAAAATGCGCTCGATGATGTCGGGTGTCATCCCGGTGCCGGTGTCGGTCACCGAAACCACGTGGTACCGGCCGCGGGGCAGGTCGGGTGGCGCCCAGCGGTGCCGCGGGCCGATCTCGACAACGCGCCGGGTTACCGTAATCTGGCCGCCCCGGGGCATCGCGTCGCTGGCGTTCATGATCAGATTCAGCAACACCTGCTGGAGCGATGTCCGGCTGCCTTGCACGAATGCCGGGTCGCGCCTGCGGCGGACCGTGAGCTGGACGCTTGGCGTCAGCATGCTCCGGGCCAGCACCGCCGTTTCATCGAGGAGCGAATCGATGGCGATGCGTTCGCCCCCGGCGACTTCCGGCCTCGCATAGGTCAGCAGCCGGCGCACCAGGTCGGCCCCGCGCTGGGCGGCCTGCCGCGCCTCGTCGGCCAGCTCCCGCTCCGGCCCCGGTGGCAACGATTGGCGCACCAGGTACAGGTTCCCGAGCACCGCGGTCAGCAGGTTGTTGAAGTCGTGGGCGATGCCCCCCACGAAGACCCCGAGGCTTTCCAGCTTCTGGCTCTGGCGTACCTGCACTTCGAGCCGCGAGAGGTCGGCCTCGGCCGCCTTGCGGTCGCTGATGTTGAGGAAGCTCCCGGCCGCCCGCAGGGGCCGCCCATCGGCTGCGCGCTCGACCACGGTGCCCCGCGTGAGCACCCAGGTCCACTGCCCGGGGCCCGAACCAAAACGGTGCTCGCACTCGATGTGCGGCGTGCGCCCCGCGAGGTGGTCGGCGATGGCCGTGTGGAGACGCTCGCGGTCCTCGGGATGGACGCGATCCAGCCACCATTTGAGGCTTGCCGCTGGCGAGGCCGCGGCCGGTTCGGACCACGGCCGGTAGCTGCTCAGGAGCCATCCGGCTGCGACATCGAGTTCCCAGATCGAGAGGTCCGCTCCCCGCAGCGCGAGCGCAAGCCGCTCCTCGGCCTCGCGCCGGCGGGTCTCGGCAAGCCGGGCCTCGATGATGGTGCCGCAGGTGGTCACCATGGGCTCCAGGTCAGCGCAATCCTGCCCGGAATAGCCCCCCGGGCGGTTCGCCAGGCCGATGAGCCCCAGCACCTTTCCGCCACCAACAATCGGGAGCCCCAGGAAGGCGTTCAATGGCGGGTGCCCCGGCGGCAGCCCCCCGCTGCGCGGGTCGTGCGCCGGGTCGTTGGCAATGATTGGCTGGCCGGTGGTGATCGCATGCCCGATCAGGTTCTCGAGGTTTGTGAACTCCATGCCCGCCGCGCCCCGTTCTGCGTACATCCGGCGGCTCGCCTCATCCCAGGCGATATTCGTGAGCGCCCACGTCCGCAGGAAGGGCGTGCCATCCGGCCGGCGCAGCACCTCGCCGATCATCCCGTACTCGCTCTCCGTGGCCTCGATCAGCTTTTCGAGCAGGCTATCGAACACCACGGCCGGGCTCGCGCCGCGAATAAAATTCGCCTGGGCGGCAGTGAGCGCCGCCAGCAGCGCATTCGAACGCTTGAGCGCCAGCCCGTCGCGGGTGCGCTCGGTGATATCCCGGAACATGTAGCGGACGCCCAGCGGCATCGAGCGCTCATCCAGGACGTACGACCCCTGCACCTCAGCGGGAAACGTCGAACCGTCCTTGCGCACCATGGTGAACTCGTACAGGTGCTGGCCGCGCATGCGCTCGTAGGGCTTGCCCGCCCGGATCGTCGGGTCGAGCTGCGCGTCGGCTATCGCCAGCGCCCGGGCGGCGCTTTCCGGCGTCAGCAGGTCGAGGCCGAAGATGCCTTCGTCCACATCCTCCTGGCTGTAGCCCAGGAGGACCAGCGCTACCTTGTTCATGTAGAGCACCCGCGCCGAGGGGAACTCGACCTCGAGCAGGGCATCGGGCAGGTGGAAGCGGAACTGATCGTACTCGGCGCGCAACGCTGCCCAGCGCATCCGCATTTCCGATAGGGCAGAGGGGTCCGCGCTCAAGGTCTCGCTAGCTCCTGGGGCCCTTCCGTACCGTTGTCCACCGCCCCGATAGCGTAGGGCTCTCCCCGGAGAGGCACACTACGGGGATTCCCCCAATGCTGCGCGGTCATCCAGTCTATGCGACATAAGTACATAAGGGTGGAAACCCGCCGCGGCGTGTGCCACCCGGCTCTTCGAGATCGCCCGGCAGGCGCTCCACCATCGGCCCGAACTTCCAGGGAGGTACTGGCACGTATGGCCCTCACCCTCGTCGAGGCCGCGAAACTCAGCAACGACACTTTGCTCGCCGGCGTGATCGAAACGATCGCCCAGGAGAGCCCCGTCCTGCAACGTCTGCCGTTCATCGAAATCGTCGGCAACGGGCTCACCTACAACCGCGAAAACGCCGCCCCCTCGGCCGACTTCTACGACGTCGGCGACGACTGGGACGAAAGCACCCCCACCTTCACCCAGGCCACCGCCACCCTCAAGATTCTCGGCGGCGATGCCGACATCGATAACTTCCTCAAGAGCACCCGCTCGAACATCCAGGACCTCGAAGCCGCCGTGGTCCAGCTCAAGGCGAAGGCCGTTCAGTCGCTTTTCGACGATACCTTCGTGAATGGCGACGACTCCGTGAACCCCAAGAGCTTCGATGGCATCGATGTCCTCTGCTCCGGCGGGCAAACCGTCAGCATGGGCACGAACGGCGCCACCCTCACCCTCGAAAAGCTCGATGAGCTCATCGACCGGGTGCGTGGCGGCAAGCCCGATCTGCTCCTGATGAGCCGCCGCTCCCGGCGGACCCTGAACGAACTGGCGCGCGCCTCCGGCGGATTCCTCGAAGCCGACCGCGACGAGTTCGGCCAGATGCTCCAGTTCTACGATGGCGTGCCCATCGGCATCTGCGACTACATCAGCGATGCCCGCACCGTCGGCACCAGCAACGATTGCAGCACCATCTACGCCATGCAGTTTGGCGAAGGCGCGCTGAGCGGGTTGACCGCCCCCGGCGGACTCACCGTCGAACGCGTGGGCAGCCTCGAGACGAAGGACGCGAGCCGCATCCGCGTGAAGTGGTACGCCAGCCTGGCGCTCTTCAACACGGTCAAGCTGGCAAAGCTCGAGGGCGTGCGGGCGTAGCCGGCCCGCCGCCGGTGGTCCCTCGCGGGGGTGGCATCAGCCACCCCCGTTTTGCCGCCCGCGATCCTCCCGCACAGCTGCACAAAACGTGAATCCTGCGCCACCCTTCTTGCCTACCGGACGGTCAACAGGCGAAACTCCCGTCCTCATCTGTGAGAGGGGAGAAACACGATGACCACCGAAACCCGGGTCCGCACGCTTGCCGATGTCACCCGTGCCCACGCCGAAGCGCGCCCCAACGCCATCGCCATGGTCTACGGCGACCGCCAGACCACCTTCGGCGAGCTCGATCGCCACGCCAGCCAGGTCGCCAACGGCCTCATCGCGGCAGGCCTCAAGCCGCAGACTCGCGTGGCCTTCCTCGATAAGAACTCCGATGTCTTCTTCGAAGCGTGCTTCGGCGCCGCCAAGGCCAATTGCGCCATGGTTGCCGTCAACTGGCGTCTCGCCCCGCCCGAGGTCGCCTACGTGGTCAACGACGCCATGGCCGAAGTGCTCTTCGTTGGCCAGGAGTTCTTCCCCGTCATCGAAAAGGTGCTGCCCGAGCTCCGTACCGTGAAGAAGGTCATCACCACCGATGCGCCCCACGATGGCTGGGAGCACTACCCGCAGTGGCGCGACCGCCAGGCGAGCGCCGACCCGCACGTCGCCATCGATGGCGATGACGTGGCCATCCAGATGTACACGAGCGGCACCACCGGCCACCCCAAGGGCGCGATGCTCACGAACAACAACTTCTTCGCGCTCCTGCCTTCCGCCGTCCGCGAATGGGGCGAAGCCTGGACCCCCGATGATGTGAACCTGGTCTGCATGCCGCTCTTCCACATCGCCGGCAGCGGCTGGGGCATCGTCGGCCTCTACGCCGGCGCGAAATCCATCATCATCCGCGACATCATCCCGCCCGAAATCCTCCGGGTGATCCCGGCCCACGGGGTCACCCGCGCGCTCTTCGTCCCCGCCGTGCTCCTCTTCCTCCTCCAGACCCCGGGCGTGCAGGAGACCGACTTCTCGACCCTCAAGTTCATTGCCTACGGCGCGTCGCCTATCCCGCTCGACCTCCTGCGGAACGCCCTCTCCACCTTCAAGTGCGACTTCGCCCAGGTGTACGGCCTCACCGAGACGACCGGCGTGGTCACCTACCTCCCGCCCGAAGACCACGACCCCGCGGGCAACCAGCGGATGCGCTCCTGCGGCCGCCCCCTCGCCAACGTCACCATCCGCATCGTCGATGCGAACGGGAACGACCTGCCCACCGGCGAGGTAGGTGAGATCATCTGCAAGACGCCACAGATCATGAAGGGCTACTGGAACCTGCCCGAGGAAACCGCGAAGGCCATCCGCGGCGAGTGGTTCCACACCGGCGACGCCGGCTACATGGACGCCGATGGCTACGTCTACATCCACGACCGGGTGAAGGACATGATCGTCTCCGGCGGCGAAAACGTGTACCCCGCCGAAGTTGAATCAGCCCTCTTCGGCCACCCCGCCGTCGCCGATGTCGCGGTGATTGGCGTGCCCGATGAGCGCTGGGGCGAGGCCGTGAAGGCGGTGGTGGTGAAGAAACCCGGCGCCGAGGTGACTCCCGAGGAGCTCATCGCCTTCGCCCGCGAACGCATCGCCGGCTACAAGGTGCCCAAGAGCATCGATTTCGCCGACATGCTCCCGCGCAACCCCTCGGGCAAGATCCTGAAGCGCGAAATCCGCGCGCCCTACTGGGCCGGCCGCGATCGCCAGGTGAACTGACCCCGAAACTCTCCGCCCGCGCCACCCTGCAGCCACCGCGACAGCGTGCCGACAATACCGGTATGGAGTCGCTACGGCCCGGCTTCGCATCGCGGCGAAAGAAGCCGCGCTACCCGGCAGCGCTCGCGTGCCTGGTCCGGTGGCCCGGCTTCGAAGCTGAAGGCGCCATTGTCGACCTCTCGCAGGACGGCGCCTCGCTCACCATGCCCGTCACTCCGCCCGATGCCACGGCGCCGTTTAGCATCGCCATCTTCCCCGATGACGAGCACCCGCTCGTGCTCCAGTGCGAGCCCGTGGCTTCGGCCCCCGACCCGATGGGCGGATGGCTCATCCACCTGCGCTTCGTCGATACCCCGGCCGCCGAGGCGGAGGACCTGGCAGGCGTGCTGCGCGGCCTCCGCGCCGAGTTCATCGCCGGGCAGGCGAGCATCGCGCTCGACCGCCTGGGCCCCGTGCGCCGCGCGCGCGTCCCCCACTACCCGCCCCTTCTCCTCCGGTAGCCGGTCGTTCCCGGTGCCAGCGGGCTCTTGGAGCTGCGCCCGGCGGCGCTCACGGTCACACCGTGCTTACGCTCGCCGCCTCCCTCCTCGCCCACCAAAAACAGCCTCACCGCCTGCCCGCACTCTCCCTCACCGTCTCTTCCACCCGCAACGGC
>CAYUVT010000159.1:0-7227 GCA_964448165.1 uncultured Anaerolineaceae bacterium | reverse complement strand
CGGTCCTCCGCATTCGTCCGGCCCCGGTTGGCTGTGCCTTTCATTGGGCGCATCAGCACTTGCTCGCCATCACGCGCGAAGAAGAGTTCTGGCGACGCCGAGCACACAGCGTGGCTCCCGAGGTCCAGGTAGACCGCTCCGTCGGCACGCTGGGCGCGTGCGAGCCTGGCGAAGAGTGCGAACGGGTCGCCAGGAAACACGGCCTCCAGCGGGAACGTCAGGTTCACCTGGTAGCTCTCGCCGGCGGCGAGGTAGTCGCGCACGCGGCGCACGGCGGTCGCATACGTGCCTTCGTCGATTGCGGGCCGCCATGCGATACCGCGTACCCCGGCAGCAGCATCCACCAGGCGGGCCGGGTCGAACGGGTCAAGGCGCTCGCCCACAATGAACGCAGCGAGCGGCAGGCCGGGAACCGGCGCATGAGCATCGAGGCCGAAGGCCGCGGCCGCCTCGTATGCGACATAGCCGGCGGCGTGTGCCCCGGCGTCCGCCAGCCGCTCAACCTTCGCCAACAGAGGCACGACCTCCTCGGGCGAATGCGCCACCAGGGGTTCCGTGGCCCCGGCGAGCTGGAACCACGCTCCATCGATCTGCAGGACAGCGAAGCGCCCGGATGTCATCTCGCTCTCCTGTCGCGGGGCTTCGAGTCGATGGAGGTCAGGCGGCCTTGCGGCCACCAAAAGGCCAGTACCAGCGCTTGCCGGAGGATGGTTTGGGTTTGATATCTGCTTCGGTGAAGCCCCGGCCGCAACCCTGGCAGTAGGCGTAGACGTTCAGGTTCATGCGGCCACACCACGGACATTCGCGCATGCGAAACCTCTCACTCTCTGGTTGTCTGCATTGTAGGGAAGAAGGCCGTTACCTGAACTTGCGCGCCGCGAGGATCGGCCACGTGTCCAGCACCTGTGTCCCACGGCGTACGTAGTACACGTCGTGCATATTGAGCGTGGTGTCGCCGTGGCTCGGGACGACTTCGATTCGGTCGCCGGGCTTGAGTCCCGCGACTCCCTCCCCGGTGAGTGTGGCGTGCTCCTCGCTCAGCCGGGCCACCTTGATACGGCCATCAACCGACATTGGCGGCCCGAACTCGTTGGTCAGCGACTTGGCGCCGGTATCGGCGACGGCGTAGCGCTCCTTGACCGAGATGACCGTGGTCAGGAGTGTGAGCGCCTGCTGGAACGTATTCGGGATGAACTCCTCGTTGTGGCTATCGTGGAACACGTACGTGCCCGCCTGGAGCTCGGTCACGCCGGGTGTTCGGGAAGCGATGGGAACGCTCGCCGTGCCACTGGTAGAGACGATCCCGGGGGCGAGGCCAGCCTCGGCCAGGGCCTCAACATGAGCGTTCACGATGGCGAGCGAGTCGCGGATGAGCTGCTCGCGGGCCACGGGGTCGGGCTGGCCATACATGTGGCCCTCATAGCCCATGATGCCCCGGTAATCGATCCCGTTGGCGATGAGGCTGCGAGCCAGGTCAACGCTCTGTTCCGGCGTGGCCGAACCGCAGCGCCGAAGACCTGCGTCAACTTCGATAACCGCTGCCGGGCGCTGCCCGGAGCGTCGGGCTCCTTCCGCAAGCTGCTGGATGTTGAACTCCGATTCGACCGCCACCGTGATATCCACTCCGCGCGCAAGCAGCGCCATCAACCGGTCAATCTTCTGTGGCCCCACGACCTGGTTGGCCATCAGGATGGGGCCAAGCCCGGCATCAGCGAGCACCTCGGCTTCGCCGAGCTTCGCGACGGTGATGCCGATGGCGCCGGCTTCGAGTTGAAGCTTCGCCACCTGGGGGCATTTCGGAGTCTTAAAGTGAGGCCGGAGGTTCACTCCTGTGCCCGCGATCATGCCCATCATGGTCGCGATGTTCGCCTGGACCTTGTCCAGGTCGAGCAGGAGGCAGGGTGTATCCAGGTCATCGATGTGCATGGGCGGCAGTCTACCCGGAGGTAGCCAATACGGGATATGTGCCTGTGATTAACGCATAGCGAACCATTCAAGCGGTGGCCATGTCACAATGTCCTCGAGGGCCAGGAGGCGCGGTTGGAACCAGGAAAACACCCATTCGTCGTCCTTCGCCACTCGCAGTACCGGCTCCTGTTCGCGGGAACGACACTTGCCATGCTCGCCTTCGGCATGATGCAGGTAGCTCAGGGTGTCGTCGCCTTCGAGTTGACGGGAAAGAACAGCGCCGTCGGCTTCGTCTTCCTCGGCCAGGGTATCTCTATGCTCGTGCTGAGCCCCCTGGGAGGCACACTTTCCGACCGGGTCTCCAAGAAACGGCTGCTTACGTCGGCGCAGTTCGTAATCGGCGCGATGTTCGCGCTCATCGCCGTGCTCATCACGACCGGCCTGATCACCATCCTCATCCTGGCCGCCGCCAGCCTCATCCTGGGTTGTATGTATTCAGTCATGGGCCCGACCAGGCAGGCGTGGGTGGGTGACCTGCTACAGGGCGATGACCTTGCCCGCGGCGTCGCCCTGCAGCAATTGATGATGAACTCGACCCGGATCGTTGGGCCGCTTCTCGCCGGTCTCCTCATCGCCACCGGGGGCATTGGCACTGCGGGCACCTACTTCACCATGGCAGCCCTGTTCGCTGCTGTCGTGATCGTGCTGATGCAAATGGCGCCGTCGCCGCCCCGCCCGCGTGCAACGCACTCCTCAGTCGCGGCCGATCTGAGCGAGGGATTCCGTTACATCTGGACCGAACGCGAGGTACGGATGCTGGCGCTGGTATTCGTCGGCATCGTGCTGAGTGGTTTCTCGTACCAGGCCATCATGCCCGGGTACCTCGAAAACGCGCTGGACCACCCGGCCAGCCACCTGGGCATTCTCTACGGGGCCATGGCCGCCGGCGGCATCGTGGTGACGCTGATCCTGGCGGCGAGGCCGCCATCGCGCCCGAGCGCGGCGATGCTCCTCTTTGGCGCGGCATTGGCGGCGTGTATCGGCGCGCTGGCGATTGCGCCGGGGTTCGCGATTGCGCTGGGCTCCGGCGCGGCCGTGGGCGCAGCATCGAGCGGGTTTCAAATGCTCAACAACGTCAGCCTCATGCAGCGTTCGGACCCGAAGTACTTCGGGCGCGTGATGGCGGTCACGATGATGGCGTTCGGCGTGAACTCCATCGTCTCCTACCCGGTTGGCCTGGTTGCCGATGCGGCAGGCGAGCGCGCAACACTCGCTGGCCTGGCGATGGTGTGTGGCTCGGTCGTGCTGGTGGGCGCCCTTGCATTGCGTGCGCAGGGCCGGGCACCCGCGCAAACCATCTCCGAGCTCTCCACGCCCCCGGCCTGAAGGCGCTGCCCCTGCGGGCTCAGGCGTTGGCGGCTTCCATGGCCGCGTACTTGGCTCGCTTGGTCTCGCGGGCCCGGAGCGTGGCGTTCAGCTCCGTCTTGCGAATCCTGATGGACTTCGGCGTGACCTCCACCATCTCATCGTTTCCGATGAGCGAGAGGCTTCGCTCCAGACTGGGCGGGGATGGTGGAGTGAGCTTCACCGCGATGTCCGACGTGGAACTCCGAATGTTGGTCAGTTGCTTCGCCTTACACACGTTGACATCGAGGTCGGTGTCCTTCGCGTGGAGACCAACCACCATGCCCGCGTAGACTTCGTCGCCCGGAGAGATGAAGAGCATTCCCCGCTCCTGGGCATTGGCGATGCCAAAGCTCAGGGCGGTACCCGTCTCGGATGCCACGAGGGCGCCGTTGCGGTGACGGCTGATCTCGCCCGCCCACGGGCGATAGCCGAGGTACTCCGTGTTCATGATGCCCTCGCCGCCGGTGCCACTGATGAACGTGTCACGGAAGCCGATGAGACCGCGCGTCGGGATATCGAAGTCGAGCCGCACGTTGCCGTTGTGGTCCGAATGCATGCCCACCATCTGGGCCTTGCGCCCCGAGAGCGTCTCGATCAGGAACCCGGTCGCGGACTCGGGCGCCTCGACGTACAACCGCTCGAAGGGCTCCTCCCGCCCCGCCGGACCGTGGTGGACGATGACCTCCGGACGGGTCACCGCGAACTCGTAACCCTCACGCCGCATCGTCTCGACCAGGATGGCGAGGTGCAGCTCGCCACGGCCGCTAACGATGAACTGGTCGGCCGTTTCGCCATCTTCCACTCGCAGCGCGACGTTCGTCTCGACTTCGCGGAACAGGCGCTCGCGCAACTGCCGGCTGGTGACGAACTGGCCCTCGCGCCCGGCGAACGGCGAATCGTTCACGCGGAACGTCATCTTCATCGCGGGTTCTTCGATGGTGATCACGGGCAGCGGCTCAGTGACGTCCGGGTGGGCGATGGTTTCGCCGATGAGAATGTCGCCGACGCCGGTGATGGCGACGATGTCCCCCGCGCGCGCCTCCAGGAGCTCAACGCGGCCGAGCCCCTGGAAACCGAAGAGTTGGGCGACCCGGTGCTGGCTCACCTGGCCGTGGTGGTCGAACCGGATGATGGGCTGACCAGCACGGACCACCCCATCGGTGATGCGGCCGACGGCGATCCGCCCCCGGTAGCTGTCGTACATCAAGGTCGTCACGAGCATCCTGAACGGAGCATCCTCGTCGCACTCGGGTCCCGGGATGTGCTCCAGGATCGCGTCCAGGATCGGCTGCATGGTTCCCGATGTGACATCCGGGGTGAGCCCCGCATATCCGTCGCGAGCGTTCGCATACAGCGTAGGGAACTCGAGCTGGTGGTCCTGCGTGGCCAGGTCCAGGAAGAGGTCGCTGGTCTCGTGGATGACCTCGGCGATGCGCGCGTTGGGCCGGTCGATCTTGTTGACCACCACGATCGGGTGCAGGCCGAGCTCAAGCGCCTTGCGCAGCACGAACTTGGTCTGCGGCATCGGACCTTCGACCGAGTCGATGAGCAAAAGACAGCCATCGGCCATGTTCAACACGCGTTCTACTTCGCCGCCGAAGTCGGCGTGGCCGGGCGTGTCGATGATATTGATGCGAACCCCGCCGTAATCGATAGCGGCGTTCTTGGCCATGATGGTGATGCCCTTTTCGCGTTCGAGCGGGTTCGAATCCAGGATGAGCGTCCCGACCGCCTCGTTCTCCCGGAACACGTGCGATTGCTTCAGCAGGGCATCGACCAGGGTGGTCTTCCCGTGGTCGACATGGGCGATGATGGCGATGTTGCGCACGTCGGCGCGGCGTTGGGACATGGATCCAGTGTGCTGGACAACCGGGTAACCGCATAGAACGCCTCCCCGGGGAACCACTACCTTTGCGCAATCAGGCGCGAACGCCGCACACTGGAACGACACCCTCGCAGGTTTGGAGGCATCGCATGAGCAGTAGCTACGACCTGGTCCAGGAACTCATCGCCGGCAAGCGCCCCGATGCCGACCTGGTCCGTCCCTCAGACGTGATGCCTTTCGTCATCGAGAGCGACGGCCGCCGCGAACGGGCCTACGACATCTACTCGCTGCTCCTGAAGGAGCGGATCGTCTTCCTCGGCACGCCCATCGATGCCATGGTCGCGAACGTCATCATCGCCCAGCTCCTCTACCTCGCCCGCGAGGACGATGAGAAAGACATCATGATGTACATCAACTGCCCGGGCGGGAGCGTGACGGCAGGGCTGGCCATCTTCGACACGATGAACCTGATTCGCCCGGCGGTCTCCACCCTCTGCATGGGCCTGGCGGCCAGCATGGGCACGGTCATGCTCACCTCCGGCGCGAAGGGGAAGCGCTACGCGCTCCCCCATAGCACGATCCACCTGCACCAGGTGCTCGGTGGCGCCCAGGGACAGGCACGCGACATCGAAATCCAGGCGCGCGAGACGCTCCGCCTTCAGAAGGTCCTGCGCACGATCATCCAGGAGACCACGGGACAGCCGATGGAAAAGATCGAGCACGACACCGACCGTGACTTCTGGCTCGACCCGCCTGCCGCGAAGGAATACGGCCTGATTGACGAAATCCTGGACCGGCCGAGCCAGGTTGCCGCGGCCAGTCCGAACGGAAAGGCCTCGGCCTAGCGGACACTCAGACCTGCTGGCCCGCCAGCGGGATCACATCCATCCCCATGTACGGGCGCAGCGCAGCGGGAATTTCGATGCTCCCGTCGGCGCGCTGGTAATTCTCCATCACCGCGATCACCGTGCGCGGTAGCGCAAGCCCGCTGGCGTTCAGCATGTGGGGATGCCTGGTCGGCTGGTCGCCTCCCGGCCGGTAACGGATGTTCGCCCGGCGGGCCTGGAAGTCCAGACAGTTGGAGGCCGAACTCACCTCGAGCCACTCCCCCTGGCCCGGAGCCCAGACCTCCAGGTCGAACGTCCGCGTCGCATTGAACCCGACATCGCCCGAGCACAACTCCACCACCCGGTAGGGGAGGCCGAGGATTTCGGGAATGGCTCGAGCCCTCGCCACGAGCAGGTCGAGCTCGCGGGGGCTCTGTTCCGGCTCGCAGTACACAAACATCTCTACTTTCTCGAACTGGTGCCCGCGCTTGATGCCCCGCACATCGCGCCCGGCGCTCATCTTTTCGCGACGGAAGCAGGGCGTGTGCCCGACAAACCGCATCGGGAGCTGGCCCGTGGGGAGGATCTCGTCGCGGAAGAGGTTGACGAACGCCACTTCGGCCGTGGGGATGAAGTAGTAGTCCTCCTCGGCGTCCCGGTACAGGTTGTCGCGGAACTTGGGAAGCTGGCCGGATGCGTAGAGCGACGCCTCGTTGAGCATGTACGGCAGGTAGGCTTCCGTGAATCCCGCCCGGCCGTGTTCGTCGAGCATGAGCTGGATGAGCGCGCGCTGCAGGCGGGCCAGCGGCCCTCGCAGCGTATAGAACCGGGAGCCCGACATCTTCGCGCCACGCTCGATATCCAGCCCGCCCACCATCTCGCCGAGCTCCCAGTGCGGACGGGGATGGAAGTCGAAATGGGGCAACTGGCCCACCGTTTCGACCACGCGGTTCGACGTTTCGTCCGGCCCCTTGGGCACATTGGGATCAAGGATGTTGGGGACCTCGTAAAGCTTTTCCTGCAGTTCGGTCTCAATCTTCTTGAGGATGCCATCGAGCCGGTCAATTTCGTCGCCAACCAGCCGCATCTCGGCGATGCGCAGCTCGCGGTCGGCGGCGTCGCGCGACTGGCCAATCGCCTTGCTCACGGTGTTCCGTTTCGCCCGCAGCCCCTCGACCTGCTGCAGCAACCCACGGCGCTCTTCGTCGAGCTGAAGGATCCGGTCGATGGGCGCTGTCGTGTTTCTGAGCAGGACATCGC
>CAYUVT010000158.1:0-7279 GCA_964448165.1 uncultured Anaerolineaceae bacterium | reverse complement strand
GCTGACCGGGCCGTCAGCACCGCCGCTGGTGATGGCCAGCGGAGCACCGCCGGCAAGGGAGGCCCAGGCAAGGTGGAGGGCGATGGTCCCGCCGGTGCAAAGTGTCCCGCTGGCGAGGTGTTCCGCCGAGAGCGTGCGCCGGACCGTCACCGTCACGCCGCCCTCGGCGGGGACGTCGCAAAGCAGCCCGTCCTGTCCGACGGTGCAGGAGCCGGCCGGCGCCTGGCTGGAGATATCAACCGCGCTGGCGGGTTGGATGGAGACCGTCCGGGTAATCCCGCCGGGTGGCTGCTCGATCATGACGTCCCAGTAGGCGAAACCGTTCGCTACCGGCGGGTCGTGCGCGACAAGCCGCGCCCCCGGGAGGGGGCAGGCCGTGGTGTCGGGCGGGATGGAGATGGCGGCGGGACTGGCCGCGGTCCCCACCTGAATGGAGAGCGGGGTGCCATCGCCCAGGGTTGCCGAGGACAGAAAGTTGGCGAGCAAACCGCCGGTACACGCGTTCGCGATCGCCGAGCGGGGGCGCGAGACGCGCAGCACCGTCGCCCCGCCAGCAGCGACGCCGCAGGTCCAGGCGGGGCCCTGGGAAGGCTCCGCGCCGCATGCGCCGGCCGGGGTCGCCGACTCGAGGACGGCATCGCTGTGCCCGTCGGTGATGAGGACCGCCTGCCGTGCGATCGTTCCCGCCGCAGTGTTGTCGATGGCGACATCCCAATAGGCGCGTGCGGCGTCGACGGACTGCGTTCCGGGCGTGGTTGCGTCGAGGTCGGCCGCTGTTTTAGTTATCGCCGGCAGGGGCGGAGGTGGGGGAGGCGGGTCGTCCTCGTAGTGGATCGTGACGCGGATGGAGCAGATCCGAACGGTCCTGGTGTCAGCCTCGGACTTCACGATACCAACGTCCACGGTCGTGCTATCCGACTTGGTGACGGCAATAGGAACCGGGATCGCTTGCACGGTCTCCTGGCACTCGCCTGCGCTGGCGGTCAACGGGGTCCCCTCGAAGATGCTCCCGTTGATGGCAACCCGTGGGGTGAATCCTGCCCCGGCGCTCGCGCCGTACCGGAAGCACAATGCGACGTCGAACGAGCGGATCTTCTTGCCATTGTGGGCTGCGCCGGGTGCGACCCGAACGAGAAAGCTCGCTCCCCCGGTGCTTGTAGAGAGGTAGGTGGAGTCGGTCGCCTGGCACGAGCTATCCGCAAGCAGGGAATACATCGATGCACCCGAAGGTGTCCGGTTCCAAAACGAGGCTGCTACATCGGCGACGGGACTCAGCGGCCCCTCGGAGACACTCGCGCCGTTGGCCTCCCGGTCAGAGGCGAACCAACAGGCGCTTGCGAGCACAACGACGGCGAACAGCGTGGTCCTGGATCGTTCGACCAGGGGAATTCGCGCCATGAGTCCACACCTCCGGCAGCGCCCGCTCGACCTCGCGGCCTGGCGTTCACTCTTGCGGTGCGCGTTCCGGGGCACGGCGCGAGCCGCGGCGGGAATCTACGCGGCCGCCCCTCGCATTGCAACCCCGTGTTTCAAACACGACAGCAACTCGACACCTGCCAGCCGTAAGATGTTCCGAGCCGTGACCAAGCCCGATTACACCTCGCTCGACCTGCCCGCCCCTCCGCCCAACCGCCCGTACGTGCTGCTGAACATGGTCATGTCGGCCGATGGCAAGGTCGTGGTCGAGGGGACCGAGCAGGGCATCGGCTCGAAAGTGGACCAGCGGCTGATGCGAGAGTTGCGCGTCAATGCCGACGTGGTCCTCAACGGGGCGGGCACGCTCCGGGCGTCGGGGTCATCATCGCGCCTCGGAGACCCCGCCCTGGAAGAGCTGCGGGTGCAGCGGGGAAAGCCGCGCCTGCCGATTGCCGCGACCATCTCCGCCTCTGGCGACCTTCCGCTCGACCGGCTGTTCTTCACCGCCAGCGACTTCGAGGCGGTGGTGTACCTCGGGTATAGCGTCCCGGCGCAGCGCTGTGAAGACATCGAGGCGACCGGGCGGAAGGTGGTGCTCCTTCCCGGGGAAGGGGAGCTCGCGGCGATGCTGGAGCACATGCGCCACCGGCTCCATGCCAGCGTCCTGCTTTGCGAGGGTGGCCCCACGCTCAACGCCCAGATGTTCCGGCTCGGGTTCGTGGATGAGTACTTCGTGACCATCGGGCCGGTGATCGTGGGCGGGCGGGAAACGCTCACTCCGGTGGAGGGCGAAGCGCCGTTTTCGCGGGCGACGCTGCCGCAGCTCGAACTGGTGTCAGCCCTGGCGCATCCCGAGACCGGTGAGGTCTACTGCCGCTACCGGGTGAAGCGATAGCAGTTACAGGAGCACCGCCGCGACGACGCATGCCGCAAACAGCGCCGCAAGCGTGGGCGCGAAGGCGGCGCGCGCGTAGTTGCCGGCGGTGTAGCTCGCGCCGTACTGGCGGGTGAGACTCAGCCAGAACACGGTGCTCAGCGAGCCCACCATTGTGAAATTCGCGCCGATCGTCGACCCGACGAGCGCCCCTGCGACGAGCGCGTCGTGTTCGCCGGGCGCCGCCCCGATGGTCGCCGCCAGGACGAGGGCAGCCGGCCAGTTGTTCATCAGGTTGGCAAGGATGGTGGCGATCGCTGCGGCTCCCACCACGGTGACCAGCGTTGAGCCGTCCTCGAGCGCTACCAGCGCGTCGCCGAGGCGGTCGAGCACACCGGCAGCAACCACATTCTCCACGAGCAACAGGAGGCTTGCGACGAAGATAAGGATGCCGGGCGCGATGTGCTTGCGGTAGGCGGCGAACTGCACGGGGCCACCCAGCCGCGCCGCGATGTAGAGGGCAACACCACCACCAAGCGTGACCAGCCCGAGGGGCATCTCGGCCAGGCCTGCCCAGACGTAGGCGATGGCAAGCGTCGATACCACGACGACCGCCGGTGTCACCGTCTTCCGGGCGGCGAGGCGTACAGGAGGCGCCTCATCTTCGGGTGAAACGAGCGCTCGCGGGGCGCGCCGCCACGTGACCAGGGCCATCGCCGCTATACCGGCCAGGGCGGCCGGGGTGATAGTGTGCAGGTAACCGCCGAACCCCATCTCGAACCGCTCGTAGAAGAGCAAGTTCACCGGGTTGCTCACCGGAAGGAGCAGGCTGGCGCCATCGGCCGTGAACGTCGCCGCCAGGGCCGAGTCCGTCGTTGCGCGGGAGTATGCGACCCCGGCGGCGAAGATGGCGGGAGTCAGGACCAGGGGAGTGGCGTCGTTTGAGAGCACGGCGGTAATCAGCGTGCCGAGCACGAGGACCGTAGCGATTCGGCCACGCACCGTGGTGCGGTTACGGAGCAGGGTCGCCGCCCTCGCGTAGAGCCCGGCGCTCTCGGCGCCGGCCGCCAGGAGCATGAGCCCGAGGAAGAAGGCGACGATGTTCGCCGAATCGCCGATGCTTTCCAGGCCCTGGTGGAAACCGAGAGGCCCAATCGCCCAGGCGGTAAGGGCTCCGCCAAGAGCCACCTGCCAATCGCGCGCGCCGAACGGCCGCAGGTAGAGCGCCGCGATCGTCGCCAGGAAGACGAATGCGAGCGCGGCGGTTTGCACAGGGCCAATTGTTGTGCCGTCGCCCGTACGCGCCATGCGGTCCGCCGGTTGCCATTTCGCGCCGCTGGCCCCAACCTCCGGAGACCACACTCGCTGGAGTATCCATGGGTTACCGTGCCATCGTTGTCGACAAGCAGGGCGAGGAGTTCTCTGTCGCCGTCCGTGAGCTCACCGAGAGCGACCTCCCGCCCGGCGAGGTCACCATCAAGATCGAATGGAGCTCGATCAACTACAAGGACGGGCTCGCCCTGACTCCCGCCGGCCGGGTCGTTCGCAGCTATCCCATGGTGCCAGGCGTCGATCTCGCCGGTACCGTGGTCGATTCGAAGGATTCGCGCTTTTCTCCCGGCGACAGTGTGGTCGTCACCGGGTACGACGTGGGTGTGGCCCACCCGGGAGGGTTCGCCGAGATGGCCCGGGTGCCCGCCGATTGGGTGATGCCACTGCCGGAAGGACTGACCACGAAGGAAGCCATGGCGCTCGGCACGGCCGGCATGACCGCGGCGATGTCGCTGATGGCACTGGAACACCACGGCCTCCGGAAGGACCAGGGACCCGTGATTGTGACGGGCGCTACGGGCGGCGTCGGAAGCACGGCCGTCAGCATGCTGGCGCAGACGGGGTACACGGTGGCGGCCAGCACGGGCAAGGCATCGGAGCACGCCTTCCTGCGCGAATTGGGGGCGACCGAAATCCTTTCGCGCGAAGACGTGAGCGGTGAAAGCAGCCGTCCGCTGGAGAGCGAGCGCTGGGCCGGCGCTGTTGACCCGGTCGGTGGGGCAACCACGGCCTACCTGATCCGGACGATGAAGTACGGCGGCGCCATCGCGCTCAACGGGCTGACCGGCGGGGGCATCCTGAACACGACGGTCTACCCGTTCATCTTGCGCGGGGTGAGCCTGCTGGGCATCGATTCGGTGTTCTGTCCCATGGCAAAGCGCGTAGAGATCTGGAACCGCCTCGCGACCGACCTCAAGCCCCGAGGGCTGCTGGACTCCATCGCGGTGGAGACCGATCTCGATGGTGTGCGTTCGGTGTGTGCGGAAATCCTGGCGGGGAAGGTGAGAGGCCGGACGCTCGTGCGGCTGGGCTGACCAATGACAGACGACTTGCAGCCGGACCGCTACCACGTCGAGCATGCGAGCCCCCGCGGCTTCCGGCAGGCATACGTGCGGGAAGGCGCCGGTGGCACTCCTCTGCTCCTGGTCCACGGCTGGCCAGAGACAAAGCGCATCTGGTGGCGGAATATCGACGTGCTTGCCGGAGCCGGGTTCGAGGTGATCGCGCCGGACCTGCGGGGCTTTGGCGATTCAGAGCTGGGCCCCGATGGATTCCATGACGTTGCATCCCACGCCCGGGACCTGTACGCGCTGGTCCACGACCACCTGGGCCATGAGCGGATCATCGCGTCGGCGGGCGACCTGGGCGGTCCCGTCATCCAGGATCTTTCGCTCCGCTACCCGGGGTTCATCGAGCGGATGGTGCTCTTCAACTCCCCGTTGCCCTACGACGCGGAGAAGATGGCAGGGATGCGCACGCGTCCGGCGCGGGAAGCATCAGACTATTTCGTGCGGCAGGGCCGGGAGCCAGACGCGCTGGCCGCCGAGCTCGCGACGCCGGCCGAGCGGCGACGGTACATCGCGACGTTCTACACCTCCCGGTTCTGGGCGCACCCCGGGGCATTCGAGCCGGCGGCCATCGACTTCATGACCGAGCCATTCGCAGATGGTGCGAAGCTACGGGCAAGCTTCGGGGCGTACGAAAGCACGTTCAGCGAAGCCGCTCGCTCCGGCCCTTCGGCGATGGCAGCCCCGAACCCCACCCCGGCGCTGATCCTCTTCGGGCCGAGCGACCATGTCCTCTACCCGGACTTCGACCGTATGGCGGCGGCCGTCTTCCCCAACCATATCGGCCCGTTCCTGTTGCGGGATTGCGGGCACTTCGTGCAATGGGAGGCGGCGCACGCGCTGAACAGCGCCCTCATCGCCTGGTGCGGCTGATGGCGCAGGGTCAGTCGTCCTTCCGCCGGGCCTCGCGGGTTTCGCGCAAATCGCGTTCGCTTGCCGTTTCCTTGCGAGGGTTCCCGGCCTGCCGGCGCCGCCTGGCGGCGGCCTTTGTCTCCGGGCGTTCGGGTTCGGGTGTTGCTTCGCGAGCGATCCTGGCATCAATCCGCGAAGCCGCCGCCGCGGCCTTCTCCTCGATCGACGAGACGCCAGCCACGACGACCTCGTCCGTGCCCCGGGCGCGGCCGCCCGGCAGGACTGGTGGTGCCGCGAGCGGCTTGCGCTTCGGGCGCGGCGCGATCGTCACCCCATCGACTTCGACGCCGGCGGGTGCGCGATGGGCAGCGCCAGGGAGGACCATCGCGTCGCCATCCGTGGGCAAGGTGCCCGCCGCCTGGAGGATTGGGCGCAGGTACTGTCCGGTGTAGCTCTCCGCGACGAGGGCTACCTGTTCTGGGGTCCCCACCGCGATGACCTGGCCACCGCGGTCGCCGCCCAGCGGCCCGAGGTCGATGACGTGGTCGGCCGCCTTGATAACGTCGAGGTGGTGTTCGATGACCAGGACCGTGTTGCCCGCATCGGCCAGCCGCTGAAGCACGTTCAGCAGGTGGGCGACATCCTGGAAGCTGAGGCCTGTGGTGGGTTCGTCGAGAACGTAGAGGGTGCGGCCGGTGGATCGGCGGGAGAGTTCGCTGGCGAGCTTGATGCGCTGCGCCTCGCCACCTGACAGTGTGGTGGCCGGCTGGCCGATGTGGATGTAGCCGAGCCCCGTCGCTTCGAGGGTATCGAGGATGCGCTTGACGCGGGGGAAGCGCTCGAAGAACTCGGCGGCCTCCGAGACGGTCATATCGAGCACGTCGGCGATATTTTTCCCGCGGAAGAGGATCTCCAGCGCCTCGCGGTTATAGCGCTTCCCGTGGCACACCTCGCAGGGAACGGTCACGTCCGGGAGAAACTGCATCTCGACGACCTTGTAGCCGTCGCCGGTGCACTCCTCGCAGCGGCCGCCCTTCACGTTGAAACTGAAACGCCCCGCCTTGTAGCCGCGCGCCTTCGCCTCGGGGACCGAGGCGAAAAGGTCGCGGATGATGCCGAAGGCGCCGGTGTAGGTGGCGGGGTTGGAGCGGGGAGTGCGGCCGATGGGGGACTGGTCGATGTCGACGATCTTGTCGATGTGCTCGAGGCCCTCGATGGCATCGTGGAGCCCGGGCCGCTGGCGGGCACCATGGAGCACGTTGGTGGCACGGCGGACGAGGATATCGGTGATGAGCGACGACTTCCCGGAGCCTGAGACCCCGGTGACGGCGACAAACTTGCCGAGCGGGATCTCGACATCGATGTTCCGCAGGTTGTTCTCGCGCGCCCCGCGGATGCGGATGGACCGGCCATTGCCGGGGCGGCGCCGGGACGGCACCGGGATCTCGCGACGGCCGGAGAGGTAGGCGCCCGTGATGCTCGCCTCGTTCGCCTTGATCGCTTCGATGTCTCCTTCGGCGACGACGTGCCCGCCGTGGACGCCAGCGCCCGGGCCCATGTCGATGATCCAGTCGGCCGCGCGCATCATGGCCTCGTCGTGCTCGACGATGAGGACGGTGTTGCCCAGATCGCGAAGGCGTTCGAGCGTGCGGATGAGCCGGTCGCCATCGATGGGGTGGAGGCCGATCGACGGTTCGTCGCAGATGTAGAGCACCCCCATGAGGGCGGACCCGATCTG
>CAYUVT010000157.1:5415-7282 GCA_964448165.1 uncultured Anaerolineaceae bacterium | reverse complement strand
CTGCAGGGCCTCGTTGGCGCGGGCGCCACGGGTGGCGGGGTCGACGCCGCAGCTCCAGAACTCGTGGGGGTCCTCGCCACCGATGCCCACGCCGAGGACGAGGCGGCCCATGCTCAACTGGTCGAGCTGGGCTGCCTGGAGGGCAACCGGCACCGGGTGGCGGAGCGGGAGGAGGTAGACGCCGGTCTTCAGTTCGATCGTTTCGGTGGCAGCGGCGATGGCGGTGAGGGTAAGGAGGCCATCGTTGCCGTAGCCGTGGAAGGTGACGTGGTCGCCAGCGATGATGCCATCGAGGCCGAGGGCTTCGGCGCGCCGGGCGGCGTCCATCACCATCTGGCCGGTCGTACCGAGGCGGATATCCCAGCCGCGGAGCATCACAGAGACGGAAGGGGGCTGCATGGCCCCGATTGTAGCCCCGCGGGGAGCTTTCCACGTTTGGCGGGGTCTGGGATAGTCGCGTCAACCGGTTCGAGGTGAGTGAGTCATGAGTCACGGTACGGCACGGCCGCCGATGGTGTTCGACCGCGCGTTCCTGACGGGCGTCGAGGGGGTCACCGAGCTGATCTTCGTACGGCACGGCGAGCAGCACATTCCCGACCCGCGAACGGGGCCGGTCGGCGACACGATCGATCCCCCGCTGAGCGAACGCGGGCAGCAGCAAGCGAAGGTGGTAGGCGAACGGCTCTCGGTAGACCGGATCGATGTGGTCTATGCGAGCCCACTTCGGCGGGCACTGGAGACGGGGCGGGAAATCGCCAGGCACCACCGGATTGAGCCACAGATCATTCACGACCTGCGGGAGGTGGAGGTGTTTCGCGACATCCCGGCGGACAGGTCGGCGATTGACTTTCTCGGCCAGAGCCTGCTGATGGGCATTCGCGAGCGAATGCTCCGGGAGCGGAAGTGGGATGTGTACCCCTACTCGGAGTCGAGCTTCGAGTTCCGGAAGCGGACGGTGAACGCGGTGGAGGCGATCATCGCGGAGAACGAGGGGAAGCGGGTGGTGGTCGCGTGCCACGGCGGCGTGATCAACGCCTACATCGGGCACATCATCGGGACGGAGTACGACATGTTCTTCCGCCCTGCGCACGCATCGATCAGCGTGGTGTATAGCGGGCACGGGGTGCGGGCGCTTCAATCGCTGAACGACGTGCACCACCTGCGCACGGGCGAGTGGAACCTGGTGAGCCACTGACCGGCCCGGCGGGCAGGCATCGCGCGATGGGGGCGTAGAATCACGCCCACGAAGCTGTACCTGGAGGATGAACATGGTGGTCGCGGACTTCTCCCTGAAGGGCAAGGTGGCGATCGTTACGGGCGGGAGCCGTGGCATCGGGCGTTCAATCGCTATTGCGCTGGCGGAGGCAGGCGCCGATGTTTGCGTGGCCGCGCGGAAGCCGGAGGCGCTGGAGGAATCGCTGGCAGCCGTGAAGGCGACGGGCCAGCGGGGCATCGCGGTGCCGACCAACGTGCGCGAGATGGCGGCCCTTCAGAATCTCGTGGACGAGACGAAGCGGCAGCTGGGGCGGATCGACATCCTGGTGAACAACGCCGCGACCAACCCGGTGTTCGGGCCCATCGCGAACCTGGACGAGCGCGCCTGGGACACGGTGATGAACACCAACGTGAAGTCGGCCTTCTTCCTTTCGAAGATGGTGCGGGAGGCGATGAAGGAGCACGGGCAGGGCGGGAGCATCGTCAACGTGAGTTCGACAGGCGGCTTCCGGGCATCGGCGGGGCTGGGCGCCTACTCCTGGTCGGGAAAATCGGGGGGCGTGGGCGCGGCGCGCCGGGTGACTATGTGCCAGGGCTCCTACACCCACCCCGGCGCTGCCGAGCATCTGCCCAAGATCCGGCAACTTCTGTT
>CAYUVT010000157.1:0-5405 GCA_964448165.1 uncultured Anaerolineaceae bacterium | reverse complement strand
GCTGGGCGCCTACTCGGTCTCGAAGGCCGCGCTCATCATGTTGACCAAGGTGTGCGCGAAGGAGTGGGGGCCGGACGGCATCCGCGTGAACTGCATCGCGCCGGGGCTCATCCGGACGGAGTTTTCGCGGGCGCTCTGGGACAACGAAGCGGCGCAGCGGAATGCGAGCGCGCAGAGCCCGCTACGGCGCATCGGCGAGCCGGACGAGATGGCCGGCGCAGTGGTGTATTTCGCCAGCCCTGCCTCGTCGTTCACGACCGGCGAGACGCTGATCATGGACGGTGGCGGGCTGGCGTAATGGCCGGGAGGGTAGCGGCGTGTCGTTCCTGAGGAGGGCACCGGGCAAGGTCCGGGGGTTGTTCGCGAAGGTGTTCCGGCTGGCGGCACTGGCCGGCGGGCTGGTGGCGCTGATCGTGGCGCTGGATGCGCTGCTTTCGCCGGAAGGCCCGAGCCACGAGCGGCCGTAGGGTGGCACTCACAACCACCCGGCGGCGGACCGGGCCGGGCCGGGTTCACACTCCCAGGAGTTGCGACTCGAGGCGGGCGTAGCTCGCCTCCATGCCGCCGGTCATATCGGTCCCGAGGATGGCATCGCGGAGTTCGGCGCCGGGATAGGTGATCACGATCGACAGCAACGTGCCACCTTCAAGGGACGTCAGCGTCATCTCATTGATCGTTTGGGGACCGTCGGTGCCGATCATCTGTTCGGTAGTCACCTGGCGATATGGGGGTTGCGACTCCAGGAGCTGCCCCGTGAAGCCGAATCGCTCCGTGCCGTTGCCGGACTCCCACTCGTAGCGGTAGGTGCCGCCGACCGAAGTGGCGAGCTCGCACACAGGCATCGTCCAGCCGTCGGGGCCCAGCAGCCAGCGTTGCACCAGCGCCGGGTCGTGGTGGGCATCCCACACCTGCTGCACGGAGCCGCGGACAACACGGCTGACGCGGACCAGCGTATCGCTGAGGATCTGCGCCTCCGTACGACGGCCGGCGGCGAACGACGCGAGGTCGGCGACGACGGCATCCATCTGCCCCATAGCGGAGCGCATGCCCTCTTCCATGCCCATCTCGATCAGTTGTTCGAGGGCGGCCAGGGAGGGAAAGTGCGTGGTGGTAGTGACACGCGAACCGGTCGCCGTGGGCTCGAAAGAGTAGACCATGCGCATCGAGGGCATTTCGGTGTTGGGCGAACCGTCGGGGAGGGCGAAGCCATCGCGGACCTCAAAGGAGCGGGGTGCATCGACGGCCAGGAACTCCCAGTAGCCATGGGAGCGCTCGCCGTCCGGGCCAGTCATGAAGTAGTTGGAACGGCCGCCAGGAGCCATATCGTGCCGGGTAAATGTGGCGGGCCATTCGGGTGGCCCCCAGAACTTTTCAAGCTGACGGGGGTCGGCGTAGGCATCCCAGAGGCGGCGGACCGGCACCGGGAAGTCGGCGACGACGGTCATGGTGAGGGCGGCAGGATCCTGGTGACGGAGGTGATGGGCATAACGGGGCCTTTCCTGGGTGAGAGTCAGTCGTCGGCGAGCAGTGCATCGAGGCGTGCGATGCGCCCACGCCAGATTTGTTCGTAGTCGTCGAGCAGGGATTGCGCGCGGAGGATGGCATCGGGGTTCCCCTGGACGAGTCGCTCGCGGCCGCTGGCGTGCTTGGTCACAAGGCCGGCGTCTTCGAGGACGGCCACGTGCTTCTGTACGGCCGCGAACGACATGTCGTAGGCGGCGGCGAGCTCGGACACGGTGGCCTCGCGGGCGAGGGTGCGCCGGATGATGTCGCGGCGGGTGGGGTCGGCCAGGGCGCGAAAGATCCGGTTGACCTGCTCATCGGGTGGGGCAACGTGCGGAACACTACGTACAACCATCTGGTTGTATATTCGCTGTCGATGCGGGCAGGTGTCAAGCAGGTAGTGCGGAACGCATGCACCAGGGACCCGGGGCTACTCCCGCTCGATCCGTTGGAGGCCACGCCCGGGCGTCCACCACTCGACGACGAGCATGGTGCCCTCGGGGTTGAGGCCCGTGATCACGACCTCGGTGATGTCCGCGACGAACGTCTCGCCCGGGGGCCGGCCTTCCTCCGGATCGATGGTCACCAGGGTGGCTCGTCCGGCGATCTTGGCCTCGCCCGGCCATTCGCGTTCCTTGCCCTCCTCGGGGTGGAATGCCGGGCCGTGGAGGGCAAAGCGCGGGTCGCGCTTGAGGTCCGCCCCCTTGCGCGCGCCGATCATCGAACCGAAGCGGAGGTCGCCGTCCACGAACTCGCATTCGATCCCGGAGATGCGTGGGGAGCCATCGGCGCGCAGCGTCGCGATGGTCTTGTGGCGGCCGGCGTCGAACAGCCGCCGCACGCGTGCGGCGAACTCCGGTTCCGCCTCTTCGATCACTCTCCACGCCGGCACGGCGGGGAGTATAGCAAGCCGGCAAAAACGGAGGGCCTGCGCCGGGCAAAGGTTGGCGTTTGGGCGTCTTCGCGCGAGCGGGCTGCCAGCTTCGGTCAGGCCCCGCCGTGGCGCATGCGCGCGTCGGGGGTGGCCAGGCGGGCGGGGCTGCCGGGGACGCCGCGCAGGCCCGCATCGCGCAGGGCCTGGACGATCTCGTTGAAGTGCTGGAGGCCGTTGACCTCGATCAGCAGTTCGAGGACGGCGACGCCGACGGGCATGCCGGGGGCTTCGCGGTTGTGATCGACTTCCAGGATGTTGCCGCCCGCGCTCGCGATCACGCCTGAGACGAGCGCGAGCTGGCCCGGGGTGTCGCTCACCTCAATGGCGAGGTGCTGGTACCGGCCCGCATCGACGAGGCCGCGGCGGACGATCGAGCCAAGCAGGTTGATGTCGATGTTGCCGCCGGAGAGCACGGCGACGGCCTTCCCGCGCGGGCGGTAAAGGCCCGACTGGACAGCCGCGACGGCCAGCGCGCCCGCGCCTTCGACGACCATCTTGGCGCGCTCGATGAGGAGGACGATTGCGTGGGCGATGGCGTCGTCGGGGACGGCGATGACCTCGTCGACGTGGCGCTGGATGAGGGCGAAGGTGCGCTCGGAGGGGCCGGCGACCGCGACGCCGTCGGCGATGGTGCGGGCGGCCGGGGTAGCTACCGGGTGCCCGGCCGTGAGCGAGCGGCGGATGCCGTCCATCGCGGCGGACTGGACGCCGACGATGCGGACCTGGGGACGAAGAGACTTGATCGCGGTGGCTACACCGGCGAGCAGCCCGCCGCCGCCGGCCGGGACGATGATCTCCTCGAGGTCCGGGGCCTGGTCGAGCAGTTCGAGGCCGATGGTGCCCTGCCCGGCGATGACGGCATGGTCATCGAACGGCGGGACGAAGACGCCGCCTTCGCGGGCAGCGATGGCCTGGGCCTCGGCGCGGGCGTCGTCGAGGGAGGCGCCATGGATGACGACGCGGGCGCCCAGCGCACGGGTGGCGTTGACCTTGGCGAGGGGCGCGGACTCGGGCATGACCACGGTGACGGGAATGCCACGGGCCGCGCCGGCGAGGGCGACACCCTGGGCGTGGTTCCCGGCGCTCATGGCGATGAGGCCCCGGGCAGCGGCGGCAGCATCGAGCTGGCGGACAAAGTTGAGGGCGCCGCGAACCTTGAACGAGCCGGTGAGCTGGAGGTTCTCGCACTTGAGGAGGAGGGGGACATCAAGACCGGGCGCGGGGACTGTGAGCGGCCACACCGGGGTGACGCGGATGTGCGGCGCGAGGGCGGCGCGGGCATCGGAGATCGTGGCGAACGAGACGGTTCCGGGCTCGGTGGGCATCGGGCGGAATGATGACACGAAACCGGGTGAATGGCGCTCAGCGGGCGCGCCAGACCTTGCGGCGCTCCCAGCAGTGGGCGCAGATGCTGACCGGGCGTTCGACCTGGACGCGGCCCTCCTGGAACGGGTAGTGGCGCTCGCGGAGATGTTCGCCGCAGAAGAGGCCCAGGCAGAGCGAGCATTCGAAGCCAGGATGAGGTCCGCAACCTTCGATGCCGCAGAGGCCTGCCCGGTTGCGCTGGAGGACGCGCGCCTTATAGGCCAGGTGGGCCTCCAGGTCGACACGCTTGGCGTGGCACTGCTTTCGCGTGCAGACCGCCTCGTGGTTGGCGATGTAGTCGGTGTGGGCAGCGCAGAAGGCACGGCCACAGTACTGGCACACATGCTCGGCCGGGTTGTGGCACCGGGAAAACCGCCCGCCGACCTGGCAAGTCTGCCCCGGTGTCACTGGATACCCCGGGTGCGCGGTCGCATCCGGGGATGGTCGCGCTCTGCCGCGGCGTGGTCAACGGGAGGGCAGCCAGAGGCAGGCGCCCGGGCCCTCGCCCGCGGGGATGGAGCCCGCGCCGCGCCAGGACCCGGTCGCGAAGAAGCGCACGGAGCCCTCGGCGTTCGACGCGACGCCCAGGTACTGGCCATCGGGAGACAGGCAGATGCCATCGGGCCGGGCGGGGACTTCGACCTGTTCTTCAACCGTCAAGCGCGAAACGTCGACGATGACCAGCCGCGGCGTGGCCTGCGTGGTCACCGCGACGCGGTGGTTGTTGAGGGCGGCGACCCGGACGGGGCCGGCGCCGACCGGGATCGAGCCGAGGTGATCGAGTGTCGCCGCCGCGAAGACGGAGAGGGTGCCGGAGACGTTGCCGGCGGTCACGAGCCGGTCCCCGGCGATGGCGGCGCTCTCGGGCAGTTGCTCGGCCGGGGCGGTGAGCGGAGGGGTGCCCAGCCTGCGAACAGCGTCGTCGCGAGAATCGACCACAAAGGTCCCGTGGGGCGATACGGCGACCGCGTGGGGCGTCTCGCCGGTGAGTTCGCGGGAGGTTTCGCTGAAGGTCGCGAGGTCGATCGTAACGACCGCGTTGGCCTTATCGAGCGTGACGAGGAGGTTGCCTTCGCGTTCGGCGATGCCGTGGGGTTCGCCCGGGAGCTGCAAGAGGCGAAGAATGCCGGGTCCGGCTGGATCGACTTCGGCGACGAGGTTGGCGCGGCCCAGGGTGACGTAAAGGCGGCCGTTGAGCGCGAGAAGCTCGTGCGGAGGGCCGGGAAGGGCGAGGGTGGCGATGCGGGCGTTGGCGAGGTTGTGGAAGGTGAGCGATTCGGCCCGCAGGTTGGCCACGACGACGGTGCCCCCGGTTGGGAGGTCGAGTTCCTTCTCGGTCTGGGCCGCGCGGGAAAAGACAAGAATCGCCAACAGCATGATGGGCAGGATTGCCACACCGGCGAGGCGATTCATGGTTGCGAGGCTCAGCCCCATGGGTCCTCCGGGCGGATGGGTGGGAGGCCGCGAGCAAAGCCCCCCACCCACGCGAATGACTAGCGGATGATGTTCACCAGGTCCTGCAGCATCTGGTCGCCGGCGGTGATGACGCGCGAGGACGACTGGAAGCCGCGCTGGGCGAGGATGACGTTGGTGAACTGCTGGG
>CAYUVT010000156.1:0-7321 GCA_964448165.1 uncultured Anaerolineaceae bacterium | reverse complement strand
GGTCCAGGGGCTGGGCCGCCGGGTAAACGGAGTCCTGCCGTCGACAATCGAGGAACGGCTGGAGAAAGCGCTCACCCAGGCCGGAATGAAGATCAAGCCCGGGCAGTTCTTGATGCTGGTGGGCGTTGCGGTCGGCGTTCTTCCCATCCTGGCCATCATGTATGTGGCGGCGATGGGAGGCGACATCAAGATGATGGTCGGCGCCTTCGGCGTCATGACAGCCCTGGGCATCTACGGACCGAGAATCATCGTCCTGGGGCGGATCAAGCGCCGTCAGAAGGAGATCTGGCGTTCCCTTCCGGATGCGTTCGACCTGATCACGGCTTCGGTCGAGGCAGGCCTGGGCATCGATGCGGCGTTCACGCGCGTCATCGAGAAGGTCCATGGGCCGTTCGCGGAGGAGCTCACGCGGACGATGCGGGAGATCCAGATGGGCCGGGCGCGGCGCGATGCGTTTGTCGACATGGCGGAGCGGACGGGCGTCGATGAACTGCGTCAGCTCGTCAACGCGATCGTGCAGGCGGAAGCGATGGGCATCTCGATCGGTGGTGTCATCCGCGTCCAGACCGGGGTTATTCGCACGAAGCGGCGGCAGAAGGCGGAGGAGCAGGCGTTCAAGGCGCCCATCAAGATGGTGTTTCCGCTCGTATTCTTCATCTTCCCGGCGATCATGATCGTGATCGGCGGTCCGGCGATCATTCAGCTGAAGGAAGCGATGTAAGGGCCGACGTGGGTGGAAGAATCGTGAAGGGCTCCAGGTGGAGCCCTTCAATCATTTGAGCGCGTCGATCCAGAGCATGACGATGATGCCGCCCGCGGCGAGATAGGGGCCGTAGCTAAAGACCGTGCGCCAGCCCCGCCGAAGGAGGAAGACGAACGCGGCTCCGCCTGCGAGCAGCACGCCGTAGAAGAGCGCGGTCATCACGCCCGGCCATCCCGTGAGCAGGCCGATGAGAACGATGAGCTTGGCATCGCCCATGCCGAAGGCGATGTCCTTGACGCCAAGCAGCGCGCCGACGACCACGCCGAGCGCCACCATGGCGGCGGCAATCCCGGCGGCAACCGCCGCGCCAAGGGCGATGTCGCTCACGTCCCGGTCGGGCCAGGCCCAGCAAAGCGCGGCGGCGGCAGCGATTGCGGGATAGCTCAGCCTGTTCGGGATAATCCGGCGGTCGAAGTCGGTGCTGCTCAGGACGACCAGGACGAGTGCGAACGCGGCCGTCAGGGCAGCGGGGAACGGATCGTAATAGCCGGGGCGAAACGCGAGGCCCCATGCCGCACCGGTGCCAAGCATGCAAAAGGCCTGGAGCGCTCGCAGCTTCAGGCCCGAGGCGGGATGCAACCGATGCTCGGGCGAGCGGTACAGCCTGTGCTGGTAGAGCGGGACCACGAACCCCACGGCGCCGCCAGCGAGGGCAGCGGCCAACGACAGTGCAGCATCCACGCAGGCGACTATCGGCCGGGGCGGTCGTACCGGCAATTCGGGCTGGCTGCACGGGCGGGGCGACGCCAGTAGACTCGCGGTACAGCACCCGGAGGGAAGTGTGAGCCAGATCGATTGGGATGCCGTGACGACCGAGGCCGTGGGGCTGCTGCGCGAGTACCTGCGCATCGACACATCGAACCCCCCCGGGAACGAGGCCCGTGCGGTGGAGTTTCTCGGGGGCGTGCTCGCGGGCGAAGGCATCCCGTTCGAGGTGGCGGAATCGGCCCCGGGCCGTTCGAACCTGTTCGCGCGGCTTGGCCCGGGGAAGGGAGGCGTCTGCCTGCTGAACCACACCGACGTGGTACCGGTCGAGCGCGAGTTCTGGAGCGTGGACCCGTTCGGGGGGGAAGTCCGGGACGGAGTGATCTGGGGGCGTGGCGCGCTCGACATGAAGGGGATGGGCATCATCGAGCTCATGACGTTCATCCTGCTGAAGCGCCAGGGCATCGAACTCCGGCAACCGGTCACGCTGCTGGCGGCGGCCGACGAGGAGGCCGGCAGCACGTACGGCGTCAGCTGGATCGAGGCCAACCGGCCCGAATGGATGGACACCGACCTGGTCATCAACGAAGGAGCCTATGGACTGACCTCAACACGCGGGGCGCAGGTGTTCCAGGTGGCTCCGACGGAGAAGGTCCCGCTCTGGGTGAAGTTGAGCGTCCGCGGGAGGCCCGGGCACGGTTCGGTTCCGCATGGCGACAACTGCGCTGAGCACCTGGTGCAGGCGCTGGAGCGGGTGACGCGGTGGCAGCGGGAGCTTCGGATCGTGCCCGTGATGCGTGACCACGCCCGGGCAATGACAGGCGCGGGCCTGCTGCAGGCGCCGGACGACGCGGCGACCATGGCAGAGGCAGAGCGGAGCCCATCATTGCGGGCGAGGCTGAGCAACACCGTCACGGTGACCACCATCACCACGGGCATCAAGGTCAACGTGATTCCTGCGGAGGCGACCGCGACGCTCGACTGCCGGCTGTTGCCGGATGTGGATCCGGATGACTTCCTCGGGGAGCTGCGCTCGGTGCTCGCCGACGACCGGGTGCAGGTTGAGGTGTTGAACCGGTTCAGCGGGGCGGAGAGTTCGATGGATACGCGTTTTGTGGCGGTCGTGCGCGAGGTGGTCTCGGAGATGATCGAGGGTGCGCAGATCGCGCCGGAGATGACGAGCGGGTTTACCGATTCGCGGATTTACCGGCTCCGGGGGGTGCCAGCGTACGGCTTTGTCCCGTGTTTGATTCCGCCCGAGGAGCTCGCGGGGATCCACGGGCACAACGAGCGCATCAGTGTGGAGAACATCCGGCTGGGGATGCAGGTGCTCTACGAGGTGGTGCGGCGGCTGGTCACGTAAGGCTCAGGAGGCGCCGGGCGGCAGGAGCGCGCGCACTTCGGAAACGAACGCTTCGATCTGCTCCGGGGTCATCACGGCGCTGACATCGCTCCCGAGCAGGGCGAACCAGCGCCCGGCCAGTTCGCGCACGGCCGGCATGGCACCGCCGCCTCCCGGGCTGCGCGGGACGAGGGGGGAGACCGGGCGCCCAAGGTCTTCCATGCGCTCCTCGCCTTGCAGAATTGCGACAGCGTGGAGGAGATGGACCGGACCCACTTCGGCGTACCCCTGGTAATTCGCCACAGCGGCCGAGGTTGTCAGGATCTCGGTAAGACGCAGGCCTTCCTGGTCCACGGATCAGTCGGACTGTTGGGCCTCGGCGGCAAGGTCACGTGAGCGACGCGCCCGGCCAGCCTGTACGAAACGGTCGACCGCGCTGATAAACGCATCGATCTCCACATCGCTCAGGTCTTCCATGAGGCCTGTGGCGTATTCGCGCAGCTCGGTCCGGAGGCTTTCGATGGCGGCACGGCCGCGTGGTTCGAGCCAGATGTTGATGCCCCTCCGGTCGCTCGGGGAGACTTCGCGCCGGATGAAACCGCCGCGTTCGAGCCGTTCGAGGAGGGCGGACACCGACGGGCGGGTGACGTAGAGGCGGTCGGCCAGCTCGGCGTTGCTCAGGCCCTCCTGCTGCAGCAGATGGCCGAGCAGGCGGAGCTGGGTAACCGTGAGGTTCTCCCGATCCCAGATCATCAGGCGGACCTGGTCAAGGAGCGCGCTGGCAGCGAAGAGGGCGGTTGCTGCATCGTCGAGCCGCTGCGCGCGGGTAGGCTTGGTCATCGGCTGGCTCCGGGCGGGTGCAGGTGGGGCCGATTCTGTCGGCTCGGTGGCCCTAGCGCAAACGAATGGCCAGCAGTGGACAATAAGTCGAGCGCAATTGCTTCGCGAGACGCTAAGTGTTCTGGTAGACTCCGCGGCCAACGGCAGGAGGGAAATGAATGAAGTTCGGGATCTTCTACGAGCACCAGTTGCCGCGGCCATGGGACGACGGCATCGAACTGAAGCTCTTCCAGGACGCGCTGGCACAGGTCGAACTGGCGGACCGGCTGGGGATCGACTTCGCGTGGGAGGTGGAGCACCACTTCCTGGAGGAGTACTCGCACTCGTCGTGCCCGGAGGTCTTCCTGGCGGCGGCGAGCCAGCGGACCAAGAACATCCGGCTTGGCCACGGCATCAAGCTCATGCCGCCGAACTACAACGCCCCGGCGCGGATCGCGGAGGAGATCGCGACGCTCGACCTGGTCTCGAACGGGCGCGTGGAGTTCGGCACCGGCGAGTCGGCATCGCGTGCGGAGCTGGAGGGTTTCAACATCAACCCGGCCGAGCGGCGTGCGATGTGGCGGGAGACGACGGAGCAAGTGTGCAACATGCTGGCGATGGACCCGTACCCCGGGTACCAGGGGAAGTACTTCTCCATGCCGGTGCGCAACGTAGTCCCGAAGCCGGTGCAGAAGCCGCACCCGCCGCTCTGGGTCGCGTGTTCGAACCGGGATACGATCCACCTGGCGGCCCAGCTCGGGATTGGGGCTCTAACCTTCGCGTTTGTCGACCCGGCCGAGGCGAAGAAGTGGGTTGACGATTACTACGAGACGTTCAAGAACGAGTGTGTGCCCATCGGCCATGCGGTGAACCCGAATATCGCTATGGTGACCAGCTTTTCGTGCCATCCGGATGCGGAAGAGGCGTTCCGGCGAGGGTTCGATGGCTTCAAGTTCTTCCAGTTCGGCCTGGGCCATCACTACGTGTTCGGCACGCACAAGCCGGGCCGGACCAACATCTGGGCACAGTACGAGGCCGTGAAGGCCGCGATGGGCGCCGAACAGCTGGATTTCCTGGGCGGTGGTGGAGACGGCATCGGGACGCCGGCGCAGCTTCGCGCGCACCTGAAGAAGTTCGCCGACGCGGGAGTCGACCAGACGGTGTTCATCCAGCAGGGAGGCAACAACAAGCACGAGCACATCTGCGAATCGCTCGAACTGTTTGCCGCCGAAGTGATGCCGGAGTTCAAGGAGCAGGAAGAGGAGCGCACCCGCCGCAAGGCCGATGAGCTCGCTCCGTACGTGGAGAAGGCGTTCCAGCGGAAGCAGTGGATGAAGGAGCTGGCTGACGACGAGATCCCGTCGTTCCCGGCCTATGGGGCGATGATCGCCGAGGTCGACCCGGCGACGCTCGACGAGACGGCGCGCCTGCGCGCCGAGCGCTGGGCAAAGATGCGGCAGGTGCTCCGGGAGATGGAAGCGAAGCAAAAGTCGGGGACGCGGTAGGCACTCTGGCGGCGCGCCGCAAGAAAGACACAGCCCGGGCAAGCCCGGGCTGTGTCGATCGGAGCGCTGGCGATCAGGGGCGCCTGGGCGGCGGCGTGCCGAGCCCGGCGATCGGCGTGAGCTTCGCGACGTCGATATCGATGAGGTAGGGGCCCGGGTGTGCGATGCCGCGCGCGAACGCGGCGTCAAAGGCTTCCGCGCTATCCACGCGTTCGGCCTGGACGCCCATGCCTTTCGCGACCGTCACGAAGTCCGGTGTATGGAGGTCAACTCCGAACTGGCGGCCCTCGAAGGTGCGGCCTTCAATCGAGCGGAGGACCCCGTAGCCACCGTCGTTGAACACACAGACCACCACCGGCACCTGGTACTGGGCGGCGGTCGAGAGTTCGGCGATGTTGAGCATGAACCCGCCATCGCCCTGGATGACGGCGGCCTTCCGGCCGGTGCCGATGGCCGCACCGATGGCGAGGGGCAGGGCGGGCCCGATGGCCGCGGAGGTCGGGTTGAGGGATGTGCGCGGGGCCAGGATGGGCATCAGGCGGTTGCCCCAGAGGTAGGCCGGGACAGTGGCATCGCGGACGACGAAGCCATCGCGGGGGAGATGGTGGCGCATCGCGTCCATGATCGCGGCGTAGTCGGGGCCTATCTCCTTGCGGATCTGGGCGCGGGCCGCATCGCGAAGCTCCTGCGCGCGGGAGAGGAAGGCGGCATTCTCGAGCTGGCGGCGGACGGCATCCTCGCGTGCTTCCCCATGGGCGCCATCCAGTTCGCGCAGGATGGCGGAGAGCGTGAGGCGTGCATCAGCAATGATGGGCAGGTCGGCGTGGTAGTTCCGGTTGATCACGGCCGGGTCGGCGTCGATGTGGATGAGCTTCGCCGGGATGGGCATGGTCCAGTTGCGGGTGGCGCCGCCCTGGAAGCGGGTGCCGACAGCGAGGACAAGCTGGGCCTGGTCGAAGATCTCCCCGAACGCTGGCATGTTGGTGAGCGGCCCCAGGCAGAGGGGGTGGTCCTCGGGGATGGCGCCGCGGCCATTGACGGAGGTGAAGACCGGCGCATTGAGGCGTTCGGCGAGCTGTTGGAGTTCGCGCTCGGCTTCGGCGGTGAGAACGCCGCCACCTGCCCAGATCACAACGTTCGGGGATTCGCTGATGAGGGCTGCAGCGCGATTCACGGCATCGCGGGCAGGCTGGATTCGAGGCCAGGCTTCGACGTGGGGGATGTCGATTTCGGCCTTCGCGTACTGGAAGTCGACCGGGATTTCGATGGCGCCGGGCCGAGGCCTGCCGGTGCAGATATCGGACGCAACGCGGAACATGGCCTCGCCGATCTGCTCCGGACGCTGGACCGACTCGGTGCGGCCGGTGACGGTACGGAGCATGGGCAGCTGGTTCTCGGCTTCGTGCAAGAAACCTTTGCCCTTGCCGTAGTACACGGAATCGACCTGCCCGGTAATCATCATCACACGGCTGGAGGCGAAGCCGGCCTCGAAGAGCCCGGTCATGGCGTTGGTGACACCCGGGCCCGTACTGGTTATGGCAACTCCGAGCTTCCCGGTCGCGCGCGCGTAGCCATCGGCGGCGTGCAGGGCGCCCTGTTCGTGGCGGACGGCGATAGGGGTAATGCCACCGCCACGGTGGATGGCGTCGTAGATGGGGATGTTGTGGACGCTAACGATTCCGAAGACGTGGTCGACGCCGAGGGCGCGCAGGGATTCGTAGACGGCCTCGCCGCCGGTCATTTCGCGCATTGTGCTCACTCCAGATCCGTGGTCGAACGTGCGAGGACGTTAGGGTGGTCGCCGCGAGGGTGTCAATCGCGAAGCGCACGGCCGAGCGGTCCTGGAAAGCGGCGCCCAAGCGGCGATGCGTGGCGCGGCGGCGCGGCCTACGCTTGCGGCAGGAGCGATGTCATGACTGACGCCAGGCCGCGTTCGCCGTTCCTCAGCTTGCCTTCAACCGCGCAGGGCCGGAAGGCCGTCCGGTTTTTCGCAGGCGCGGTTGCGCTGGCTGTGTTCGGACTGCTGATGTCCGGACTGTGGTTCGGGCTATGGGAGGAGCCCGGCGGCGACCAGGAGTCCCCGCCGGTGTGGCTGCAGGTGCCGATGGTGATGGCTGTGCTCGCAGGAGGCATATCCGCTGTGACGGGTGGCGTCTTCGCACTCCTGGCCCTTCGGAGGGGCGACCG
>CAYUVT010000155.1:0-7369 GCA_964448165.1 uncultured Anaerolineaceae bacterium | reverse complement strand
GGACGATGTGTTCGAGCGGAAGGACGAGGTCGCGATCGCGGTGAAGCAGGAGCTCTCGGGCGAGATGGGGGAGTTCGGTTACCAGATCGTCCAGGCACTGGTGACGGACATCGACCCGGATAAGAAGGTGAAGGAGTCGATGAACGAGATCAACGCGGCGAAGCGGCTGCGCGAGGCGGCGCAGGAGCGCGGCGAGGCGGACAAGATCCTGAAGGTGAAGGCGGCGGAGGCAGAGGCAGAGAGCAAGGCGCTCCAGGGCCAGGGCATCGCGAACCAGCGGCGGGCGATCATCGACGGGCTGCGGGAATCGGTGGACCAGTTCGCCCAGAGCATCTCGGGGACGACGCCGGAGAGCATCATGCAGCTCGTGCTGATGACGCAGCACTACGACACCGTGAAGGAGATCGGCGCATCATCCCGGGCGAACACGATCTTCGTGCCCTATTCGCCGGGGGGGATGGCGGACCTCGCGGCGCAGATGCGTGACGCGCTCATCGGAGCGAACGCGGCAACCCGCAACATCGACGTGGAGGCGGAGCGGGGTTCGTAGCTAGCGGGACCGTTCCGCGGATGGGACTTCGCCCTGCCAGCCCGCATCGCGGAGGATGCGTTCGATGAGGGCGGTCTTCCCTTCCTGGTAGGCCCGGCGGTCGCGCGGGTGCATCGCCGCGAGGGCCAGCTTCAGGCTGCCGTAGGCATCGCGGTCGGCGGGGTTGGCGCGCAGCTGATCGCGGAAGAGCCGGTGTTTGCGGGCTTCGAGGCTGGAGTCCTCGAGGGCGTGGAGGTGGTGGGTGACTGCCCCCGACTGGTCTTCCTTGACGAAGTAGTGGCGGCGGGGGATGCCGTTTTCGCCGCAGTACCAGTAGCCGAGCTCCTCGATGACGCGGACGAGCGGGCGGGCGGCATCGAAGTCTTCAACCACGAGCATCATGTCGATAATGGGCTTGGCGGCGAGTCCCGGGACCGCCGTGCTGCCGACGTGCTCAACGTCGAGGATGGCAGGGCCAAGGGCCTCGCGCAGCCGGGCAGCTTCGCAGTCGAACGCGGCGGGCCAGGCGGGGTCGTACGGGACGACCTCGACGCCATCGACCTGGCGCCCGGCCAGAGCGCGGTAGATGGGCCTGATGGTGGCCGATTTGCCTCCGATGTACAGGAGGACGTCATCCGGGTAGCGGGCGACCAGTTCGCGCTTGGCGGCGGCGTAGGCTTCGCGGGCGTCGTGATTCAGGCGGAGGTAATCGCGAAAGGCGAGCAGGCGGGCGGCGTCGCTGTGACCTTCCCGGTACATGTGGAGGTGGAAGAGATCGAGCTCCCCGGCGACTGGCGACGGCAGATCGAAGTAGCGGCGCCCAGGGATGCCAGCGGCCCCGTGGTGGACGTAGCCAAGTGACCCGAGGGGGTCGACCAATGACTCGCCAGCCTCGAAGCCGGGTACGAAGAGGATCATGTCGATGATCGGCCGGGCGGCGAGGCCGGGGACGGCGGTGCTGCCGACATGCTCGATGCGGAGCGCGTCATCGCGAAGCCCCGCGCGGATGCGCGCGGCTTCAGCGGCAAAGCGTTCGGGCCAGCCGGGGTCGGAATCGACAATGCGAAGCCGTTTGGACACGTGGGCCTCCCGGGCAGGCGTGCGGAGGGGAGAGGGGATCAGTGTGCGGGAGCGTGGCCGCCGTGGACGTCGTGGGCGTCGCCGTGACCATGAGCGCCGTCGTCACCGGGGAGGTCGCGCGACCGCATGATGCTGATGGGGGCCACCCAGGAGGGGTTTTCGGGGAAGCCACCAACCTGGCGCTTGAAGAGGTAGAGCGTGCCCATGACCACCGCGCCGATGGCGACGCCGGCGAGCGACCAGAGGGCCGCCGGGACGACATCGGTGCCATTCGCGCCGGCGGCGGTGTGGCCACCTTCACCATCCGCGACGGCGGGAGCGACGAGCGCGAGCGCTGCGAACACGAGGGTGGGGAGGAGGGCCAGGCGGAGGATGAGCGTCTTCATACCGGAGTGGAGTGTAACGAGAACCGTGTGTGTGAACCACCGGGCGAGGAGGGCAACAAAATAGGGCCGGTGGATGTGTGGAGCGGACACAGCATCCAGCGCGGCCCAACGTATTTTTAGCACCCGCTAAACAGGTCTGCAAGGGGTCGCATCGAGGATCTTCATCACGATTTGTGGCCCACGATAGACCAACGGCCCGCGGGACGAGTCCCATTCGGCGGTACAAGGGAGTAAAGTTCGACGCCAAAGTAGCGCCGAGCAAGGCGAGGAGAACCACCGATGAAAGCCGTAGTTCCGCTGGATGGGAGCGATACCGCGATGGGCATCATGCCAACGGTGCGGAGGTTGGTAGAGATGTCGCCCGGGATCGAAATTCACCTGCTGCGCGTGGTGGACCCCAAGGACGTGCGCGGGCGGCTGGAGCACGTGGTTGATGAACCCCCCGCGGTGTCTGTTGGGTCGACCGCGGTGCAGGGTCCGCAGCCGAGGCTGGTGGAGAGCCATGGCGAAGCGATGACGCGCAAAGGCATCGAGTTGCGGGAGCAGCTCCAGGCACTCGCGGCAAAGGAGCTGGCAGGGGCCATCACAGAGGCCCACGTGAAATGGTCGGGCAATGCGGCGCAGGCAATCACGGAACTCGCGAACGAGCTGGATGCCGATGTCATTGTCATGGCGACGCACGGGCGATCGGGGCTTTCGCACATGCTGGCGGGAAGCGTGGCCGAGGCGGTGATCCGCAACAGCGGGCGGCCGGTGCTGGTACAGAAGCCGGGGTAGCGCCGGCGCGGCGGCCTGACGGGGTGCCGGCTCGCGCGATGGCGGGCGGCGGGTGCGTACAATCGACGCCTGATGGACCCGCGCATCCAATACGCATTGACGGCCGACGGCGCGAGCGTGGCGTTCTGGTCGCTTGGGAGCGGGCCGCCGGTGATCCAGATGCCGTTGATGCCGTTCACGCACATCCAGATGGAGTGGCAGGACCCGGATTTCAACGCCTGGTACACGGCGCTGTTGCAGCGGTTCCGGCTCATCCGCTACGACACGCGGGGGTGCGGGCTTTCCTCGGCAGAGCGGCAGACGTACTCACTCGAGACGATGGTCGAAGACCTGCGTGCGGTGGCCGACCGGGCCGGGCTGCAGCGATTCGGATTGCTGGCGCCGGTGCAGGCGGGCCCGGCTGCTATCGCCTTCACGGCGCGCAACCCGGAGCGGGTAAGCCGGCTCGTGTTATGGATGGCGGTGCAGCACGGTTCCGACATGCGGACGCCGCGCTTTGAGGCGTTGCGGCAACTGAGCGTGACGGACTGGGGGCTGTTCTGCGAGGCAGCGGCCCACGCGATCGTCGCTGGCTGGGACAATGCGGCCACAGCGCACCGGATCGCGCGGATCATGCGAGAGTCATCGAGTGCGGCGATCCACGAGGCGCTGTTGCACGACTACCTGGACGCGGACATTTCGGCGTTGCTGCCCGAGGTGCGTTGCCCGGTGCTGGTGGCGCATCGGATGGAGGGAGGCGCGCCGCCGCCAACGACGGCGCGGCGGCTTGCGGCCTCGATGCGCGATGCAAGCCTGGCGCCGTTCCCGGGGAGCTCGATGCTGTTCCTGACACAGGAGGCGGGGGCCATCGCGCGGGGTGTTTCAGAGTTCCTGGACGTGGACGAAGAGCCGGCGCGGCAGCCGGTGCCGGCTTCCGGCTTCTGTACGCTGCTGTACACGGATATCGAGGGGCACACGAGCATCATCCGCAGGCTGGGCGATGAGCGAGGCCGCATCGTGCTCCGGGAGCACGAGCGAATCACGCGGCAGGCGCTGGCGGCGCACGACGGGACGGAGGTGCTTTCGACGGGCGATGGGTTCCTGGCGCGATTCGCGACCGCGCAGGCGGCGCTGGAGTGCGCGGCGGAGCTGCAGCGTGAGCTCGCCGATGCGAGCGCCGACCTGCCCGTGGAGCTGCGGGTGCGGGTGGGTATCAACGCGGGCGAACCGATCGCCGAGGGCGATGAGCTCTTCGGCGCGGCGGTGGTGAATACGGAGCGGATTGCGGGGATGGCGGAGGGGGGCGAGGTGCTTGTGGCCAACGTGGTGCGGGAGCTGGTGGCGGGTAAGGGATTCGCGTTCGCCGACCGTGGCGAGGTGGCATTGCCGGGGCTGGATGAGCCGGTCCGTGTGTGGGAGCTGCGCTGGGCGATCACGGCAACCTGACAAGACCGGGGGGCGGACGCATAATCCGTGGCCGATGGCCTACAAGTGGCGATGCCTGATCGCGGTCGCGTTCGGCACCTTCATGGCGACCATGGACTTCAGCATCGTGAACGTGGCGTTGCCCACGCTCTCGCGGGAGTTCGACCGGTCGCCGGACACGGTGGTCTGGGCGACGCTCATTTCGAGCCTGGTAGTGACGGGATTGACGCTGACCGCGGGCCGGGTGGGGGACCTGTACGGCAGGAAGCGGGTGTATATCACGGGGTGGGTGATCTTCACGATCGGGATGGCGATCGCCAGCTTCGCCCAGACGATCGAGCAACTTGTCGCCTACCGGTTTTTGCAGGCGATCGGCGTTTCGCTGGCGATGGCGAATGGGAACGCCATCGTGACGGAGGCGTTCCCGCCGGAGGAGCGCGGACAGGCGCTCGGGACGACGGGCTCGGTGGTGGGCGCCGGGCTGATGTCGGGGCCCATCATCGGCGGGCTGTTGCTTGGGCTGTTCGGGTGGCAATCGATCTTCTACCTGCGGGTGCCGATAGGGATGATCGCGATGACGCTGGCGTTCCTGTTCATCCGCCCCTCGGAGCCGTTGCCGGCCGGGGTATCGCGAAAACTGGACATCCCCGGGGCGGTGGCGTTGTTCGCGGCGCTCTCGTCGGCGCTGCTGGCGGTGAACCGCGGGCAGTCGTGGGGGTGGGGGTCGCCCGTGATCCTGGGGTTGCTGTTGTTCGCCGGTTGCGCGCTGGTGGCGTTCCTGCGGATTGAGGCCCGGGCGGCGAGCCCCGTCGTGGCGCTCGCGCTCTTCAAGGTGCGCGCGTTCAGCGTGGGTGTTTCGAGCCTGGCGCTGAACTTCGCCGGACAATCAGCTGTAACGTTTCTCCTGCCGTTCTACCTGCAGGAGGTGAAGGGCTTCAGCACCGCGCAGACCGGGCTGGTGATGGCCACAGTGCCCAGCATGATGCTGCTGCTCTCTCCGCTGAGCGGGCGAATCTCCGACCGGTACGGGTTCAGGCACCAGACGACGGTGGGGATCGCGCTGGTTTCGTTCGGGCTGCTCTTGATGGCGACGATCAACGGGGGCACGCCCGTGCCGCTGCTGGTGGCGCGGCTGGCGCTTATCGGCATTGGAACATCCATTTTTATGTCGCCCAACAGTTCGGCAATCATGGGCAGCGTCTCGAAGGACCGGCTGGGGACAGCTTCGGCGGCGGTGGGGACGGCGCGGAATATCGGGAATGCCACGGGGCTGGCGATGGCGAGCGCGATCCTTGTGGCGGTGGCGACGGCCTCGGCGGGCTTCAGCGCGAACCGGCTGGCGGACCTGCCGGAAGGGGCGCTGGTAGACGGGATCAGGGTGGCTTTCCTGGTGGCGGCCATCGCCTCATCGACCGCGATCGTGGCGTCATCATTCCGGGGGCGGGCTGCCCGGGTGGTGGCCGTATCGGGAACCGGAGTGGCGCAGGCGGCAGGCCGGGACTAGGGACAACACACCCAGGAGGGGAACAGGGCAATGGAACAGCGATTTGCGGGCAAAGTGGCGATCATCACGGGTGCAGCGGGCGGAATCGGGCGGGCGAGCGCGATCCGGTTCGCGCGGGAAGGCGCCAGCGTGGTCGCGGTGGACCTGCCGGGGAGCGGTCTCGACGAGGTGGCCGCGGCGGTCGAGGCGGAGGGCAGGAGCGCACTGCCGGTGGCAGCGGACGTGACGAGGGCGGCCGATGTGGAACGCTACGTGCAGGCGGCGAAGGAGCGGTTCGGGCGAATTGACGCCTTCTTCAACAACGCCGGGATAGAGGGATGGATTGGCCCGATGCTGGCCTATCCGGAGGACCAGTTCGACCGGGTGCTGGCGGTGAACGTGAAGGGTGTGTGGCTGGGGATGAAGTACGTCGCGCCGGTGATGGCGGCCGGGGGCGGGGGTGTGATCGTGAACACGGCTTCGGTGGCGGGGCTCAGCGGCACGCCCGGGATCATCGCCTACGGAGCGAGCAAGCACGCGGTGGTCGGGATGACGAAGACGGCGGCGCTCGAACTGGCGCCGGCGAAGATACGCGTCAACGCGGTGTGTCCATCACCAATCGAGACGCGGATGATGCGGGCGCTGGAACGCGGGATGAACCCGGACGCGCCCGAGGAAGCCAAGGAGCGGATGGTGGCGACCAACCCGATGGGGCGGTATGGCGAGCCGGAGGAAGTGGCGGCACTGGTGGCCTTCCTGTGCAGCGGCGACGCGAGCTATCTGAACGGCGCCATCATCCCGGTGGATGGCGGACGGATGGCACGGTAGGCATTGGAGCTGCCGGCCGGTTGGGCCGCGCATTCGCCGACACGTGGCCGTGATCGGGGGTTGCGCGGGGCCTGTAGATTGGCGGCATGCACATGCGAGCGATCCTGGTACTGGCCGGAATCGCCGCCGCGGCGTTGCTGGTGGGCGGTTGCGGCGGCGATTCCGGCGATGAGTTCGAGGACATCCGCAAGACCGCGACGGCGGTGGCACTGCTGACTCCCTCGCCGGTGGCAACCCCCACGGTCGACCCGCTGGTGGCGTGGTATGCGGATGCGCTGAACGCGGCCAACCAGCTGGCGGACGCGGTGAACCGGCTGAACGACGATATGCTTTCCGCGCAGCAGAACCAGGCCGACCCCAGGGTGCCGGGGTTGCTCACGGCGGATGCCGACACGGTGATCGCGAAGGCGGTGGCGCTCAGGGCGGTGGCCGCGCAACCGGGCGCGCCAGCATCGCTCGCGACGAAGATGACGGACGCGACCGGGGGGCTCACCACCGGGGCGAACCTCCTGAAGGAAGCAATCGCGAAACTCGACCCGGCGATCGGCCAGCAATCGGCGGACGCACTCGATGCCGCGGAGAAGATCCTGGACGAAGTGCGGGCAGAGCTGGAAGCGGGACCGAAATAGCCGGCGCTCCCCGGGCCCGTGGTAAACGCCGGGTGCCCGGCGCTGGTGAGCGCAGCGGGTTCTGCCGATTCTGGGGATGTGATGGGTGCGGGGCCGGCTATCGAACTGCGGGGAGCGGGACGGACGTTCGGAGACCGCGTCGCATTGCGGCCGGTGGACCTGGCGGTGGAGCGGGGTGAGGTGTTCGGGCTGCTGGGGCCGAACGGCTCCGGCAAGACGACAACGCTGCGCATTCTTGCGACGCTCATTCAAC
>CAYUVT010000154.1:0-7380 GCA_964448165.1 uncultured Anaerolineaceae bacterium | reverse complement strand
CCCCCGCCCGCCCAGGACACCGCCAGCGATGAACCGCGCGGCCAGCGCTCGGCCCGGCGGCGCAGGCGCGGCCGGGGTGGTGGCGGCGCGAGTGCGCCCCCGGCCGCCGAGTAAAGTGCTCCCCACCTCGCATCCGCGTGTGTAAACTGCGGGGGCCATGGCACGCGATCGCATTCGCCAGCGGGCGCCGTCCTCCCCCACGAAGCGGCCGGGCGTGGCGCGCGCCCAGCGCGTTTCCCTTCCCGCCAGCGCCGCGCTCGAAGGATTGCAGCGGCTCGCCGGCAACCGCGCCGCCAGCGGGCAGGTCCAGCGCCTCATCGATGGCTTCGACGGCAAGAGCAAGGTGCCCATCAGCAAGATCTCGCTGACCGACGCCTTCAAGCAGAAGCATGTCGCCGAAGATGCGAAGGGGGCCATCGCCAAGACGGGTGCGCGGATCGACTCCGGCAAGCCGCCCGCCATGGTCGCCGGGACCCTCGGCAACACGGTGGCCACCGAGGCGAATTGGAAAGCCGCCATCGATGCCAGCACCGCCGTCATCCCCGACCGGAAGGACTGGTCCGGCGGCATGGCGATCAAGCTCAACGGCTGGGATGCGAAGCGCGTGCCCGGCCAGCGCAAGATCAACATCACCGAGCTTTCGGGCGAGGGGCGGACAGTGGGCGGCTACATCAAGCAGAAGGGCGGGGCCGTCCAGATCGACCACGTCTCTGGACAGGTCTAGCCCGCGGCAGTCGCCTCGATGCGCCCGCCATCGCCGATGTGCCGCAGCTTCTCCGGGTTGCGGATGGCGTAGAGCGCGGTAATCCGGCCATCGGCCTCGTCGAGCACGGCCGCGGTGCGCACCCGCCCCCCCGGGGTGATGAGCAGGAACCCCGGCTGGCCGTTGATATCGGCCAGCTCCACCCGGGCGATGGGCTCCTTCCGCGCGATGCCGATGGCGAAGCGGGCCACCCGGTTCGCCCCGTACACCGGCCGCCGGGCGCTCGGCAGCTTCCCGCCCCCATCCGAGACCGCCACCACGTCGGCCGACAGGATCTCCATCAGCCCGGCGAGGTTGCCCTCGTTCACGGCCTGGAGGAAACGGACCGTCAGCTCCCTCCGCTGGTCGTAGCTCGCGGTGAAGCGGTGCTGGCGCTCGGCGATGCGCTCCCGCGCGCGCCGGAACACCTGCCGGCAGGCCACCTCCGAACGGCCGACCACCGGGGCAATGTCCGCGTAGTCGTAGTCGAACACCTCGCGCAGCAGGAAGACCGCGCGTTCGATGGGCCCCAGCGCCTCCAGCATCACCAGGAACGCCATGCTCACCGTGTCCTCGCGCTCCGCTGTCTCCTCGGGCGACAGTGTCTCGCCCCCGAGGTGGACGAGCGGCTCGGGCAGCCACGGCCCGATGTACTGTTCGCGCTGGCGCCGTGCCGATTTCAGCTCGTCCAGGCAGAGTCGCGTCACCACCGTCACCAGGTACGCCCGGGGATTGGCTGGCTCGCCCTCGGCCCCGCGGAAGCGGAGGTAGGCATCCTGCACGATGTCCTCCGCCGCCGTCACCGAGCCCAGCATCCGGTAGGCGACGCCGAAGAGCAGTCTCCGGTGCTGCTCGAAGGTGGCGTCGCGGCCCACGAGCACGGCTTCCATCGGCTTATCCTACCGCCGCCGCGGCCGGTTCGCGGGCGGGCATCGCGGCGAGCCACCGGCTCGCCCCGGAGGCCGCCAGCCGCGCGCTCCCGAGCGTCGCGTTGGTCAGCCACCCCGTGGACCCTGCCCAGTCGCCCGCAATGAAGGCGCCATCGGCACCCGGCACCTCCGGGCCGGGCCGCCGCGGTATCCCGCCCCGGTCGCTCCGCGGCACCGCCGTGGTCACCACCATCCCGGGCAGGTACTGGCGGCCAGCTTCCAGCTCCCGCCAGCCGGGTTGCACCAGGTCGAGCATGCCCTCCAGCTCGCGCAGGTCCGCCTCCGGGTCGTTCGCTCCGCCCGCGGGGATGTACTTCGCCACCGAGACCGTCGTCAGCCCTTCCGGCGCGAGCCGCGCGAACTTCGTGTGCACCGAGAGGTACCAGGGCCGGTCGGCGCCGAGCCCGAAGAGCCGCCGTGGCCGCGGCAACCCCCGGAGCGTCACATCCAGGCAGGCCGCCCGCGCGGGAACGGCATCTTCGGCCCACTGCCGGGTCGCGGCTGCCGGGAGGAGTGAGGCGGCCACCTCCGGCGCCACCGCCAGGATGACCGCGCCGGTTTCAAAACGCCTTCCATCCTGGAAGAGCACCGCGGGCTGCGGCCCGGGTTCGATGCGCGCGATTCGTGCACCGGTGCGGACTTCGGCGCCGGCTGCCTCGGCCGCGCTCCTCAGCCCGTCGACCAGGGTCTGCCAGCCGCCGTCGATGTAGGTCACTCCGCTGATGCCGCCGCCGCGCAGCTGGAGCATCGCATCGGCGATGTCGACCTGGTCCGGGGCGTTGGCGTAGGTGGCCAGGCGAATCACGGCCTCGACGTAGTCTCGCGCCGCGTCGTGCGCGAACTCCTCGCGCAGGTAGCGCGCCACGGTCCGCCCGCGCATCGCTTCGGGATCGCCCCCGCGCAGCGCCAGCAGGCGCGCGCCGGCCTCCGCCCGGTCGCGCAGGCGAAACAGGCGGGAAGTCAGCATCGTGCGGGCGTCGCGGGGAAGTGCCGACAGGCGGCCGCCCCGGATCACCACGCCCATGCCGTTGGGACTGCTTCCCGTGAAGGACACGCCAAGCTCGGCCAGCACCTCTTCGGCCGCGCCGCCCCGGTAGAACGCGTGCGGGCCCAGGTTGTGCAGCACGCCATCGCGCTCCCGCGTGCGCGCCCGCCCGCCGGGAGCATCCGCCCGCTCGAAGACGGTGACCCGGTGACCATCCCGGGCCAGGTAGGCGGCCGCGGCGAGCCCCGCCAGCCCTCCCCCGATCACCGCGACATGCTTCGTCGATTGCGTGCGTTCCATTGCGTCCCTCCTCGCGCCGTACCGGCGCGCCTGGGAAGGGAGACGAGCGAGCCCGCGCTCTTGTGACAGGCCAGGCCGAGGCCTGCGCGCCCGCCGATCATCCGGCGCTCGCCAGGGGTGACGCGCGGCGGCGGTGCTACCACCACGGTCCAGGATGGCAACACCGCGGACGGCGCTGGCCGGGCATCGCAGCGCGCCATCCCTGGCACGTCCCGGCATGCGTGTGGACTCGATACGGATGCGGGCCCGTCCGAAAATCGTGACTCGCCAATTTGGGGGGTGGGGGCGGTCCGGGAGTGGTCCTACCAGGGCCGCTTCCACTTGCTCCAGTTGAACGGCTCGATCCCCTCTTCTGTCAGCTGCCAGATCGTCGCTTCCGCCCGGCCGCCGCTGATCTCCAGGAACCCGATCGTCCCGAGCTGCGTGTCCAGGTTGCGCGGATAGGTGGGCGACCCCGGGTTCACGCACAGCACCCCGTTGATGTGGTCGATCGCCTCCACGTGGGTATCGCCATAGACCAGGACGTCCAGCTCCGTGGTGCCGAAATAGCGCATCAGCGCCCGTTCGAGCGTGAGGTGCGGCGGGTACTCCGGGATGGGCACATCGTGGGTCAGGCCCACCTTCAGGCCGTCCAGGTCCAACAGCCATGCCTCGCGCAGGCGCGGGTGGTCGGGCTGGATGGGGCGCCCGCCGCTGCCATCCTCGCCGTTGCCCCGGGCTGCCCAGAGCGGGGCAATGTCCGCCAGCTGGTCCAGCACCACGAGGTCGTGGATATCGCCCGCGTGGAGGATGCAATCAACGCCCCGGAAGGCATCGAACACCTGGGGCCAGAGTTCGTAACGGGCCTCCGGGATGTGGGTATCGGAAATCAGGCCGACTCGCATACCCGAGTTTACCCGCCTTCGCCTCGCAACCGGCAAGGCCATGGCCGCCCCTTGGCCCTTGTGTGATGCCTCTCACTCGCCCGCCGTTCGCAAACTGTTAACATGCGCCAGCCCGCGCAACATGGCGTACATGACGCGGACAGGAAATGGGGAGACCTAGCCGTGCACGTCCTTCAGGCAACCGAATCGTTCGCCGTCGAATGGCCCGACCCCTCCATGGCGCAGGCGCCGTGGGTGGGCGACCGCATGCATTTCCCGGGCCCAACCGCCCAGCTCGCCCAGCGCGTGGTCAGTGCGTTCCAGGAGCAGATCCTGAGCGCCCCGACGGTGTTCGCCAATGGCTACGAGTTCAGCGCCCCGCCCATCATCCCCGACCCGCCGGCCGAGGTGCTTGCCGGCGGCCTTCGCGTCTGGCACGAGGAGTATTCGCCCCGCATCCACGCCTTCTGCCGCCGCGTCCGCGCCACCGATTTCGATGGCATGACGCTCCCGGAGCTGGCCAGCGAGATGGACCGGCTGGTCGGCGAAGCGATGGATGCCCTCAAGCTCACCATGGTGGTGATCAAGCTTTTCATGGGGCCCACCTTCGCCCTCCTCCAGTTCCTCGAGAACGAGCTGGGCGAAGACGGCCCGATGCTGAGCGGCACGCTCCTCCAGGGCTCGCGCAACGCCACCGCGGCAAGCGGCTCGGCCATCGCTACCCTGGTCGACCTCGCCGCCGCCTCGCCCGCGCTCGCGGCCGCCCTCAGGGCGGGCCAGCAGGACCTTGGCGGGCTCCCGGGCGGCCCGGCCTTCATGGCCGAGCTCGAACGCTTCCTCGATGAGTACGGCTGGCGCGCCGAGACCTGGGGGTCGATGCACATCCCCACCTGGGCCGAAGACCCGCGCGCCGTGCTCAACCTGGTGGTCCGCTACCTGGATGACCCCGAAAGCGGCCCCGCAGCCCAGGTCCGCCGCGCGGCCGAACAGCAGGCGGCCGCGGTCGCCGAAGTCGAATCCCGCCTTTCCGGCGAAAAGCTCGAAACGTTCCGCACCCTGCTCCGGGCCACCGGCGACCATGTGGCCGTGAGCGAGGACCGCGCCCGCTGGCAGCTCAGCATCGTCGGCGTCATGCGCCTGCCAGCCCTGGCCCTGGGCCGGAAGCTCGTGGCCGCCGGCGCGCTCGACCGTCCGGAAGATGTGTTTCACCTCACCTGGGACGAAGCCATGCGCGCCGCGGCGGCGCCCGGCCCCGCCGTGGCCGCGGCCGCCCGGGCGGGCCGCCAGGAGTTCGAGCGCTGGGAGCGCCTCGCCCCGCCACCCTTCCTGGGCGCCATCCCCGACCTCTCGCTCCTCCCGCCGGAGATGATGCCCATGGTCCGCCACTTCATGGGCATGCGCCTCCCCGAAGTGAGCCAGGGCGTCGTCAGGGGCGCCGGCGCCAGCCGCGGCACGGCCACCGGCAAAGCCCGCGTCATCCGCACACTCGATGAATCCGGCAAGCTCGAACCCGGCGACATCATGGTGTGCGTCACCACGGCCCCACCCTGGACCGCGCTCTTCGCCATCGCCGGCGCTGTGGTCACCGATACGGGCGGGGTGATGTCCCATTCCGGCATCTGCGCGCGTGAGTTCGCCATCCCGTGTGTCGTCGGCACACAACTCGGCACGCGAGTCATCCCCGATGGCGCCACCGTCACCGTTGATGGCGAAGCCGGGACGGTGACCCTCCACGCCTGAGGGCCATCACGCCGGCGTCCGGGCCAGCTGTTCGGTCGCATGCGCCCGTGCCCCCGGGCTGCGCAGCGCCAGGAGCGCGTTCAGCAGGGCTGCCAGCACCAGGATCGCCGCCAGCGTCTCGAAGGCCCCGCGCCCGGGGTCGCGCCCCAGCACGGCCGCCAGCAACGACGCACCCGCGACCGAGCCCACGTAGCGCATGAACGAAAGCGTGCCCGCCGCCGACCCGGCCATCGCGGCGGGCCACGCCGCCAGCCCCGATGACTGCTGGGCGGCGCCGGCCAGCCCCATGCCAATGCCCACCATCGCCAGCGGCGCAATGAGCAGGGCGGTGCCCTCGGCCGCGACCGCGCCGAGCACCCCGGCCGTCGCCACCACGAGCACGCTCGAACCCGAGAGCAATCCCGCCCGGATGCCGAAGCGTGTGGCCACCCGCCCGCCCACCGGGGCGGCCAGCACCGAGGTCGCGCTCATCGCGAACAGGAGGCCGCCGATGGCCCCGGCGCCCACACCGCGCTCATCGCGCAGGTAGACCGGCAACGCCACCAGGGTGGTGTACATCACCAGGTTCGAAAGCGCGGTCATCGCGCTCGATCGCGCGAACGCCGGCGCGCGGAAAAGCTCCAGGTCGACCACACCCTGCCGCACCCGCCGGAAACGCCAGCCATAGGCCGCGAGCGCCAAAACCGTCAGCCCCAGCGATGCGGCCGGGAAGGCCGCGTTCCCTGAGCGGAGCGCCGAGCCAAGCAACGCCAGCCCGCTGAACGCCCCCACCAGCGCCGCCAGCGAGGCCGGGTCGATGCGGAAGGTCGCCAGCCCCTTGCCGCTATCGGCCGGGAGCGGCCAGAGCAGCAGCCAGACCGCCGCTATCGCCGGGATGTTCAGCAAGAAGAGCCACTGCCATCCCCCGGCGGCCAGGATGACCCCGCCTGCCACCGGGCCCAGCGCCGCTCCCGCCGAGATCATCGCCCCGTTCGTCCCGAGCACGGCCGGGAGATTGGCCACGTCCACCGATTTGCGCAGGTAGGCGGTCGCCCCCGGGATGAGCAGCGCCGCCGCCACGCCCTGGAGCGAACGGGTGACCACCAGCAGCTCGAACGATGGCGAAGCGGCGGCGGCGACCGACGTCACGGCCATCCCCAAAAGGCCCATGCGGAGCACCGCCAGGCTGCCGATCGCATCGCCCAGGCGGCCGCCGATCGGCTGCGAGATGGCCACCGCCACCAGGTACGATGTGACCAGCCACGAAACCGCAACGATGCCCACGTCGAACTCATCGCGGATGGCGGGCAGCGCCACCGCGATCATCGTGGAATTGAGCGGCGCCAGGAGTGCCGCTGCCCCGGCGGAGAGGGCGAGGCGCCGGCCCCGGGTGCCAGTCTCGAACTCCATCGCCGAATGTTAACGGGTTGGTGTCACCCCGGGAGAGCGTTCGCCCCGGCTGGCCTCCCACGGGTCCCAGCCGGGCGGGTCCGGTGCAAGCCGCGCGGGGGAACTGAAGACGGCGCCATCCGCCGCCTCGCGGAAGAGGTCGCGCCCCGTGATGGTGCTCGCGCACCCCACGCCGCTCTTGATCGCCCCGGAGATGATCTCCTCGGCCAGCGGGTCTTCGAGGTATTTCTGAAGGGTGCGGCGCAGCGGCCTGGCGCCCAGACTCGGGTCGTACCCCTTCTCGATGATGAAGTCCTTCGCTTCGTCGTCCAAAACGAGCTCGAGCGGTTTTTCGGCGAGCCGCTTCTTGACGGCTCGGATCTCGTACTCGACGATGCCGCGAAGTTCGGCGCGGGCGAGCGGCCGGAAGACGACGATCTCGTCGACGCGGTT
>CAYUVT010000153.1:0-7471 GCA_964448165.1 uncultured Anaerolineaceae bacterium | reverse complement strand
ACCGCCGCGCACTGACGCCGCGCCGGGGCCCGCTACTCGCCCTCGAGGGCGATGAACTCGCGGAACAGCTCGCGCTTCTTTTCCCGCTGGCGGTGCCCCGAGGTGAGCAGCCGGTCGAGCATCGCCGTAGCCGCGACCACGTGGGGGCCCTTGTTCAGCATCACGCAATCGGCCCGCGTCGCCTCCATCGCATCGGTAATCTCTGCCCGCGCCGGCTGACCGACCTGCGCCAGCGTTTCGAGCACCTGCGTGGCCCACACCGCGGGCACGTGCGCCGCTTCGCACAGGCAGAGGATGTTCTCCTGGAACACCCCGATTTCATCGAATCCCACCTCTACCGCCAGGTCGCCCCTCGCGATCATGACCCCGAACGCCGGCAGCTTGAGCCCTTCGGCGAGGATGCTCGCCAGGTTGCGGGCACCGGCGCGTGTCTCGATCTTCGCGATGATCCCGGTCTCCGGGCGCCCCAGCTCCGTGAGCGCCTGGTGCAGCTCCGCGATGTCGCTCCCCTGGTGGACGAACGACAGCCCGACGATATCGGCGATCTTCGCCACCGCCGGGAGCGCCGCGCGGTCCTCATCGGTCAGCGCGGGCAGTTCGATGCGCGTATCCGGCAGGTTCAGGCCTTTGCCGGGCCTCACCCTTCGCCTGCGGTCGTCGGGTGAGGTGACCAGTACCTCGATCCAGCCAGGCGTGACTTCGACCACCCTGCCGGTGAACTTCCCATCGTCGACGAACAGCGCGTGCCCAACCTCGACATTCGCCAGCGCGCGCGGGATGGTGCAGGTGAGGAGGGGCGGGTCGCCGCCCGTGGCCCGCTTTGGCCGCGCCTTCTCATCGCGCGCCAGCCTGAACCGGTCGCCGGCCTGCACGCGCACCCCATCGGTCACGCCGGCGAGCCGCAACCGCGGCCCGCACAGGTCAACCTCAACGTGGCAGCGGCGCGCGGGCGGGTTGCCTTCGGCGGCGAGCGCTTTCTCGGCCTTGCGCAGCAGCGCGACCACCCGCTTCCAATCGCTGGCGCTCCCATGGGCGCCGTTGATCCGGGCGATATCCATGCCGGCGGCCAGCAGCGCCCGCAGCTGCTCCTCCAGCTCCGGCTCTTCGTCGTCGAGTGTCACCATGATGCGGCTGGTGCGGTCCTCACGCGGGCGGCCCAGCAGCCTGCTGCTGCGCTGTTCCAGGATCGCGGCAGCCCCGGCTCGCGTGGGCCCGGCCGGTTCGAGGCTCGCCGCGCCGAGCCACGCCAGTACGCGCCCGACGGAATCGAGCACGTGCCCCTCGAGCCGCCCGAGCGACGACAGCCCGGCATCGGCCAGGGCTATCTGGAGCGCGCTGATATCGTGGCGGCGCAGTTCGCGGTAGGCCAGCAGGTTCGCCAGGGCTCGCCGCCTGTTCGGGCGGGAGGCCAGCGGGCACGCGCGCTGCAGCCTCGCGCAGCCGCCCGTAGAGCGCCTCGAGCTCCTCCCGCATCGCGGCAGTGTCCATCGCGCCGAGCATCGCACACGACCGTTAACGGCCGGAGCGGACGGATGGCCCGAAGCCAGGTGGCCGCTGGTCGCTGGCGTGTGGAGGGAGGAGGGAGGAGGGAGGAGTCCACCCCCCGCCCCGGGATGCCTGCCCGTCCGCGCTACCGCGAGGCGCTGGCAGCGTGCCGGGGTGCCGCTCCCTGCCCGTCGCGGTTCGGATGGCGCGCGGGTGGTGGGCCTTGCACGCTACCGCGAGGCGCTGGCGGCAGGCCAGGGTGCCGCTCCCTGCCCGTCGCGGTTCGGATGGCGCGCGGGTGGTGGGGCCCTCCGGCTACCGCGAGGCGCTGACAGCAGGCCACGGTGCCGCTCCCTGCCCGTCGCGATTCGGATGGCGCGCGGGTGGCGGGCCCGTCCGCGCTACCGCTGGGCGCTGGCAGCAGGCCGCGGTGCCGCTCCCTGCCCGTCGCGGTCCGGATGGCGCGCGGGTGGTGGGCCCTCCGGGCTACCGCGAGGCGCTGACCGCAGGCCGGGGTGCCGCTCCCTGCCGGTCGCGGTCCGGATGGCGCGCGGGTGGCGGGCCTTCCGCGCTTCCGCGAGGCGCTGGCAGCAGGCCACGGTGCCGCTCCCTGCCCGTCGCGGTTCGGATGGCGCGCCACTCCTCCCTCCTCCCTCCTCCCTCCCCGCCCCCCGCCCACGCGAAAGGCCCCGGATTGCTCCGGGGCCTTTCGGGTGGGTGCGTTACCGCGCGGTGTTAGCGGCGGCTGGACTTCCGGCCGAGGGCCAGGATGGTGGTGCCGAGGCTGAGGGCCAGCAGGCCAACCAGCGCAAGGAGCATGTTCACACCCGCCGGGCCGCTGCCGAGCAGGCCGTTACCGGTGCTCGGGGCGATGGGCGTCTGGCCGGGGCCAGGCGTCCGGGCGCCAGCGGTAGCCTCTTCGGTGGGCTTCTGCGTCGGCGTCTCGGGCGTGGCCGTCGGGCTCGTGGGCGTCTCGCTCGGCTTCGGCGTCGCCGTTGCGGTCGGCGTGGGCGGCGTCGGCGTCGGGGTGACGATGGTGGTGCAGTTGGTGCAGACCTCGATCTTCACGTTGGTGAAGTTCAGGACCGCCGTCTGCCCGGCCGCCGTGGGCGCAGTCACCTGCACCGGGTTGATGGCCGACCAGCCGCTCTTGACGGTTTCGGTGACCGTGTAGGAGCAGCCGATTGCCGGCGGCAGGTCCGTGAACGTCGCCTTGCCGTTGACGCCGGTCACCGCCACCTGCGGAGTGATGTTGCAGCCGCTGAGCGTGAAGCTCCAGCCGTTGCCGGGAGCCCCGGCAGGTGTCGCGAGCGAAATCTCGGTCTTGTTGACTTCGATGTTCACCCGCGGCTGGTTGTAGAAGTTGAACCGCACCACATCGCTGAAGTTCAGCGTCTCCTGGGCGGGCTGCCCGGCGACGTTGGCCTCGAAGGAGCCGTTGTTGCCACGGTCGGTCTTCGAGCCGGTGAACATCCAGCCGCCCGTGTTCGGGTTCACTTCCTCGACCCGGACGGTTCCGGTGGCCAGGCCTGGCAGGATGATGGGAGCGCCGGTCGAGGCGAACGGGCTGCCCGCGATCTCGCTTCCGTTGTTCCAGACGCGAATCTGGAACCCGGTAATGCTGCTCACGCCCGTCCGGTTGCCGGCCGGGTCAGCGAACTTCTCGATGATGACGATTGGCGAACCCGCGACTGCGCAGGCCTCGTTGTAGAAGGTGACGACACCCTCCTCGCCGACGCCGAGCGTGATGTTCACCGGGTTGGCGCCCACCACCTGCTTCGCGAGGACACCGCTGCCATCGACGGTGGTCTCGGCCTGGGTCTGGTAGCCGAACGGCAGGGCCGAATCACCCTGGCAGCCCTGGGCGAACGTCTTGCCGTTGGTCTCCGTCAGCGTATAGCTGCCGGGTGCAACCTTGACTTTCGCGAGGACCGTCGACTGCGCGTTGTTCGCGCCGGCGACCGGCGAGTTCAGCGCAGGCAGGCCGGCAGAACCCGTGAACGTGAAGTTCTTGCCCGTCAGGTCACCCACGAACACTTTCAGGACCGTGATCTCGGCGTATGGCCGGTTGCAGAAAGTGAAACGGAGGCTCTGGCTCGTCGTCCGAGCTTCGGCCGTGCACTGGGTCTGCTCCCAGCCGTCGGGCAGCGGAAGCGTCTCTTCAACCGTGCCGTTCCAGTTGTACGGGACCTTGCAGGTCACGGTCCAGGTCGTGTTGTTCACCTTCACCGGCGCGGCGCACGAGGTGTTCGCCGAGGGGTTCAGGGTGAAGGCCGGCACATCGTCCGCGGTCGTCGTGTAGCCATCCGGCAGTTCGTCGAACTGCTTCTCGATGACGATTTCCTTGTCGGCCTTCACGTTGTAGGCGATGCAGTAGACGGTCTCCTCCGGGATGCCGCCCGGGTTGAAGTCCAGCCATTCCCAGTTGTCCTGGTTCAGGTGGTCGGTGTAGCACTTGAGGGAGCCGAAACCGTAACCGGCCCGGAGCTCCTCTTCGACGCGGGCACCGTCGCTGCTCGCCTTGAGCGTCTCCAGCAGCACGCTGTCGAGCAGCTGGACCGACGTCGAGCCACCCTGCGGGATGTTCACCGTCTGCAGCAGGTTGCTACGGCTGTTGTCGTAGATGCTCATGCCCCAGGTGCCCGTCTCTTCCGGGTACTTGGTCAGGTCACTGCCCCAGAGGTGGCAGTTCCCGCGGCCGTCGTTCGACGGGGTGACCGCCGTGTTGCCGCCAGCCGGAGCCGCCGTCTGGTTCAGCTGGGCGCCGAGCCCGCCAGTCGCCGACATCGAAGGCTTGCCGACATCGTTGGAGCCAGCCGTGGAACCGTCGTTGGCGGCGACATCGCCGAGCGTGTCGCAGATGTACTTCTGGAACGTGACGTTCTTGGTCGGCAGCTTCTCGCGGTTGTAGAAGGTGATGTTCAGGTCCGACGTGCCGGCCGCGACGTTCGTGGTCGTGTTGTTCGAGACCTGGGCGGCACCGTTGATCGAGTACTTCGGGTAGTCCGAGGCATCGCTGCCCCAGTTGGCCGGCCGGCTGCCAAATTCGAACACGGAAATCGTCTTGTCTGTCGCGACCTTGACGGTCTTGCAGACCTTCGTGCCGTTTGCACCCGGGTTGTTGTCAGGGTTCGGCTCGCTGGCGTTCAGGCCGCCGATGCCGTTGATGGTCGTCGCGCCGTCTTCACGCACGCCGAAGTCGAATGCACCGCTCCGGACCGCGAGGTCGCCGTTGCCCACGACAACCTTGCAGATCTCAAGGTTGCGCGTGCACTTGGCCGCGTCGCCCTGGAGCGTGATCGTCGGGCCAACTGCGTTGATCGGGTCGGCATCGCCGATCTGGATCGAAGCGGTGTTGTTGAACGGCTTGTCCTGGCACTCGCGAGCGACCGTGCCCGAAGGCTTCACCGTGAAGGTGATGGTCGACTGTACCGAGGCGCCGCCGGGCATCGTGCAACTCACCCCGCTCCCGGTCAGCGCGGTCTGGAAGTCGCCGGTCGCGTTGTTCGGCGTGCAGTCAGCACCGTTCGTGAAGCTCGGCCCGCTTGTCACGATGACGTTCGAGTCCCGGATCACGACGGTCTGGGCGGCGCCCGGAAGCGTCGCCGGGTTCGTCACCACGACCGTCCAGGCGATGTCGTTGGGGTCGGTCACCGTCACGGGTTCGGTCCCGCCGTTGACCAGCTTCTTGGTGATGCTCGGCTGGCCACACTTGGATGCGTTGCCGGCGATCGTGTATTTCGTGGCTTCGGTGTTCCCCACCGGGCTCGGCGAGATCGGGTCGCCCGAGTCCGACGTGCCGCGCCAGACGCTGGCCGAGTTGTTGATGTACTGGGGAAGGCACTGGGCCGTCGGGGCTTCCTTCTTCACCTTCACCACGAGCGTGGCGCCCGCAGTGACCGTGCACGAGGTGCCGCTGGCGAGGCTAGCGCCCGCTGACGCGGCGCAGCTGCCGCCGGAGACGCTGACCAGGGTCGCGTCGTCCTTCACGAACACGCCAACCGCATCGTTCGGGTTCGCGGAGTTGTTCACCTTCACGTCCCAGTACGCATACCCGCCCGTGACGCCCTCAGAGGCCTTCTCCTTGGAGATGGTCGGGTCGACGATCGCCACGAACTTGTTCAGCACGCAGACGACCTTGGTGTCGTTCGCAATCGTCGCCTGGTTGGCCGAGAGCGAGTAGTCGCCCTCGCTCGTCGAGCAGTCCGCAATGCTTGTGGTCACCTTGTAGCCGACGAGCTCGATCTTGCCGCCCGTGACCGCCTTCGGCATGCCGGTCTCGTTGACCGTGTAGGTGCCATTCGGGGTGGGAGTGAACGTCTGGTTGCCGCCCTGCTCGGTGATCGACCAGGTGCTCGCGGAGTTGATCGCCGGGGAAACCGTCCCGGCATAGGGGCCGTTCCCCGACGGAAGGTTGTTGGCGACCTTATAGACGATGAGCGTCCCGGCAACCGGGCAGTTGGTGACGTTGACCGTCGCCGGACCGCCCGTGTCGTCGGGCTTCCCCGTCTTTGACACTGTTACGAGCAGGTTGGTGATCGGCTCGCAGGCAGCCCCCACCGTCGAGGCCTTGACGATGATCTCGACCTTGCCAGGGGTATTCGGATCGCCAGCCGGGATCGTCAGGTTTGTGCAGGTCAGGAGCTGGCTCACGGAGATGCTGCAGCCGGCGACGGCCGGGTCGATGGTCCACGAGAACCCGGCGGGGAGCTGATCGCTCAGGTTCCAGCCGGTAGCCGCGGGCGAGGAAGAATTCTTGACGGTGATCTTGAACGCCGCGTCCTGGCCCTGGTTCACGGTCGGACTGACCGCTTCCTTGACTACATCCACCACCGGAGCCGTGAAGGTCAGCTTCGCGTAGATGCACGCCCTGTTGGTGGCATTTTCCTTCGTGTAGAACGTGTTGACTTCCGTGCCCCCGGGGTCGCTCGCCGGGCAGGTTGTGGTGCCTGAAAGGGGCCGGAAACCGGTGAACTCCAGCTTGTAGAGGTTCTCGCCAACCTGGAACACCTGATCGGCAAGGCTGGGAAGCTGCACCCGGTCAGCACAGCCGTTGCTGTTGTCAGCCGCCGGATACGCGCATGGGCTCGCGTAGTTCGGGGTCTCGTCGTGGTTGAAGACCACCGAGAGGTTGACGTTCTGAACAGGGTCGGTGAAGGCTAGCGGCAGGCTCAGCGTCACGCTCGTAGCCGCATTGCCGTAGACCGGGTTGTTGTAGTGGGTGAACTTCCCCAGCAGGAAGCTCTGCCCCGCGCTGAACGTGGCCGCCGATCCGCCATCCCAGCGGTAGCCGCTCCGGTCGCTCGTGCTCCCGCAACCGGACGAAAAGCTGGGGTCACCCCAGCGCACTTCGTTCGTGTTGAGTCCGGTTTGGCAATCAGGGCCTCCCGTAATGGCGGTCCAGGTGCCGTTCGCGCTGCCAAGGGTCAGTGCGTTCGCGGAGTCCTGGCGGAGCGTCAGCCCCGCGAGCAGCGCCACGAACACGGCAAAGACGCCAAGCAGCAACAAACTGCCCTGGCGCCTCTTTGATTTTCCGTATAAAGCTAGAGTCATATTCTCTCCGTCCTGACTGTGCCGGCTGTCCCTTGCCGGCGGTGTGGATGAGCTTCGCGTGTCCTCCCCGAGCTCGATCCCCGCAGCGTTTCTGTTGGTTTGCCCGTTGTCCGGCCTCCTCTGTTACCCCTTGCGGCCCGGACCATGGGACCGCCCCATTCTTGACGTTGGCTCCCTGCTGTCCGCCGGGCTTTCACCCGGTGGCAACTGGCGATCCACCGGCCCCCCCGGAGAGGGGACACCCAGTGAACACCACGGGAAGAATAGGGGAAACCCCTGCCTTATGACAGTAGGAAGCTCGTAAGAAGCACGGAAATGGGTCCGGATGGGTCACCAATCGTGGTCCACACGGCCCCCGGACGTGGGAAGTGTGAAGTGCGTCACACGAGGGAGGCGGCCCCCCAACCCCACCGCCCCGGGGGAGGAGGGAGGA
>CAYUVT010000152.1:0-7507 GCA_964448165.1 uncultured Anaerolineaceae bacterium | reverse complement strand
GGTGTTCTCCAGCCCGAGGGCCCGCATGAGGTACTTCAGCTCCTCATCGCGCCACGGGAACGGGGCCGGCTCGTCGATGAGTTTGGCTGCCTTTAGCTCCTCCACCACCTTGGGGTCGGACTCGAACGGCTTCCCGACTTCCATATCGAAGAACATCTCGCCAAGAGGTGGCTTCGGTGTCTGACCGCCAGCCTCCCACGATTCAGCCGGGTAGCCCAGGGCCTGGACGCAGATCGGGACCGCCGTCTCCGGGAGGTTGAACAGCTTGGCGACCTTTTCGAGACGTGGGCTCGACATCAGGCAGGAGCCGAGGCCTTCCTCATAGGCGACAAGCGTGGCCTGGCAGATGGCCTGGCCCACATCCATGAAGGCCAGCGGCGCGACGCCCATCTGTTGGCCGGTCATCGCGAAGATCGGGCGCAGCTTCTCGTTGATTTCCTTGTAGGTGTCCTCAACCGTCACACCGATCCGGCGGGCATCGGCCAGGCGGAGGACGCTATCGGGCCAGGCGTCGCCGTGGTACACCGAGCTCTCGCTATACCAGAAGATGAAAACGGGCGCGGTGTGCATCTGCTGGTACCCGATGCGTGGGGCGATGGCCTTGATAACCTTCGGATCGGCCTTCTCACGCCAGATGACAATCGCGCGCGCGTTCATCACGTTGCCGGCGCAGGATGCGCGGCGTGCAGCCTCCAGCATCTTCTGCACCTTCTCCCGTTCCACCGGGCGGTAAGGGAGGAAGAACCGGATGGTCCGGCGCCTGCCGATGACTTCCTTGAGTTCCATGATGGGCTCCTGCGTCTGGTGGTGGCCGGGCGGCCCCCCTTGCCGCTGGAACAGCAGACCCGGGGACCGGTCCGGGTATCCGGGCGCGCCGCGACGTGCCACGGATATGCAGGCGCTACCCTGCGAGGCGGTACAGCCTCGACGTTATGATGCCGGGCATGTTTTCGAAAATCTGTCGAATTCCCGGGCGGGGCCCGGATGACTTGTGTCGCGAAGTTCCCCGGCATATGGTCATCACAAGGTGCGTGTGCCCCGATTGCTCACCGGCAGGTCAGGCCAGCGAACTTTGCGATTCGCCTCGTGGGTGCTCTTGTTCTCGTTTCTGCCGATGCTGACGTTCGTTGGCCACTGGCCCGCCCTGGACCTCCCGTTGCCTGGAACCGGCGCATACCTGCGCATCCCTCTTTCTGGCCTGAGTCACGATGGCTCCGCGAGCGATGGCCACAATCACACCCACGGGCGCCAGGACACCAGGCAGCATGCGCGGCACTGTCACGCTGATGCCGCTGGGTGTTCCGATACGCCGGTGCCCGGACTCGCGACCGTCGCCATGCTTCGTGCGGCGGTGGGATTCCTCGGTATCGACGGCGCCTGGCGCTTGAACGAGGCGACCGAAGCTCCCGCCCTCCGGGCCGTCGCGGTTGACCCCTTCGATCCTCCTCCTCGATTGGTACTCGTCCGTTCCTAGCCCCGCTCCGCTCCGGTGCCGTGCGTTGGGCGCGCCCGGCTTGCCTGGCCACATCCCGCCGTCCGGTGCACAGGCGGAGCCATTGAGTACCGATGGAGAAGCTGCGTGACAGATACCACGCGGCCAGCCGCCGCTACCGCGGTGGCCGGCCACTGCACACCCGCCTGGGATGCGCTCATTCGCGATCCCGAACGCATGCGCACCATTCAGCCACTCGAGGTCCTGCCCATCTTCCAGGGCATGATGCGGGGCGGCTGCAAGGCATGCCCGACCGAACAGACAAAGACCTGCCAGAACATCGAGAAGCCGTTCACGGTCCTCGGGCACGATGTGGTCAAAACCATGTTCGCCATGCCCTGGGACTTCAAGGCAGAGGACATCATCGCCGGTGGCGCCAGCGACGCCTCGGTGCGCCATGCTGATCTCCGGCGCGTCATCGCGCGCGTCGAAGAGCTTGCGCGTTCGCACGGGAGCTCTTCAGTAAGCCTGACCGACCTGGTGGAAGGGCTGCTGACCCTCGCCGGTGAGCCCGCGTATTACGAGCCGCAGCATGTCGAACCAGCGTTCGACGCCCTGGTGGCCAGCATGGGCGACCGCACCAGGGTCATCGCGCGCGGAAGGGCTGATTCGCGTGCCAGGGCGATGGCGTTCCGCGCCGACGCTGCCATGAGCCGGCGCAACGCCGAGGCAATCAAGGACGGGCTGCCGCACGAAGCGCGCGTGCACGACGCCCTTGCCCGGCGTGAGTTGCACTGGTGCAGCCATGTGCCGCACCTGTTCACCCGCCTGCTCACGCGGATTGCACTCAGCGACGAAGAGCTCGCCGCCGCCTTTTCGGCGGCCGAGGCGGTCGCGCGGGAACGCGGCCACACCGGCGTCACCCCGCGCGATGTCGAGACTTCCCTGGTGCGCGCTGCTGTCGCCGGGCTGAACCGGGCGGGTTGATACGCACCGAATTCGCAACACCAGACCGGGAGGTCGACTCCCGGTCATCCTGATTTGAGTACAGGAGACGGAATCGTGAACCCCATTAACGCGCGCGCCGCCCTCAGCCGGCGCCGCTTCCTCGCCGGCGCCGCGACCCTGACCGCGGGCGCAACAAGCCTCGTCGCTGTCGGATGCGGCAGCGATGACGACGACGGAGACCAGCGCGGAGGAGCCGGAGGCCACGGGACCGCGGCATCCGGCTCGCCTGAGCCGGCGAAGATCCAGCCGCGGCAGGGTGGAGTCCTCCGCATCAACCAGACCGCCGACATCGTCCTCAACGCGGGCTACCCATTTGTGGTCGCTCCACAGAACCGCCTGCTTCCGTGGATGCTTTCGGAGGGCCTCGTCCGGTACCGGTCGAGCGTCTCTGAGCCCGAGCTCGTGCTGGCCGAACGGTTCGAGTACAACGCCGATCGGACGAAGCTCGTGGTCGCCCTCAAGCCCGGAGTCACTTTCCATAATGGCGCCCCGGTCACCCCGGAAGATGTCTTCTTCGGGATCGACTTCCACCTGAACCCGAAGCAGTTCGGGGTCACCACGGCGGGCGTGACGTCGGCCCTTGCGAAGGCCATCACCGACCGGAAGAAGCTGGACGAGCGGACGATGGAGTTCACCTTCGACCGGACCCGGTACGACATGACGGGATTTTTCGCCGGTCTGAACATCACACAGGCCTCCAGTTTCTCTCAGCTCCTCACGGGTGAAAGCGTCCAGGGCACCGGCCCCTACATGTTCAAGAAGTGGACGCCCGGGGTTGGCTTTACCATGGTGCGCAACCCCAACTGGCACCTGACCGGACAGGAGGGAGGCCCCTACCTCGACCTGGTCGAGGTGAAGAGCTTCGCGGACGAGGCAGCGGCAGCCAACGCCTTCGAGGCTGGCGATCTCGATATCGCCTTCCGCCTGCCCGGGGCGTCGGCAAAGCGATTCCGCGACTCCATCCGCACGGCTCCCCGGATTGGCGGCCTGATCCTGGCGATGGTCGTGAAGAACCCGGTGTTGGCCGACAAGCGGGTCCGCCAGGCGCTCTTTCTCGCAGTCGACAAGCAGCGCATTGCGGACGAAATCGGCGAAGGGTTCTACGGCGCCACGTCGCAGCTCTGGCCGGAGTACTCGCCGGCCTACGACAAGTCCCTGGATGTCCCGAACTACGACCCCGAGCGGGCGAAGGCGCTCCTTCGCGAGGCCGCCTTCAGCCAGTCGGAGCCGCTGACCATCGAGTACTCCCAGCGAAGCACTGCGAGCGTTACGGTGGCGCAGAAGGACTTCGAGGCCATCGGCGTCCGGGTGAACCTTGTGCCAGTCGATGCGGCCGCACTCGTCGCGCGCATTCGCAACCGCCAGATCGAGTCGATCGTCGCCAGTGGCACCAACTTCGGTGACCCGATCCCCGCCTCGGCGCTGTTGGGGAACACCAATATCGCGATCCCCAACGTCAGCCAGCAGGACAGCGCCGAACTCGCGGACATCCTGAAGAAACTCCCGGCGCTCGACCCGCATTCCGAAGAAGCCCGGGCGCTGTACAGCCGCTTCAACCGGCTCTGGCTCGATGACCCGTGGATCATCCCGCTGGAGCCATCGGGAGCGCTGGATGCCGTGAGCGACAAGGTCCAGGGCTTCGATGAGTACTTCATCCAGCCTCTGCAGGCGCCGAACTTCGGAAAGATCTGGCTGAAGGCCTGACCGTCCCGGTGACCGACTTGGGCAGCGGGCGGAATCGCTCTCTCCGGCCGCCCACTGCCTATCCCTTCCTGGACGGGCAGGTTTCGTCCTGCAATGCCGTCGAGGCTGCCGCAACGGGACTTCCCCTCCCGGCTGGCCGGCAGGATCAAACCCCGGCGGCTCCGGCTCGTCCTTACCGGGCCTCCCGGCGGGTGGCAGGAGAGCAGCGCCAGCCGCCGGGAAGCCCGCTTCAGGAGACTCCAACATGGCAGCGTACTTCGTGGCCCGCCTTGTCCACGCCATACCGGTCGCATTGCTGGCGAGCCTGGCGGTGTTCCTGGTGGTTCGCCTGGTGCCGGGCGACCCGGCAGAACTTGTCGCAGGGGAAGACGCCCCGCCGGAGCGCGTCGCCGAGATCAGGCGCGACCTCGGGCTGGATCGGCCGATGCTCAGCCAGTACGCCGACTGGCTGGGAGGCCTAGCGCATGGAGACCTTGGCAAGTCACTCCAGAATGGCCAGCCCGTCGGGCGCCTCATCAAGGACGCGTTGCCACCGACGGTTGAGCTCGCCGTCGTGGCATATCCGCTGGCGGTGCTGATTGGCGTGGCCATCGGTGGAATCGCGGGCATGCGCCCAGGAACAGCCTGGGACTGGTTCGCCAGCGCCTACGCGGGATTCGGTCTCGCGGTTCCCGGGTTCCTCCTGGCCATCCTGTTGCTCTGGCTCTTCGCCATCGAGACCGGCTGGCTCCCGGCTTCAGGGCGGGTGCCGCTCTGGGAACACCCGTTGGCCGGGCTCAGAAGCATCACGCTGCCTGCGGTATCAGTCGCGGTGGGCATCTCCGCCGTCCTGGCCCGCTACACGCGCACGGCAGTCGTCCAGTGCTGCGGCCTCGACTACGTTCGCACCGCGCGAGCGAAAGGCCTGGCCGAGCGTTCGGTATTCCTGCGGCATACCCTCCGCAACGGGCTATTGCCGGTCATCACCATCGGCGCGCTACAGGTAGGACAGTTGCTCTCCGGGGCGGTGGTCGTCGAGCAGGTGTTCACCCGCCCGGGAATGGGCCGCCTGATGGTGAGCGCCATCCAGAATCGCGACTACGCCGTGGTGCAGGGTGGCATTCTGGTCCTCGTGTTCATCTTCATCGGGGTGAACCTCGCGGCGGATATCGCGTACGGGTTCGCCGACCCGCGGGTGCGTGACCGATGACCGCCTGGACCATCGCCCGCCCGCGTGCGGCGGCTCAAGACCGCGTTCGAGAACGCCCACGTACCTTCCGTCACGACCGCCGCGTCTGGGTGGCGGTCGCAGTGCTTGCCGCCCTCGGGCTGTTCTGCACCCTGGGAGCGGCGTTGGCCGGCGATCCCTCGGCGCAAGATGCCACTGGCCGGCTCTTGCCCCCATCGTGGGAGCATCCATTTGGCACCGACGAGTTCCGGCGCGACCTCTTCGCGCGGACGGCGACGGGACTCCGCGTGTCGCTATTCGCGAGCCTGCTTGCGGTGCCCGCGGGGGCGCTCTTCGGCGCCGCCCTTGGGCTGGTGGTCGGCTATGTCGAAGGTTGGCTCGACCGGGTTGCCATGCGCATCCTCGATGCCTGGATGGCCTTTCCTGGAGTCCTTGCTGCCTTCGCGATCGTGGCAGTGCTTGGTCCGGGGATGCTGAGCATCGGGGTTGCCCTCGCGATGTTCTCGTTCCCCGTGTTCACGCGACTCGCACGAGCGCAGGCGCTGGCCGAACGCCGCCGCGACTACGTGCTTGCCGCCCGGGCGACCGGAGCCAGTCCACTTCGCATCCTCTCGCGGCACGTCCTTCCGAATGCCCTGGCGCCGCTCGTCACGCAGCTCGCGCTCACGCTTACCGCCTCAATCCTGATAGCGGCCGCGCTCAGCTTCCTTGGCCTTGGGGAACGGCCGCCAACGCCATCGCTCGGGGGTTTGCTGAATTCGTCGAGACAATACGTGCGCGATGCCTGGTGGTATGTCACGTTCCCGGGGGCCGTGCTCGCCTTGCTGCTCTTGAGCTTGAACCTGCTTTCCGACGCGATCGCCGACCATCTCTCGCGGATGCGATAGGCCAGGTGGCGATGCCCGGCTCACGTTGAGGCGCTCGGCGCAACGTGAGCGACTCCATCAGACCTTCCCGCGACCGGGATGCCGAAGGCTAAACGGGTCACCTGGCCGTGCGTCCGCCAGCGGGTCGCTACACGATGACCTGCTCCCGGTACTCGCCAAACACGCGGCGCCACATGTTGCAGACTTCGCCGACCGTTGCTCCAGCGTTCACCGCATCGATGATGAACGGCATGGTGTTGGTGTTGGGGTCGCGGCTGGCCTGCTCCAGGGCTGCCAGCGCGGCGGCGTGAGCCGTCGCATCGCGCTCCGCCTTGTGCTTCTTCAGGCGCGCGAGGTGCCGCCTTTCTCCTTCGGGATCGAACTGCAGGATGGGGATATCCGGCTTCTCTTCGCTGACGTACTCGTTCACGCCCACGATGATGCGGTCGCGGGTGTCCACTTCGAACTGGTAGCGGGCGCTGGCGTCGGCGATCTCCTTCTGGAAGAAGCCCGTCTCGATCGCCGGGATGACACCGCCGAGCGCCTCGATCTGGTCGAAGTACCTGAGGACCTCGGTCTCCATATCGGCGGTGAGCTTCTCAACGAAATAGCTCCCGCCGAGCGGGTCGACGGTATTGATGACGCCCGACTCGTGGAGGATGACCTGCTGGGTTCGGACGGCAAGGCGGGCGGCCTTGTCGCTCGGTAGGGCCATCGCCTCGTCCATGGCGTCGGTGTGGAGCGACTGTGTGCCGCCGAGAACGGCCGCGAGCGCCTGGATGGCAACGCGCACCAGGTTGACTTCGGGCTGCTGTTCCGTGAGCGAAACGCCGGCAGTTTGGGTGTGGAAGCGCATGAGCCACGAGCGCGGGTTCTTCGCCCCGAAGCGCTCGCGCATCTGGCGCGCCCAGATGCGGCGGGCGGCGCGGAACTTGGCGATCTCCTCGAAGAAGTCGTTGTGGCTGTTGAAGAAGAAGCTGATGCGCGGCGCGAAGCTATCGATGTCGAGCCCGCGGGCGAGCGCCCACTTCACGTACTCGATGCCATCGGCGAGAGTGAAGGCGAGCTCCTGGGCAGCCGTCGCGCCGGCTTCGCGGATGTGGTATCCGCTCACGCTCACCGGGTTCCAGAGCGGCATCTGGTTGGAGGCGAACTCGATCGTGTCGGTCACCAGCCGCATGGAGTGGTCCGGCGGGTAAATGAACTCGTTCTGGGCGATGTACTCCTTCAGGATGTCGTTCTGAAGCGTACCGGCCAGCTTCGCCCGGGAGATGCCACGTTTTTCGGCGGCCGCGATGAACAGCGCCCAGACGACCGGGGCAGGGCTGT
>CAYUVT010000151.1:0-7579 GCA_964448165.1 uncultured Anaerolineaceae bacterium | reverse complement strand
CGGCGCGAGCGCGGCGGACGGCGCGGGCGATCGTCTCGATCGCTTCGTCCTGGCCGATGACACGGCTGCGGAGCTGCTCTTCCATCTTGAGCAGGCGGGCACTCTCCTCGCTCGCAATGCGGGCAACCGGGATGCCGGTCCACATGGAGACGACTTCGGAGACGTCCTCCTCGGTGACGACGGGGGTGGCGATGCCAGCCTCGCCCTCCTCCCACTCGCCCATCTCCTTGATCTTGTCCTGGAGCTTGAGCTCGCGGTCGCGAAGCTCGGCGGCGTACTCGTACTGCTGCGACGAGATGGCCTGGTCCTTCTCGCGGCGCAGGCTTTCGAGCCCCTTCATCGCCTCTTTGAGCGATGGCGGTGTGGCAGCGCGCCGGATGCGCACCCGGCTGGCAGCCTCATCGATGAGGTCGATCGCCTTATCGGGCAGGAAGCGGTCGCTCACGTACCGGGCGGAAAGCTCGGCGGCAGCGGTGAGAGCGGCATCGCTGATCTTCAGCTTGTGATGGTCTTCGTAGCGCGGCCGGATGCCCTTGAGGATCTCGATGGTCTCTTCCACCGTGGGTTGTTCGACCATAACCGGCTGGAACCGGCGTTCGAGCGCGGCATCGCGCTCGATGTGCTTGCGATACTCGTCGAGGGTGGTGGCGCCGATGCACTGCAGTTCGCCGCGGGCGAGCGACGGTTTCAGGATGTTCGCCGCATCGACCGCGCCCTCGGCCGCGCCAGCGCCGACGAGCATGTGCAGCTCATCGATGAAGAGGATGCAATTGCCGGAGCCCTTGATCTCCTCGATGACCTTCTTCAGGCGCTCTTCGAATTCGCCGCGGTACTTCGTGCCCGCAACGAGCGAACCGATGTCGAGAGTGAGGAGGCGCTTGCCCTGCAGCGTCTCGGGAACGTCGCCGGAGACGATGCGCTGAGCCAGGAGCTCGGCGATAGCTGTCTTGCCGACGCCGGGCTCGCCGATGAGCACCGGATTGTTCTTGGTGCGCCGCGAGAGGATCTGGACCACACGTTCCAGCTCGTTCGAGCGGCCGATGACCGGGTCGAGCTGGCCGTTCCGGGCGGCAGCCGTCAGGTCGATGCCCAGTTGATCGACGGTCGGCGTGCGAGTGGCCTGGCGTGCACCCGCGCCGGCGCTGGCAGCCTGGGGGGCCGACTGGCTGAGGATGCGGGTGGTTTCGGCGCGAACGCGTTCGAGGTTGACCCCGAGGCTTTCGAGCACACCGGCGGCGATGCCTTCACCTTCGCGCACGAGGCCAAGCAGCAGGTGCTCGGTGCCGATGTAGCTGTGGTTGAGCCGCCGCGCCTCATCGACGGCGAGCTCGATGACCTTCTTCGCGCGGGGCGTGAGGCCGATTTCGCCGAGGACGGTGCGATCACCGCGGCCGATGATGAATTCGACCGCAGAGCGAACCTTATTGAGTTCAACACCGAGGTTGGCGAGCACCTTGGCGGCCACGCCATCGCCTTCGCGCACCAGTCCGAGGAGGATGTGCTCGGTGCCGATATAGTTGTGGTTGAAGCGATGTGCTTCTTCCTGCGCGAGCGTCAGCACGCGGCGTGCTCGCTCGGTGAACTTGTCGAACCTATCGGCCATGTTCCTTCTCCAACCCTCTGGGTACGCCCAAAGAACGACTACGAGCCGTCAGCAGGTGCCTCCTCAGTCGATTCTGCTGCAGGTGCCACGTCCCCGGCGGGTTCGCCAGTAACGTCTGTTGCTGCAGTGGCCTTCGGCGATTCGGCTTCTGCCTGCTCTGCAGATCCATCTTCCACCACCGGGGCGGCTGCCGTCGCGTCGGTATTTACCTTGCTTTCCCCGGCGCCCGCCCCTGCCTGTGTGAAGGATTCGGCGATGGCGCTGCCACCCTCTTCCTTCTCGAGGGCCTGCTGGAAGGCATGCGCGAAGGCGGAAATTGGCTCCGCATCGCGCGAGACGGCCTGCTCAATCGCTTCCTGGGCGGTACGTGGCTCGCGACGCGCCGGCGTGAGCGACTTATCCCTGGGGGGCAGGTTGAACTGTTCGCGCACGTCATCCGGGTAGTCGATCACGGCGCCGTTGGCATCGAAGACGAAGCCCATCGCTTCGGCATCGTTGCGTGCCTGCCGGAGGCTCAGGCCGAGGCGGTGGCGATCCTTCTCGATGCGGACGAGCTTCACCGGCACCACGTCACCTTCCTTCACCACGTCCTTGGGGTGCTGGATGCGGCGGTTGGAAAGCTCGGAGATGTGGATGAGCCCTTCGACCGGGCCATCGAGGCGGACGAATGCGCCAAACGCCATGAGCTTGGTGACACGGCCGATGAGAATCTGGCCGACGACGAAACGGTTGACCGTGGTGTCCCACTTTTCGGGTTGCGCGCGCTTCAGCGAGAGCGAGATCTTCTTGGTGTCGCGGTCGATCTTGAGGATGTAAGCCTGCACCTCATCGCCGACGTTAAACAGGTCGCGGGCCTTCTTGCCGCGCTCCCAGGTGAGCTCGGTCATGTGGGCGAGGCCATCGGCACCACCGAGATCAACGAAGACACCGAAGTCGGTGATCGAGGAGACACGGCCGGTGCGAATCTGGCCTTCCTCGAGCTCTTCGAGGACTCGCTCCTTCTGACCCTTGCGGACCTCGGCCATGGCGGCGCGCTCGGAAAGGATCACGCGGTTGCGCTTCCGGTTGAGCTCGATGACCTTCAGGCTGATCGGCTTGCCCACCAGGTTTGCGAGCTGGTTGGCCGCGTCGGGGTCATCGCGCCGGACGCTATCGATTTGCGAAAGCGGAACGAAGGCATTGACGCCATCGACGTTGACCAGGACGCCGCCACGGTTGTGGCCGGTGACCTGGGCCTCGAAGATTTCTCCCGATTCGTAGCGAGCCGCGAGTGTGTCCCAGCCCTCTTCGCCGCGGGCGCGGTCGAGCGAGACGATGGCGTGGCCTTCGGAGCTCGAAGGCTGGAGGACCATCACCTTGACGGTATCGCCCGCCTTCAGCTTTGCTGCGCCGTCGACACCGAGGGAGAGCATTTCGTTCTGGGGGATGACAGCCTCGGTCTTGGTTCCAACGTCGACGATGAGGCCATCGGGAGAAGCGCCCATGACCATCCCCTCGACGATCTCGCCACGGCGAAGCTGGCCGGGCTGGGCATCCTCCATTTCGAGGAGTGCCCCCATGTCCATGACCATGTCGTTCGCTTCGGGCTGGGTGGAGGTGGATTGGGCGGTTTCTGGTGACAAGTGCGGCTCCGTCTGGGGCCAAACGACCTACTGGGAATAAGGACGCGGCCGGGGTGAATTGAGGGGTCTCGAAATCGATTGTAGCAGCGGCCGATCGTTGGAGAAAGCAACCGTAGCTGCTCGCGGCGCTGCCAGGGACTGCCTTTTCGGGCGGCTCCCTCCGGGTAGAAAACGCATGAAAGGAGCTTTGAGTTACCGCTCTCGCCAAAAACGCAAAAACCGCCATCGCGGCGGCTTTTTGTTAACCGGCGGCGGCCTATTTTCCCACCCGGTTGCCCGGGCAGTATCGTCAGCGCTGAGGCGTTTCACTTCCGTGTTCGGGATGGGAACGGGTGGGACCACCTCGCTCTAGCCACCAGAGCCCTCAGTATGCGATGGCCACGCGGTTACGCGCAAGCGCGTGGTTGCCCGGAATCGTCCTACCGGGCATGGTGTCAGCCCTGATGAGATCACTACTGCTCCTGGCGCTGGGCGGCGTCTGCGGCGTGCTCGGCACCGTGCTCTTCTTCACGGTCGATCCGAACTTCGAATCGAACGGCGCCGATGGCGCCGGTGGGGGGAATATCACGCTTTCCCTGGATGAACGGGCACTGGCGGTCATCATCGCTGAGCAGTTGCCAAAGATCCCGGCGTTTGGCGAAACGCCTCGCGTCGAGGTGACGGTGGGCACGGCCGGCATTGTGAAGGTGGAGATGACCCTCGGCACCCTCGGCGTCGGGCTGCGCTCTTCCATCACGCTCGACCCAAACATCGTGAATGGCAGCCTCCAGCTCGACGTGGTTGAGGCGGCCCTGGGGGAGATTGCAGCGCCGCAGGCGGTCGCCGACTTGCTTGAAGAGCCCATCCAGCGGCGGCTCGACGAACTGGCGGGCGGGCTCCAGTACCGGCTCACGTCTATCCGCACGACCGACCGGCGCCTGACCCTCGAAATTTCGGTCTGAACCGGGAGTGCTCCGGTCAGACCCCGGTACTGACGCCGATGACCCTGCCAATGCCAAAGGTCACGGCGGAGGCCGCCAGCCCGAATCCCAGCATTCGCAGCCCTGAGAACCAGACTCCGCGCCCGGTATAGAGGGTGATCACGGCACCGACGAGGAACAGCCCTGCTCCGCTCGCGAGCGCACTGCCAGCGACGCCGCCGGCTCCCGAAAGGAAAAGCCAGGGCAGGACCGGGAGAATAGCGCCGACGCTGAACGTGAGAAACGAAGTGATGGCGGCGATCCAGGCGCTCGCGGACTCTTCCTCGCCCATGCCCAGTTCCTCGCGCGCCAGGGTAGAAAGGGCAATCTCGGGGTTGGAGATGATGCGCTTCGCGGTGGCGCGGGCGTCGGCTTCGCTCAGTCCCTTGGCCTGGTAGATGAGCGTGAGCTCTTCCTCTTCCTCTTCGGGGTTGTGTTCGAGCTCTTCTCTTTCGATGGCGATCTGGCGCTCCAGTGATTCGGAGGAGCTACGGACGCTGATCCACTCGCCCAGGGCCATGCTCAGCGAGCCCGCCAGGAGGCCCGCCACGCCCGAGAGCAGGACGACATCGCGTCCGGGGTCGGCGCCTGCCACGCCCATGACGAGGCTGAGGTTCGAGACCAGACCGTCGTTGGCGCCAAGCACGGCGGCCCTCAGGGCATTTCCGCTGGCGGCGCGATGGCGGCCTTCCACGCGGGCGATGTCGATGGGGCCGCGGCCCTGGCGGCCGCCCTTGCTAATTTCGCGAAAGAGGCGGGCGTGGGAGCGCTCGTCGGCAGGCAGGTGCTCGGCAACCGCCTCAGGCTGGTCGTCGTACATCCCGGTTGCCGCCATCTCCATGCGGGTGACGATGGGGCTGACGGCCTCCGTGCCGAACCGGCGGGCGAGCCAACCGATGATCCGAACCCGAAGTGACGGCTTGAACCGGGGCACCTCGGCGCCAGCCTCCGTCAGTTTGCGTTCCCAGAGCGCGATATGCCGGTCCTCGCTGGCGGCCAGCCGCTCATAGACAGTTTTCAGGTTGGGGTCTCTTTCGGCGGCGGCAAGGAGGCGGTAGAGAGCTGCCCCATCGACCTCGTCGCGGAGGTTCTGGCGGTATCGCTTGACGTCCGCGGCGCGGTTGGCGTTCGTTTCCGTGGTCACCGGGTGAGTTTACCCAAAGTTCGGCGCGTAAACGGCATGCCCGGCTAAGTGCCGGGATGAGCCGTGCCTAACCGGTCCCCGGCACGGGGATGGCCAAAGCGCCCGACGCGATGACCCAGTAGGCCGCCCCCGGCGTAAGGAGCCTGAGATCGCTCAGGTAGCCGGGAAGGCCCGGGAAGAACTTCAGCCATGTGCCCGATTCGCTATCCCAGAGGTAGACGGCACGCACGCCGCCGCCCACGGTGAATACTTCCTCGACAGGCACGGGACCGCCTGGCCAGGTGACCAGGTTCGATCCGGCCGCCACGCGCAGCACCGCCGAGGCGGGGTTCGATTCGCCGGTGCTCCCGGCACCCGGCGACGGTGCGCAGTCCAGGCAGACCTCGATCCTTACGCTTGCGAACGAGAGGGTGGCCACCTCACCCGGCCCGGCCGGGACAGCGAGCCTGGACGCGGCCACTGTCGACCAGCCCGGCCGGGTCCCGGCGCTGACTTTGTACTCACAGCCGGCTGCCGGCGGGAGGTCCTGGAACGTGACGGTGCCGGAGGCCGCGGTGGACGCGGAACGCGCTTCGCCACAGCCTTCGAGAGAGAACACCCACCCTTCGCCCGGGGTGCCAGCAGGCCGGCTGAGCGAAATCTCGGTCATGGAGGCAGCGATGGCAACACGCGGCTGCCAGGAGAAGGACACATCCACAGTTTGGGCAAGACCGGCCGAGACCACGACCTGGGCAGGCGATGTGGCCCGCCAGCCGGGCTGGCCGTCGAGCGACACCAGGTAGGCGCCGCCGTTGATGACGGGGAACTGCACCTTCCCGAGGCTGTCCGTGAGGAGCGACGAGCTCCCATCGGGGCCCGTGACCTCCACCGGCCAGCCGGCGATGCCTGCCTCACCGGGGTCCCGCGTTCCATCACCGTCGAGGTCGTTTACCAGTTCGACGTTGATAACACCGGTCTCAAGGATCGTGCCGCATCCGGCGTTGTCGAACCGCACGTAGGTGGTCCTGCCTTTCCCGATGGCGAACGTCAGGGCGGAACCGCCGATGACGACGGCGGCTTCGGCGTCCGTTGGCAGCGCATCGAGCTTTGCGGCGCCGGTCGTCTGGTAGTCGGTGGTGGCGGCCCCGGCGGTGCAGGCCCCACGGCCCCCGAATTGCCGTATCTCGTACGACCCGACGGGTATGCGTGCGAAGGCGCGGAGGGCGGACACCTGGATTGGCCCCGGAGCCCCGTTCGGAGGTGTCGTAAGCACGGGGTTGCCGAGGTAGGAGGTGGTGGCCGCGAATGTCCAGTCCTCGGGGCCATCGGTCGGGTGCGTCTCGTTCACGACCAGTACCAGCGACCCAACCGCCACGCTTACGAAGCAAACTTGTACGTCGTCGCCGGGTTGCACCGTGGGCGCTGTGATGGACGCTGATACGGCAGGTGAGGGGTCGGGCGCTCCCCCGAACAGGCTGCAGTCTCCCGGGAAGACCGCCACCGGAGCCCAGCCCGCGGGGATCGCCGCAGTCACGGTCACCGCCGACCCTGCGCTGGCAATCCCGACCGACTTGCGCCAGGTGCCGACCGGGCTTCCCGACTCCAACCAGGTGCCGGCATCAGCGACACCGTCGACGAGAGTGGAGAGCGTGGGCGGGTCGCCAACGGCCCCCAGGTAGAGCTGGTGGACCGTCACGCTCGCAACCAGGCGTTCGAGGGTGAACGTCACGGCGCAGCCGCCGCCCGCCGGGATAGTTACGAGCACATCCGCGGACCCGGCAGCCGGTGGTGTGCCCCAACCACATTCCTCACCGCCGAGGGTGGGCGTACCCGAGAGACGCCAGCGACCGGCATCGAAGCGAATCCCGGCCGCGTGGGCCGCGAGCGGATCGACGGGCAGCGGCCCCCAATCGATGCCGGCCGGGCCGGGAGCCGGCGGGATGGATTGCCCATCGATGGCAACCACCGGGAACTCGACGTCGGCGAGCGGGACCCCGTGTTCGATGAAGGCGGCCCGCACCGAGAGCGCGCCGTAGCCGTAGCTGCACGAGCGATAGTCGGCGGCGGGCTCGAGGCCTGTTGGACAGGCACCGGACACGCGGCCTTCGGGTGCCCGCACGTCGACCTGTCCGCTCCAGTCTGCCGGCACCAGGCAGGCCCAGGTGGAGTACGAGCCATCGCTGGCGTCGGCGGCAGTGCACGATGGCAGGATCGCCGGCAAGACTCCCACGCCCGTCCCGAACACCAACCCGCCAGGGAGCCATCGATCGAT
>CAYUVT010000150.1:0-7681 GCA_964448165.1 uncultured Anaerolineaceae bacterium | reverse complement strand
GCGCATCTTGGCAGTTGCAACTCGTTGCAACGGGATGGGCACTTCCGGCAAACTGATATGACTGGCCGGTGGCCTCCGGCCGTCGCCTTCACCGGGGGGAGGACTCGTGCCCGTACTACTCTTTCTGCTTCACGCGCCCGACGGGTTCTTTTCCACCCCCGTCGCGCTCGCCTTCTGGGTCGTGACGATTGCCGCCCTCGGCGTCTCGTTGCGGCGTGCCGGTGCCCAGCTCGATGAGCGGGCCGTCCCCCTCATGGGAGTCATGGCGGCGTTCATCTTTGCCGCGCAGATGTTCAATTTCCAGATTCCCGGTGGCACCTCGGGCCACCTCCTGGGTGGCGTGCTGGCGGCTGTGCTGCTCGGCCCTTACGCCGGCACCATCGTGATGGCCTGCGTCATTTCCGTGCAGGCGCTCATCTTCCAGGATGGGGGTCTCCTCGCGCTTGGAGCGAACATTTTCAACATGGGCCTGGTCGGCACATTCGGAGGCTACTGGCTGTACCGGACCATCGCCACGGTGCTCGGTGGCGAGCAGCGCGGACGGCTGCCTGCTGCCGCCGTCGCGGCGTGGACGTCCGTGGTTGCCGCTGCGGTCCTCACGTCGTTCCAGCTCGCTGTTTCTGGCACCACCTCGCTGCCGGCCGCGCTCGCCGCGATGGTTGGCTGGCACGTCGTCATCGGTATCGGCGAGGCGGTTATCACCGTGGGTGCGCTCAGCTTCATCGCTGCGAGCCGGGCCGACCTGCTCCGCCTTCGCGATAGCCGCATGGCCCAGGCGCAGGGGTGACCATGATGGCCGGCAAACCAACCACTGAACCGTCGTTCTTCCGCCGCCACCGCTGGGCGATCGCCGGGCTGGCTATCGCTGCGCTCGTGGTGATCATCCTCGCCCCGCTTGCCTCCTCGGACCCGGATGGCCTCGACCGCGTCTCCGAGGACAAGGGGTTCGCCGAAAAGGGCAAGGATGCTCCTTACGAGATCCTCCCGGATTACTCGATTCCTGGTGTCGACGATGAGCGCGCGACCGTCATCATCGCAGGGCTCGCCGGTGTCGCTATCGTGTTCGTCCTGACCACGGCGTTCGGCGCGTACGTCCGCCAGCAGCAATCCCGACGGAGCAACCAGCCCTGAACCTCGACCGTTACGTCCCACGCGAGAGTCCCCTTCACCGGGCCGATGCGCGGCTGAAGTTCCTGCTGGTGGTGGGCTTCATCCTGGCGGTGAGCCTGCTGCCGGTCGGCTCGTTCGCCGCGCTCGGGATCGCCTGGGCCGTCCTCGTGGTGGTCTCGATCGCTGCCCGGCTCGGCCCTGTCCGGATGGTCCGCGGCTCGTTCGTCGCGCTGCCCTTCATCGTCGCGGCCTTCCCGTTGCTGTTCACGAAGAAGGGTGATCCGATTGGGACGGTAGACCTCTGGCTGTTCGACCTCACGCTCAGCGGCGAGGGGTTGCGGATCGTCCTCACGATCATGCTCAAGAGCTGGGTCAGCGTGCAGGCCGCGGCGCTCCTCGTGTTCTCTACTCCGTTCCACGACCTCCTGGAGGGCCTGGCGCGCCTGCGGCTTCCAAAGCTCATGGTGGCGATCATCTCGCTGATGTACCGCTACCTGGCCGTGCTCACCGGCGAAGCCTCCCGGATGATGCGCGCACGCTCCTCCCGTGCGGCGACGCTCCCGGGTGCCAGGCGGCCCGGCACCGTGTGGCAGGCGCGTGTCGTCGGCAACATGGTTGGTTCGCTCTTCATCCGCTCCTACGAACGGAGCGAGCGGGTCTACCTTGCGATGCAGTCGCGCGGCTACACCGGCCATATCCGTCACATCCACGACCGGCCGTTCCCTCGTGGCCAGGTCCTGGTGTTGGCAGCCGCGCTCGCGCTGCTGGCGGCGTTCGAGGTGACAGCCCACACCTGGTTGCCCCACGCATGAGCGCTGAAGTACCGCTTCCACACGCCGCCACTGCAGCGCCGCCCCCCGGGCCGGTCTCGGTCGAGATCCAGGACCTGCGTTTCGCCTACCCCGATGGCTTCGAAGCGCTCAAAGGTATCTCGCTCGCAATCGGGCGGGGAGAGAAGGTTGCGCTTATTGGGCCGAACGGCGCCGGCAAGAGCACGCTAATGCTCCACCTCAACGGCATCAACGAGCCCTCCGCCGGGAGGGTGACCATCGCGGGGATGCCGGTGACCCGCGCGAACATCGGCCGGATCCGGGCCGAGGTTGGCCTCGTCTTCCAGGACCCGGATGACCAGCTCTTCAGCCCGACTGTCTACGACGACGTTGCCTTCGGGCCAATCCACATGGGGCTGCCCAGGGACGAGGTCGATGCCCGCGTGACCGCGGCACTCGCCGCCGTGGGGCTCGCCGGTTTCGAGCGGCGCCAGCCGTTTCACCTGTCGATTGGCCAGCGCAAGCGCGCGGCGCTTGCGACCGTCCTCTCCATGTCGCCGAGCGTGCTCGTGCTCGATGAGCCATCCGCGGGTCTCGATCCCCGGGGCCGCCGCGAGCTTATCAATTTGCTCCGGGGGCTCGACCAGACCATGCTCGTGAGCACCCACGACATGAAACTCGTGGCCGAGATCTTTCCCCGCACCATCATCGTGGATGGCGGTCTGCTGGTTGCGGATGGCCCGACCAGCCAGATCCTGGCCGATGCTGCCCTCCTCGAGGCACACGGCCTCGAACAGCCCTGACTTTCTGTTGTCGACTGACGGAAACCGCGCCGCCGCTCGTATACTGATCGCAGTGCGCAGCGCAGACTTCGACGCGTTCTCCTCTGCCATCAAGGGTGCCGACCACGAAGTCGACCTCTACGGTGCGGCCATGACCATCGCCCGGCTCGGCGGACACGAGGTCGACCCGCACGCTGCAGCCGCCCGGCTCGATGCGTTCGCCGAAGCTGCCCGTGATCGCGCCGGTGAGGGTGCGCCGCCCGATGCGGTGGCCAACGCCATCGAGCATGAGCTCTTTACCATCCAGGGATTCCACGGCAACACCGCGGACTATGCCAACCCGGAGAACAGCTACCTCGACCGAGTCATCGAGACACGCGCAGGGATTCCAATCACGCTCTCGCTGGTCTACATGGAGGTCGCCCAGCGTGTTGGCCTCGAATGCGATGGCATCGGCTACCCCGGGCACTTCATCGTGCGCTATGGCGGCCCCGGGCGCCCGGTGTACGTCGACCCGTTCCAGCAGGGCGCGCGGATCGATCGCGCCGAGCTCCTCGCCCGCCTTCGCACGCTCAAGCTCGGCTCGACCAACCCCGAGACCTTTCTCGCCGCTGTGACCCGCCGGCAGATACTCCAGCGCATGCTGAATAACCTCCATGCGATCTTCCGCGACCGGCGGGATATTGAGCGCTGGCACGCCACCATCGAACTGCAACTCCGCCTCGAACCGTGGAATGCCGCCCTCGTGGGCGAGCGCGGTATGCTCCACTACCGCCTCGGACACATCGACGAGGCGTTCCGCGACCTCGAAGCCTACGTCTCGAGCACCGATCACCTCGAGACCAGCGCCGGCGCGATTCGTCTGCTCGATCAACTTCGCCTCCGCTATGGGGGTACGGGGGAACCGCGATGACTCCAGCAACCGATGTTCGCCATGTGCCCGCGCGTGGCCGCCAGGCTCTGCAGCGCTCCATCGCCTGGTACCTGCGCCAGCTCAGCCGTGTGCTCAACGTGCTTTCCGATGAGGAGCTCAACCGCCTCATCCCGCTGCTCACCGAGCGGCATTTCAAGCCCCGCCAGGTCCTCTTTACGGCCGGCGACCCGGCCGAGCGCGTCTACCTGATCCTCAAGGGGCGGGTAAAGATCTACCAGGTGGCCGAAAACGGCAAGGAGATCATCCTCGACGTGGTTGGCAAGGGCGGCGTCGTCGGCGATATGGCGATCGTCGAGAACGGCGAGCGCACGGCCTGCGCCCAGTCGATCGACGACACCATGGCGGTCTCTGTCTCCTGGGAAGACTTCGCCCACCTCCTCCAGCAGTCTCCCCGCCTGGGCTTTGCCATGATGGAGCTGATGGCGCACCGGCTTGCCGGCATGCAGCGCACCTTCATGAACATCGTCTCGAAGCCTGTTTCCGCGCGCCTCGCCGATACGTTGATGAGCCGCCAGGAGGATGGGTTCATCAACCTTGGCCTCACCCATCAGGAGTTGGCCCAGACCATCGGCACGAGCCGCGAGACCGTAACCGCGCTGCTGAGCCGCTTCGTGACACTCGGGGCGATCACCCCCGTACCTGACGGGTACCGGATCACCGACGAAGACCTGCTCGATGACATCGCCAATGGCGACGTGCCCGTCTCGCCACGCCACCCGGTCACTCCCCAGGCGAGTACGATGGCGGGGTAATGGCCCAGAGCGCCGCCGCCTTTCAGCACTTCCTGCCCGGCCGCCGCGGCCCCGCCATCATCGCCCACGGCGGCGGCAACTCCATCGAACGTGTCCGCGACTATGTCGCCGCCGGCGCGGACTATCTCGAGGTTGACCTCTGGATGCATCGTGGGCGCTTCGAGGCGCGCCACGAACGGCGTGTCCGCATGCTTCCGCTGCTGTTCGAGAAGTGGTACCTGCGGCGCGTCCCCAGCCCCCACTACGGGCTCGTCGAACTTCTCGAAGCCGCCGCCGGGAGCTCCGCCGGTATCTTCCTCGATCTGAAGAACGGTGGCGCCGATACAGCGGAGGCGCTGGCGACTGTCATCGCCCGGGCCCAGCACCAGCCCCGGATCGTTGCCTCATCGCAGCAGTGGAAGGCGCTGCGCGCCGTCGCCGAACGCCTTCCCGCCGTCGATACCTTCTACTCCATCGACGTCCGCGCCAAGCTCGACCTCTTCCTCTCCGTCCAGGATCGCGACCTGCGCCCCCGCGGCATCTCGTGCCGCCACACCCTCCTCACCGGGCCGGTGGTCCGGCAGCTCATCGACCGCGGCCTGCTGGTCGTCGCCTGGACCGTCGATGACATCGAGCGTGGCCGCGAGCTCGCGGCGTGGGGCGTTCATGGCCTCACCACCCACCGCGTCGCGGAGATGCACGCGGCGCTCGGGCATGTGCTGTGAACCCGCTCTCCGTCTACGTACACATCCCGTTCTGCACGGTGAAGTGCGGCTACTGCGACTTCAACGCCTACGCCGGTATGGACGCCCTCAAGGACGCCTACGGCGCTGCCATGGTCGCGGAGATCCGGGCCAATGCCCCGCTCTTCGCAGGCCGGGCCATCGCCTCGATCGGATTCGGCGGCGGCACGCCGAGCGAGGTCCCTCCGGCTCACATCGCGGCGGTGATCGCGGAGCTTCGGCGCCACGCCGTGTTCGACCCGCACGCCGAGGTCACACTTGAAGCCAACCCGGGCACCCTCGATGGGCCGGCCGCCGCCGCCCTGCGCGCCGCCGGGGTCACGCGCCTCTCGCTTGGTGCCCAGAGCTTCCACTCCGAAGAGCTGCGTTTTCTCGACCGCATCCATTCGCCCGAGGCCACCGCCGCCGCCGTTGATCTCGCCCGCCGGGCCGGGTTCGAAAGCGTCAGCCTGGACCTTATCTACGGCCTTCCCGGGCAGGCGCTTGAACGCTGGCTCGCCTCGCTCCAGGCGGCGGTCGCGCTCAACCCGGACCACGTCTCCTGCTACGCCCTCACGGTGGAGGATGGCACCCTCCTTGGCCGGCGCGTGCGCGAGGGCACGATTACCGCGCCGGACCCGGATGCCGCCGCCGACCAGTATGAGGCCGCCAGCGGTGTGCTCGAGACCGCGGGCTACCTGCACTACGAGCTTTCGAACTGGGCGCGGCCCGGCCACCACTCCCGCCACAACCTGGCGTACTGGACCGACCGCGACTACCTGGCCATTGGTGCAGGTGCCCACGGCTACCTCGATGGCGAACGGTACGAGAACATCGCCCATCCCCGCGCGTACATCGAGTCGGTGCGAGAGAAGGCGCCTGCGCCGCGGCCCGCGCTGGCCTCCAGCTATCGCCCGGACCCCGCCACGGCCATGGCCGACTGGTTCTCGCTGCGCCTCCGGCTGGTTGAGGGCTTCCGCGAGGAGGAGTTCGGCGCTCGCTTCGGGACCAGCCTGGACCGTGTGGCGGGGCAGGTGATCGACGAGTGTGTGGCCGCCGGTGTCCTGGAACGCGCGCCCTGCATTCGCCTCAGCCGGCGCGGCCGGCTCCTTCACGGGGAGGTGAGCGCCCGCTTCCTTGCCCACGTCCAACCGGCACCGGCCGCGGGCCGGTAGACTCGACTCCCATGCACGTCATCGGTACCGCCGGCCACGTCGACCACGGCAAGAGCACCCTGGTGAAGGCGCTCACCAGCATCGACCCCGACCGCCTGCGCGAGGAGAAGGAGCGGGGCCTGACGATCGACCTGGGCTTTGCCTGGCTCGAACTCCCTTCGGGCCGCGAGGTCAGCATCGTCGATGTCCCCGGTCACGAACGCTTCATCAAGAACATGCTGGCCGGGGCTGGCGGTGTGGACCTCGCTTTGCTGGTGGTGGCGGCTGATGAAGGCCCGATGCCCCAGACCCGCGAGCACCTGGCCATCCTCGATCTCCTCGATGTGCCCTCCGGCATCGTGGTCATCACCCGGATCGACCTCGTGGAGCCAGAGTACGTCGACCTGGTTGAGGCGGAGCTCGAAGACGTGCTGGCCGGTTCCCGGCTCGCCGGGGCCCCCATCGTCCGTGTTTGCGCGCCGTCCGGCGAAGGGATCGAGGAGCTGAAGTGCGCCATCGATACCGCGCTCGAGGCCACACCCCCGAAACGCGACCTGGGGCGCCCGAGGCTCCCCATCGACCGCGCGTTCACGATCCAGGGCTTTGGTGTCGTGGTGACAGGGACGCTCATCGATGGCCCGCTCGCCGTTGGGCAGGAGGTCGAACTCCAGCCGGGCGGGATTCGCCCGCGAGTGCGCGGCCTCCAGCGCCACAGGACGAAGGTGGATCGTCTGGAACCCGGCACCCGCGCCGCCGTGAATCTCAGCGGAATCCGCGTGGAGGATGTGCGGCGCGGCATGGTCCTCGCGCTCCCCGGCTCGGTCGCCCCGGCACGGGTCCTCGATGTCCGCCTCCGTGCGACCCCCATGCTTGCCCATCCGCTCGCGCACGACGCTGGCATCACTGTCCTTTGTGCGACCGCCGAATCGGAGGCTCGCCTCCGGTTGCTCGACCGCGACGCGCTGGTCGCGGGGGAAGAGGCGTGGGCCCAGCTCGTCCTCGATGAGCCGATCCCTGCGCTCCCTCGTGACCATTGCGTTGTCCGTACGCCGAACGAGACGGTGGCGGGGGGCATCATCGTGGCGGTGAACGCGCGACGCCACCGCCGGAACCACGCGCAGGCGCTCGAGGCGCTCGCGCGCCTGCTGGAAGGCACACCGGAGGAGCGGCTTCTGGATGTCCTCCTCTCTGGCCCGGCCAGCAGCGCCGAGCTGAGCCGTCGCTCGGGCACCGAGCCGGCGGTGGTGGAGGCGGCCATCAGCGCGCTTGCTCGCGGTGGAGCTATCTCGATCGCCGGCGACAGGGCAGTTGCCACAGGATGGCTGAACAGCCAGCAGGTTGCTCTTGGCACCGCCGTGGGCAGCTACCTCCAGGCGAATCCCCTTCGCCTGGCCGCTCCGCGGGAGCATGTGCGCAGCGCGCTGCGGCTCGATCCCGCGGCGTTCGACCTCGTCGTCAGCCACGCGGTTGCGCAGGGG
>CAYUVT010000149.1:857-7795 GCA_964448165.1 uncultured Anaerolineaceae bacterium | reverse complement strand
GTCGCACCAGGGCGAGCCGGGCAGCTCGCGCACGAAACGCACGGTCCGGGCGGCCGCCGATAGCAGCCCCCGGGGACTGGCGGGGCCGAGCCGGAGGGGGTTGAACAGCGTCATCGCGGTGTCCTCCTCGAAGTGGCGGTGGGAGTCACGAAGTCAACGGGTGATGCCGTCCGGGGTATCACGGGCGGCGCACGGAAATGGTCGCGCGTTCCCGTGGCCGCGGGGAGGGCCAATTCGCCGCGAGACACCCGGGCCGGCCGGGAATGCCTAGATTTCCGCCTCGACGGGCGCGTGTTCTTGGGCCGCCGGGAGCGGGGGCAGCTCGCGCGGGCTCTTGATGCCGAAATGCTCGAGGAAGCGCATGGTCGTGCGGTAAAGCTTCGGGCGGCCGGGGCCTTCGCCAGTGCCAGCGTTCTCGATCAGGCCGCGCTGTTCGAGGATGGCGACCAGGCGGTCGCTGTTGACGCCGATGCCTCGATCTCGGCGCGGGTGCAGGGCTGCTTGTAGGCGATGATGGTGAGCGTTTCGAGGGCGGCGCGGGTGAGCCGCTGGCCAGGGCCGGTGCCCAGCATGTTCTCGATGTAGGGCGCGAACTCGGGCGCCGCGCCGAGCTGGTAGCGCTGCCCATCCTCGAGCACGCGCAGCCCGCGCGCTTCGTAGTCGGCCGCGAGCTGGTTGAGGGCCTTGCGGGCGGCGGCATCGCTCACGCCCGCCGCGCGGGCGAGCGCGGCCAGTGGCTGCGGCTCCTCGGCCACGAAGAGGAGGGCCTCCATCACCCACGGCAGCTCGTTGGTCGATGGAGGCCGTGTGTGCGCGGGTTCAGTCATGCGGAGCGGGTTCCTCGTCGGCGGGCTGTTCGGTGTGGGCGGGCCCGGTAACGGTCGCAGGATACAGCGGCCGGGTCTCCTGTTCGAAGCGCGGCCCGGGCACTGTGCCGGCAGGGCGGGCCGCCAGCTCGTCGTAGGAAATGCGAATGGTGGGGCGGCGCACGCTCGTCACGCCAACCTGGTCCTTGAGCACGGTGGCCACGCCATCGCCGAGCACGCGCGTGGCGTGGGCGATGCTCGCGCTGGGCTCGATCGTCGCATCCAGGTGGGTATCGACCGCGCCCGAGGAGACGCGGACGGTGGGCGTCACGCGCCGGATCTCCGGCAGCCGTTCGAGCTCATCGCGCAGCAGCGTTTCGATGGCGCTGGCGGTCACCACCACGGTGCCGCCATCGGCCTGCTTCATCCGCAGGGTGCCACGGCTCGCCGCCTTCGATGGCCGCAGGATGGCGGCGAGCAGCGTGAGGAACCCGAACAGGGCGATGCCCGCGAGCGCGGCGGTGGCGGCCCACTTCGCCCCATCGGAAGCGTTGACGAAGGCCTGGAGGTTGAAGTCGGCGAGTTCGAGGTCGAGCTTCTGGTCCTGGTTCCAGGTGAGCGCGATGAGGCCGCCGACGGCGGCCAGGAGCAGCACGCTGTAGAAGGCGAGCAGGATGCGGCGAACGGCGTTCATACGGGCTCCAGGGGGGAGTACCCCCGCACTCCGTCATGGTACACCTCGCCCAATACAGCAGGCGTAACGCGGTTCAGCAAATCCGTGCCAGTTCCATACACGGGGATGTAGTTATCGGTGTGGCCGAACCAGAGCTCCTCGCCGTCGGCAGCGGCCGGGCGAGTGCCCTCCCAGAGGACGGGCCTGACCGTCCCCAGGTGTTGGCGGCGGAAAGCGAGCGAAAGCTCCTCGCCCAGTGCCAGGAGCCGCGCCATCCGCTCCTGCTTCACGGGCGGGGGGAGCTGGCCGGGGAGGCGCGCAGCGGAGGTGCGCGAGCGCTGCGAGTAGGGGAAGCAGTGGAGCCGGGCGAACGCGGCCTCGCGGCAGAGGGCGAGGGTCGCCGCGAAGTCCTCCTCCGTTTCGCCCGGGAAGCCGGCGATGACGTCGGTGGTGATGGCCGCCCCGGGGACCGCCGCCTTGATGCGGGCCGCCGCATCGATGAACCCCACGGCGGTGTAGCGGCGGCGCATGGCGCGCAGGGTCGCCTCGCTGCCGGATTGCAGGGCCAGGTGGAAGTGGGGCATGAGCCGGGGGTCGTGCCAGAGGGCGAGCAGCTCGGGCGTGATGTCCTGGGGCTGGAGCGAGCTGAAGCGCAGGCGCGGGACTTCCGTGCCTTCGAGGATGCCGGAGATGAGGTGGTGCGGCCTGAGGGGCGGGTCGAGGTCGCGCCCCCATGCGCCCAGCTGCGTGCCGGTGATCACCACTTCGCGAGCGCCCGATTCCACCGCGCGGTTCACTTCGGCGACCACGCGCGCGATCGGGCGCGACTCTTCGCGGCCGCGGGTTTGCGGCACGATGCAGAAGGCGCACACATCGTTGCAGCCTTCCTGGGCCTTCACGAAGGCGCGGGTGTGGAGGGGAGCGCCCCGGTGCGGCGCGGGCGCCGGCTCGCGTTCGCCCGCGAGGAAGCAGACGAGTTCGCGCTTATCGGTATCGCGGGTGCCCACCACCAGGTCGGCGCCGAGTGCGGTCGCGGCATCGAACCCGGCCGAACGCGGATAGCAGCCGGTCACCGTGACGCGCGCGGCCGGGGCGATGCGGCGGACGGAGCGGATCAGCTTGCGCGACTTCGCATCGGCGACGTGGGTGACCGAGCACGTATTGATGACGTAGGCATCGGCCTCGCAGAGCCGATCGACGACCTGGAAGCCCGCGGCGCGGAGGCCGTGGGCGATCTCTTCGGAATCGGCCAGGTTGAGCTTGCAGCCCAGGGTGAGGATGGCGGCGAGGCGTGGCACGCCCTACAGGGTACGTGCCGCCAGCGGAGTGGGTGAAGGGCCGGGAAGACGCCCGGGGCGAAAGTAGGGTACGGTAGAGGGGATGCCGGCCAGGTACGAGCGCCGGCGTTGGTTTTCTCGATGGCCGCGAATTCCGGCCTCTCCTCCCCACAGCCTCGCGTTTCGTCTCGATTCGTCCGGTTCGTAGAGAGTGGAACCGGGTGGCGCGCCATCGCGACGGCCGGCGGAACCGCGCCGACGCGGTCCGCCAGGAAGGGAAGAACGAAACCATGAACATCTATGTCGGTAACCTGAGTTACGACGCCACAGACAACGACCTCCAGACCGCATTTTCGGCGTACGGCAGCGTGCGCACGGCACAGGTGGTGAAGGACCGGGAGACCGGCCGCTCGCGCGGCTTTGGTTTCGTGGAGATGGATAACCAGGCCGAGGCGGAATCGGCGATTCGGGGGCTGAACGGCACCGACCTCCGCGGCCGGAGCCTGACGGTGAACCAGGCGAAGCCCCAGGCAGAGCGCGGTGAGCGCCGCGGCTACGGCGGGGGCGGCGGCTATGGTGGTGGCGGCGGCCGCCGCTACTAGGCCCCGTTTGCGAACAGGATCGCCCCCCCCCCACCGGAGCGGGCCAACACCCCCACCCGGACCACGGTCCGGCGATGACCATCGAAAGGAACAGCCGGTGACACGACCAACAGGCGCAGTAACGACCGATGGCGAGCACATCCATCGCTGGCGGATCGAGGCCCAGGGTGGGCCAACCTCGGCGGGTGTCTGCCTCTGCGGAGCGGAGCGGCAGTTCGCGAACTCGTGGGACCGCGAGACGAGCACCTGGTCGGCCGCCCGGAGCCGGGGGAGCAAGAACGCCGGCGCCCCGCGCGACTAACCGCTCCGGCAGCATGCCGCTGCCGGGTTGAAACGCCCGCCGCGAGGGAGCACGATGCAGGGCACGTTCACACGGAGGCACTCCCATGGGCGACGAATTGAGCCGGGTATTGCGCGAGGCGCAGGAAGCAGCCGCCGGGCCGGCCAACAACATCATCGACGCGCTGGCGAATAAGGTCGGCGCCCGGGCCGGCGCACATGCCGCCTTCGGCGAGCCAGTCGACCGCGACGGCGTAACCGTCATCCCGGTTGCCAAGGTCCGTTTCGGGTTCGGGGGCGGTTCCGGCCGGGGCATCGAAGAGGGCTCGGAGACGGGCGAGATCGGCGAAGGGTCGGGCGGAGGCGGCGGCGCGATAACCTCGCCGCTCGGCTTCATCGAAATCAAGGATGGCCGCGCCGAGTTCAAGCGCATCCACGACCCTGTCTCGGCCGTACCCGTGATCCTGGCATCCGGCTTCACGGCCTGGCTGGTGCTGCGCGCGCTCAAGCGCATTGTCCGCGGGTAGCGAAGAGCGCCGCGTGCGCCGGCAGCGTTCTTCGTGACACATTTCACATGGATTTCACGCGCACGCGGGCCGGAAGGGGCGCGGGCGGGACTATACTGGCTTGGGTAAGAGGGGAACACGCGCATGCGGACGGTCTTCCTGGTTACCCGCCACCCGGACGTGGCCCGGCTCGGGCCGGAACTGGAACGCGCCGGGTTCTCCGCCCCCGCCATCGCGCCCGAACGCCTTGCGACCGACGAAACCGGCCCCAGGGCCGATGTGATCGTCCTCGACCTGCGCGATATCCCCCCGGCGGCGTTCAACATCCTGAGCAGCGCCTACACGGAGGAGGGCACCATCCTCATCGCCCTCACCGCCCTGGATCATCTCGACCGGATCACGGTGGACTTGCCCATCGATGACTTCGCGCTCATCGGGAGCCCGCCCGAGGAGCTGGCCCGCCGGATCGAGCGGGCGCTGTGGCGGAAGCACGGGGTGGATAGCGAGAACTACGTACGCTGCGGGGCGCTGGCGATCGACCTTTCGAACTACCGGGTCACCGTCGATGACGAACCGCTGGTGATGACGTTCAAGGAATACGAGCTGCTGCGCTTCCTGGCGATGAACGCGGGCCGGGTCTTCACCCGCGAGCAGCTCCTGAACCGCGTCTGGGGATACGACTATTTCGGCGGCGCGCGGACGGTGGACGTCCACATCCGGCGCATCCGGGCGAAGATCGAGATCCGGGGACACGCCTTCATCGAGACGGTGCGCAACGTGGGCTACCGGCTGGTGGCCGAGGCGAAGAAAGAGCCAGGGGAATAGCGGCCGTTCGCCAACGGAGACCGGCGCCGGGTACGCTTCGCCCACGATGCCAGCCCCCGCCGCCGGTTCGCTCGCCGAGGTCCTCCGCTACTTCTTCCGGCTCGGGTGCATCGCCTTTGGGGGGCCCGCGGCGCACGTGGCCCTCATGCGGCGGGAGCTGGTGATCGAGCGCCGCTGGGTCTCGGACCAGGAGTTCATGGACCTGCTCGGGGTCACCAACCTGGTGCCCGGGCCAAATTCGACCGAGATGACGATGCACCTCGGGGCGCAACGGGCGGGCTGGCGAGGGCTCTGGCTGGGTGGCCTCGCCTTCATCCTGCCGGCGATGGTCATCGTGACCGTCCTCGCCTGGGCGTACGTGCGCTTCGGCGATACCCCCGCGGGCGAGGGCATCATCCTGGGCATCCAGCCGTTCATCCTGGCGGTCATCATCCAGGCCATCTGGGGGCTGCGGGGCGCGGCGTTGCGGGGCTACGAAACCCTCCTCCTCGGGGCGGTTGTTGTTGCCCTGGCCATCGCGGGGATGAACGAAGTGGTGCTCCTGCTCGGCGCGGGGGCGGCGATGCTGGCGGTGTCGCTTGCCATCTGGCTGCTGACGGGCCACAGCCGCCGCAACCTGCCGCCGCTCCCGAAGGCCGGCCAGCCGCTCAACCGGGTGCGGGGGCCGTTTCGCCGGCGCGACTTCGCCATCCTCCCGTTCCCGCTGCCGTGGCCGGCCCTCTCGATTGCGGCGGGCACACCCGCAGCGTACTCGCTGGCCGAACTCTTCCTGGCGTTCCTGAAGATCGGCGCGATCCTTTATGGCAGCGGCTATGTGCTGCTCGCCTTCATGCAATCGGAGTTCGTCGAAAGCCGCGGCTGGCTGACGGAGCAGCAGCTCATCGACGCGATCGCGGTGGGCCAGTTCACGCCGGGGCCGCTCTTCACCAGCGCCGCCTTCGCCGGTTACGTGATCGACGGCCTGCCCGGAGCGCTCGCCGCATCGGCCGGGATCTTCCTGCCGTCGTTCCTCTTCGTGACCGTCACGCACCCGCTCGTCCCGCGGCTGCGGCGGTCGCGCTGGGCCGCCCCCTTCCTGGATGGCGTGAACGTCGCGGCGCTGGCACTCATGGCGGTGGTCACCTTCCAGCTCGCGGGCGAGGTATTGGAAGGCTGGTACACCATCTCGCTCTTCCTCATCGGGGCGGCGGTGCTCATCCGCTTCAACCCGAACAGCGCCTGGCTCGTGCTCGCCGGCATCGCCGCCGGGTTGTTGCACGCCGTGGCATGGTGACAGCAAGGAGGCTACGAGGCGTCCCGGCGCGGCCGGCTCATTTCTCGCTGGCGCGCATCGTCCAGTAGTCGGCCAGGGCCTGGCGGATGACGGTGATGGCGGCCTCCCGCCCCTGGAACGGGTCGACCACCACCTCCTTCTCCTCCAGCACCTTGTAGTCGAGGAAGAAGCGGTGGATTTCAGTCATGGCGTGGGGCGGCGCCTGTTCGAGCTCCTTGATGTGGTCGACCGAGGGGTCGTGGGCGTGGACCGCCAGGATCTTGTCGTCGAGCTTGCCGCCGTCCTTCATGCGCATGAGCCCGATGGGGCGCACGTGCATGAGGGTGAGGGGGTGGACCGGCTCCTGGCCCAGTACGAGGACATCCAGCGGGTCGCCGTCATCACAGAAGCTGCGCGGGATGAAGCCGTAGTTCGCCGGGTAGCGGACGGAGCTGTACAGGACACGGTCGAGCTTCAGGATGCCGCTCGCCTTGTCGAGTTCGTACTTGTTCTTGCTGCCTGCCGGGATCTCGATTACGACCGGGAGGTGGGTTTCGATGCGCGCGGGGTCGACCGCGATGTCGTGCCACGGGTGCATGGCGCTCGGGTCTCCAGTGATTGGGTTGATTCGAGTGTTGCACACGCACGCCTGCCGGCAATGGTTGCGTGCCACCCGGCCCTTTGCGCTGTGCCGGGTCCTCTCTACCGTGCCGCCATG
>CAYUVT010000149.1:0-847 GCA_964448165.1 uncultured Anaerolineaceae bacterium | reverse complement strand
GGGATCGACCGCGATGTCGTGCCACGGGTGCATGGCCCTGGGGTGCTCCGGTACTTGGGTTGATTCGAGTGTGGCACACGCACGCCTGCCGGCAATCGCCGGGTGTCACCAGGCGCTTTGGGCTGTGCCGCACTCGGACTACCGTCCGCGCCATGGCCACCCTTAGCGACATCCGAACCCGCCTCCGCATCGACCTCGGCGACCCTGCAAGCGAACGCTGGGACGACGGCACGCTCGACCGCCACATCGCCCACGCGCTCTCGGAGCTGAGCGCCGCCTGCCCGCGCGAAGTGACCGCCACGCTGGCGACCACCCCGGGCAGCCGCGAGCTCTCGCTCGCATCCATCGACGGCCTCATCGCGGTCGAGGCTGTGGAATACCCGGCCGGCGAGTTCCCGCCCTGCTACGTCCGGTTCGCCACCTGGGAGGGCTCGCTCACCCTGCAGACGCCCACCGCCCCGGATGGCAGCGACGCCCGCCTGTACGGCACGGCCGCGCACGTGCTCGACGAGGACGGGTCGACGCTGCCGGCCCTGCTGGAGGACGCGCTGGCGATCGGCGCGGCCGCCTACGCCGCGCTGGAGCTTTCATCGTCGACCATCGAGCAGCTCAACCTGAACGGCGGGACGCCGGCGGCCTACGGGGCCCTCGCGCGTGCGCGGCTCACGGCCTTCCAGCAGCTGCTGCACCTCCACAGCCGCAAGAACCGCGTGCGGACACGGGCGCTCTACACGCCCGCCTGACTATTCGCGCCGGCGACGGCCGCGCCGGTATCCTTCCCCCATGGACCTTTCCCAGTACCCGCTCCAGGCGATCGCCGAAAAGGTCGGCACGCCGTTCTACTTCT
>CAYUVT010000148.1:0-7838 GCA_964448165.1 uncultured Anaerolineaceae bacterium | reverse complement strand
ACGACGGCCGCATCGCGCTGTGCCAGGGCGATATCAACGTCTTCAACTACCTCTTCCGCCACGGCAGGGTCGTCTCCGTGGTCGATTGGGAACAGGCGCGCCTCTCCGACCCCCGCTCCGACATCGGCCAGCTGCTCGCCCTGTCCCACCTGAAGGGCGCACCCTTTGGCCCCGCCGAATCGATGCCCTTCGCCACCGCCTACGCCGCCGCCTCGGGCCGCGAATTGCGGAACCTGAATTTCTTCCGCGCCTTCTGGCTCTTTCACCTTGGCGTCATTTACCACGGCTGGCGCCGCTTCAATGGTGGATCGGCTCCCTGGTACACCTGGGAACGCCTGGCCACATTGCTCCACCAGTCGCTCGCTGGACTGACGTGATGGACTGGCGAGCCCGACTCGCCTCCTACCTGGCTGGCCGCCTGCCATCGGCCGCCTCTGTCGAAATCGTCAACCTGCGCGGCATGCCCGCCGGCGCCAGTAACGATACCGTGGCCATCGACATCCGCGTCGCCTCCGCCGATGGCAGCTTCGATGTCGCACTCGTGCTTCGTCCCGAGCGCCCCGATGGCATCCTCGCCCCGTACGACGTCCATCGCCAGTTCCGCGTCATGCGCGCCCTGCACCACAGCCCCGTTCCCGTCCCGGCTGTCGCCTGGTACGAACCCGACCCCTCGGTGCTCGGTGTGCCGTTCTTCATCATGGCCCGCGTACCTGGCGAAACACTGCCCCTTTTCTGGTACGCCCAGGGACCCCGGCTTCACGCGGCCGCCGCCATGCTCGCGGCGATCCACTCGGTCGATTGGCGTGCGCTGGGTCTCCAGTTCCTCGCTGCCGAAGCCGACCCGCCCACACCACTCGCCGCCGAGGCAGCCGCCTGGCGGCAGCGGGCCGAGCGGCTCCGCATCTCCCGGGCCCCCCTCGTGGTGGCACTGGGCGAATGGCTTCGCGCCAACGAACCCGCCGATGCGCGCTTCGCCCTCCTCCATGGCGACCCCAACCCCGGCAACTATCTCTTCTCCGGCAATACCGTCGTCGCCGTCCTCGATTGGGAGCTCGCCGCCATCGGCGATCCGCGCTCCGACCTCGGCTTCTACGCCGCGCTCCACACGGTATTCGGCGGCATATCCGGCTCAGCCGGTCGCACACTCCTCTCCGAGGCGTACGAGGACGTCACGGGAACCAGGTTGCATAACCTTGACTACTACGAGGCGTTCGGACTCTACCGCATGGCCATCGTGACCGCGGGCTGGGCCGGCCGGTTCGGTGGCGCAGCCAGCGGCTACAGCATGGACGCTATTTCGCGCCGGCTCGCCGTGTTGTTCGGCCCGCGGTGGGAAGCGTAAACACGAACGTGGTCCCGTGCCCCTCTTCGCTCGTCGCCCAGATCTCGCCGCCGTGCGCCCGCACGATCTCCCGCGAGATCGCCAGGCCCAGGCCGTAACCCTTCCGGTTGCCGTTCCCCTGGTTCGCCGCGCTCCGGTAGAAGCGCTCAAAGAGGTGGGGAAGGTCCTGCGTGGGGATACCCGGACCTGAATCGCTGACCGTCACCTGCAGCGTCCCGGGTTGCAGGTCGCGGCACGCGACCCGCACCGTCCCCCCGGCAGGCGTGTACCGGAGCGCATTGTCCAGGAGGTTGTTCATCACCTGTTCCAGCCGGTCGAAGTCTCCCCGGATGCGGGCGTGCCCCTGCACGGCCACATCCAGGTGCACTCCGGCCTCCTCCGCCCGCAGCGCGAAGACCTCGCCCACATGCTCGAACAGTTCCCGCAGGTCGACCTCCTCCTGCTGCATCGAGACCTGGCCGCTCTCAATCCGCGAAAGGTCCAGCAGCTCCTGCACCAGGCGAAGCACCCGGTTCGATTCGTCGCTGATGATTTTCGCCGAACGGTCCACGCCCTCCCGGTCGTCGATCGTCCCGTCCAGCATCGCCTCGCTGAATCCTCGTATCGATGTCAGGGGCGTCTTGAGTTCGTGCGAGATGTTCGCCAGGAAGTCCCGCAGTGTCTGCTGCGAGCGCTGCACTTCCTCGGTCATCCGGTTGAAATTCGCCGCAAGGTCGCGCACTTCTCGCGGCCCCGTCGCCGGCACCCGCTGCCGGTAGTTGCCCCGCGCCACGCTCCGCGCCGCCCGCGCGATGCCCCGCAATGGCGCCGCCACGCTCTGGCTGAACGCGAAGCCCAGCACTAGCGCTGCCGCCACCGCGATCAACCCCGAAAACAGCAACCTGGGCATCAGGTCGCCCACAATCTCGCCCAGGCTCGCTGCGGGCCGCGCCACAATGATCGCCGCCGCGTCAGTCTCCTGGAGCGCTTCGAGCACCTGTGGGTCCAGCGCCATGCTCACACACAGGATCGGTGGCCGATCAGGGATATCCAGCCGGCAGCGCCGGGGCTCGGCCGCCGGGGCACCGCTCCCCTCCACCCGGGGCTGTTCCTTCAGGTCCCGCACCACGGCCCCGTCGAGGGGCTGGTCCGGTGGCCGGGACGTTAGCCCCGGGATGACCTCCCCCCGCCTGTCCACGATGGCCAGCGAGGTGTCCGAGGCCACCCGGCCAGCTGTCAGAAACTGCCGCACCGCGAGCAGGACCTCGCCGCTGGCCGCCGGGTCGCCCTCTTCGATTGCCCGCTGGATTTCGGCGTTGGCCTGCGAGTTCACCAGCCGCCCGAGATCCTCCAGGTTCCCGTACGAAATCTGTTCGCGGTACTCCCCCATCTGCAGCAGCAGGCTGAGCGCCGCCAGCGCCAGGGTGACCACGATGATCGCCAGGTACGTGAACAGCAGCCGAACCTGCAGGCTATCCACGCGCCGCTCCCCGGCCCACGGCACGCCCCGGGCCGCCGCCAACCGACGGCCCCCTCACGTCCTCGCGCCGATAGGTCCTCCCTCGCGCCACGGTGGGCGGCACCTCCGCCGCGGGGGCTCAGGCCGGCATTTCCACCAGCTTGTACCCGACGCCCCGCAGGGTTTCTATCTGTACCTTCGCACGGTTCAGTTTCGAGCGCAGGTGCTGCACATGCACGTCCACCGTTCGCGTCTCGCCCGCGAAGTCGTACCCCCACACCGAGCCAAGCAGCTGGTCGCGGGTGAGCGCGATCCCGGGGTTCTCCACGAACGCAACCAGCAGGTCGAACTCCTTGGTCCGCAGCTGGAGCAGTTCGTCATCCACCCGCGCCTCGCGCCGCGCCTTGTCCACGGAAAGGTTCGCCACGCTGATCGCGTTCTGGGGCTTCCGGCCGCCCTCCACCCGGTGCAGGATGCGCTTCACCCGCGCGACCAGCTCCCGCGGATTGAATGGCTTCGACATATAGTCATCCGCCCCCAGCTCAAGCCCGACGATCTTGTCGATGTCCTCGCTTCGGGCCGTCAGCATCAGCACCGGCGTGTCGTGCTCCCGCCGCAACTCGCGCAGCACTTCGAAGCCGTCCATCCCCGGCATCATCACATCCAGCACAACCATCGCCGGGGGCGATTGCGCGAACCGCGCGAGGGCCTCCGTGCCGTTCGTGGCGTGCTCGACCGCGTACCCCTCCTTCTCCAGGTAGAGCGCGTTCAGGTCACGGATGTTGCTTTCGTCGTCGACCAGCAGGATTTTCTGCGCCACGGTTGGGGGCTCCCGGTCCGGCCCTTCTCAAAGCGGCGGACGCCTTGCCTCAAGTATGCGCCGAGGGCTCCGGGCCTGCCACCCGGGATTTCCCGGGACGGGGCTGGCAAGCCTGGAGCCCTCGACAACCAGAGGGTTGCAAGCGGGTCGGGGCCGTCGTCCTCCCCGCTTCTTCTCAAATGTTCGACCCTCCGCGTAAGGCCTACATGCGGCCTCTGCAAACTCCCTGTAAAACCTCCGCCGGCTGCTGGCCCGGCCGTTAATCTCTGGTTAAACGCCCCCCCATAGCCTCTGCTCGAAGCTCACTGAAACCACACACAGGGGTAGAACTCTCCACATGCTTCACACGTTCCTGAAAGGCAAGCGAGCCTACCTGCTCGCCGCGGCTGTCTCCACGGCCGCCCTCGTCGCCGTTGCCTGCGGTGGCGATGACGACGACGGCAACGGCGGCTCATCCACTCCCGACACCTCCGGCCTCGACTACAGCCGCCTCTCCGGCGAAGTCCGCATCGATGGCTCCTCCACCGTCTTCCCCATTTCCCAGGCCGTCGCTGAGGACTTCAGCAAGCAAGCGAAGAACGTCCGCGCGAACGTCGCGCTCTCCGGCACCGGCGGCGGATTCGAAAAGTTCTGCCGCGGCGAAATCCAGGTCTCCGATGCCTCTCGCCCCATCAAGGACAGCGAGAAGGAGGCCTGCGCAAAGAACAACATCCCCGCCGACGACATCGTCGAAATCCAGGTCGCCATCGACGCGCTCACTGTCGTCGTGAATCCCCAGAACACCTGGGCGAAATGCATGACGGCCGAGCAGCTTCAGCTCGCTTTTAAGAACGGCGGTGCCTCGAAGTGGAGCGACCTCGACCCCTCATGGCCGAACGAGACCATCAAGTTCTACTACCCGGGCGCCGATTCCGGCACGTTCGACTACTTCAAGGAAGCCATCAAGCTTCGTGGTGAGGCCAGCAAGGAGCCGGCCCACCGCTCCGACGGCACTGCCTCCGAAGACGACAACGTGCTCGTCCAGGGCATCGAGGGCGACAAGAACGCCATCGGCTACTTCGGCTTCGCCTACTTCGAAGAGGCCGGGAAGAAGCTGAATGCGGTCCAGGTGGACGGGGGCAAGGGCTGCGTCGAACCGAGCTTCGAAAATGCCCTCACCGGCAAGTACGTCCCCCTGAGCCGCCCGCTCTTCATCTACACGACGAAGACGCTACTGAAGGAACGCCAGGAAGTGCTCGGCTTCGTCAAGTTCTACGTCGACAACATGAAGGACCTGGCAGCGGAAGTCGGGTACATCAGCCTGCCCGATGACCTGCTGAAGCAGCAGCAGGACAAAGTCGCGCCCTTCCTCCCCTAGCAAGTGCCCTCACTGCAGGCTGGCCGGGACCATTGGTCCCGGCCAGCCGCGGCTACCGGCGCTACACCCCACGCCGCTCTCGGCGTAACCTCCATGGGGATGAACCCCAGGCTTCCTCGGAGCACCATTCGATGACACAGCCCCCGGCCCAGCGCATCCGCCCGGCATTACACGGGGCCGAACTCGAACTGCAGATGCGCAAGTCCTTCTCCCGGCACCCGGGTGAAAAGGTCGTCATCGCTTCCCTCTGGCTTTGCGGCGCCATCTCCCTCATCACCACCGTACTTATCATCGAGACGCTCTTCGCCGAGACCATCGACTTCTTCCGCGAAGTCTCCATCGGCGAATTCCTCTTCACGGTGAACTGGCAACCCCTCTTCGAGCCTGAAGAATTCGGCATCTGGGAACTCGTCGCCGGAACGTTCAACGTCCTCCTCTGGTCGCTCGTCATCGCGTTGCCCCTGGGCCTCGCCGCCGCGGTCTATCTCAGCGAATACGCCCACCCGCGCACCCGGGCCATCCTCAAGCCGGTCCTCGAAGCCCTCGCCGGCGTCCCAACCGTGGTCTACGCCTTCTTCGCCCTCACCGTCATCACCACGGATATCCTCCGCCCCATCTTCGGTGACGACCGGGTCCCAATCTTCAACTCGCTCAGCGCCAGCATCGTCATGGCGATCATGATCCTGCCCACCATCGCCTCGGTCTCCGAAGACGCCATGTCCAACGTTCCTCGAGACCTCCGCGAGGCAGCCTATGGCCTGGGCTCCACCCGCCTCGAAGTCGCCGCTCGCGTCGTCTTCCCGGCTGCCCTCTCCGGGATCATCGCTGCCGTGCTCCTGGCCATCGCCCGTGTCATCGGCGAGACCATGATCGTCGCCGTCGCCGCCGGCTCAACCCCGGCCCTCACCCTCAATCCGCTCGCCAGTATCCAGACCATGACCGGCTACATGCTCCAGGTCGGCCTGGGCGATGCCGCCCGCGGCAGTATCCAGTACAGCTCGCTCTTCGCGGTCGCATCCATGCTGTTTATCTTCACCTTCATCACCAACGTGGCGGCTACCGTGATCATCAACCGCTTCCGTGAGGCCTACGAGTAATGGCCACACAGCCCGCCCCGGCAGAGTTCTCCCTCAAGGCAACCGGCCAGGTCGCACGCCGGCAGGCCCTCTCCCGCCTCTCTCGCTACGTCCTCCTCTCGGCCACCCTCTTCGCCGTGGCAGTCCTCATCTACCTCGCGATCGACGTCATCCAGACCGGCTGGTCGCGCATCTCGCTCGACTTCTTCACCAACTACCCGTCGCGTCGAGCGGCCCAGGCGGGCTTGCGCTCATCCCTCCTGGGCTGGCTCTGGCTCATGGGGACGGTAATCATTCTGGCGATCCCGCTCGCCGTGGGCACCGCCCTCTTCATCGAGGAATTCGCCCCCAAGAACTGGTTCACGTCGCTCGTACGCCTCAATATCTCGAACCTGGCGGGCGTACCGAGCATCATCTATGGCATCCTGGGCCTCGCCGTGTTCGTCCGTGGCTTCGAAGTCCTGGGCATCACGATCATCCCTGCCCTCGGCCCGACCATCCTTGCCGGCGCGCTCACGCTCACCCTCATGATCCTCCCCATGACCGTCATCGCCTCGGTTGAGGCGATCCGGCAGGTGCCCCCCAGCATCCGCGATGGCTCCCTTGCCCTCGGAGCTACCCGCTGGCAAACCGTCTGGTACCACATCCTTCCCGGGGCCATGCCCGGCATCATGACCGGCGTCATCCTGGCCATCGCCCGCGCCGCCGGCGAGACTGCCGCGCTCATCATGATCGGCGCCTTCGCATTCATCGCTTTCGATAACACCGGCCTCAATCAGAGCTTCACCACGGTGCCCATCCAGATCTACAACTGGACCACGCTCCCGCAGGAGGCGTTCCGCCAGAACGCCGCCGCCGGGATCATCGTCCTCATGGTCCTCATCGTGGGACTCAACCTCATCGCTGTTCTCATCCGTGAGCGCTTCCGCCGCGTCTAGAGGGATCTATCGCAATGGCTAATACCGTCGACCTCCGCCCCTCCGAAATGGGCCAGCGCGCCTCAGGCGAAACGTTCAGCGGCAGCGCACCCCGCGGCAACCCCGCCGCCATCAGCTCCCCGCCCGAAGAGACGGCGCTCGCCATCGAGGATATCTCCCTCTGGTACGGGGCGAAGCAGGCCCTCACCAACGTTTCCATGAACATCCCGGTCAACAAGGTGACCGCACTCATCGGCCCCTCCGGTTGCGGCAAGAGCACCCTCCTCCGCTGCATCAACCGCATGAACGACCTCATCCCCACCGCCCGTATCCAGGGCTCCATCCGCTACCACGGCGTCGACCTCTACGGCCCGAACATCGACCCGGTCGAGGTGCGCCGCCGCATCGGCATGGTCTTCCAGAAACCGAACCCCTTTCCCAAATCCATTTACGAGAACGTCGTCTTCGGCGCGAAAGTCAACGGCTACAAAGGCGACTTCAAGGCCCTCGCCGAGGACTCCCTCCGCCGCGCCGCACTCTGGGACGAGGTGAAGGACAACCTCAAAAAGAGCGGCCTCGCCCTCTCTGGCGGCCAGCAGCAGCGCCTCTGCATCGCCCGCGCCATCGCCAACCAGCCCGACGTTATCCTCATGGACGAGCCATGCTCCGCCCTCGACCCCATCGCCACCCTCAAGATCGAAGACCTTATGCGCGAGCTCGTGAAGGACTACACGATCATCATCGTGACCCACAACATGCAGCAGGCCGCCCGCGTCTCTGACTACACCGCCTTCATGCTCACTGATGAGCGCACCACGGGGCAGTTGATAGAATACGGCCCCACTCAGGAGCTCTTCACGACCCCCAGGGACAAGCGGACCGAGGATT